>NZ_LGRP01000001.1:345924-549645 GCF_001636635.1 Paenibacillus sp. O199
TTCATCTCTTTGGATATAAGAGACCATCTGACTAGTCGCCATCATTTTCTGATCACGAGCCAGATTGTAGAAAAATGCAAAGGTACTGTAGAAGAAGATGCCTTCAAGGATCAAATCAGCAACCATTGACTTAAAGAATGTTTGTGGATTAGGATTGTCTCGAAACTCTTGATAAATATCTGAAATGAATTGATTACGCTCAAGCAATACAGGATCATGCTTCCAGTACTCGAAGATTTCTTTCTGCTCTTGATCAGATACAATTGAGGATAGTACATAGGAATAAGACTGATTATGTACAACTTCTTGTTGCCCAATGATTGCAGAGATTGCTTCCAACGATGAATCTGTAAAATACCTTTTTACATCACCAACAAACATTGTTTGCATTGAGTCCAATACTGCAAGCAGAGAAATGTTAATTTTGAATGTGTCCTGTTCAACTTTACTAAGTTGAGTAAATTGGGAAGCGTCTTTAGACATGGGAATCTCGTCTGCGATCCAATGATTGAGTAGCAATACTTTGTATAGCTTATACATGTGAGGCATTCGGATATCGTTCCAATTAAGGATACCCGAATTTTCCCCCTTAATAATACGTGTTGATTTATTTGGTGCTTCTGTATTAAAAATTTTCTGAATTTTCAAGTATGTATTCTCCTTATATTTAACTAGCGCATGACTCGCAACCTTCAATTGTTAAAGCTTGACTTCTAATATAATAAGTAGCTTTCATCCCAGCTTTCCAAGCATGAAGATGTAATCCTAGGAACTCTGTTGCTTTGATATCCGGGCGAACATATAAGTTGAAACTTTGACCTTGGTCAATATGTCGCTGACGAGCTGCTGCCATATCAATACTAGAGTGCTGATCAACGTTAAAAGCTGTCTTATAAAACCATATTGTTTTTTCACTTAAATCTGGTGCTGGATTAGCAATCTTATATGTAGTTTTTTCTTCATATGAAATCAATTCATATAGTGGATCAATAGATGCGGTTGAGCCAGCAATAATTGATGTAGATCCATTAGGAGCAATGGCAAACATCCACGCATTACGTACTCCATTTTCTCTGACCTGAGATTGTAGCTGCTTCCACTGGTCAGTGGTTACATATTTACCTTCTCTATTGCCAGAAACATAATCGCGCTTAACAAAGTATTCACCTGTGTCCCAGTCGGAACCATTGAATTTAGGATAATGTCCTTTTTCCTTGGACAGTTCCATGCTGGCTTTCACGAGCAAAAAGTTAATTTTTTCATACAAGTTATCGTTATAAGTGACTGCTTCTTCCGATTCCCAACGAATACCTTCAAGAGCAAGCAGGTGATGGAGTCCGAATGTTCCCAGACCAATGGCTCTATATTGTGCATTTGTATATTGAGCTTGCAACACATCAATATTATTGATATCAATTACATTGTCTAGCATACGAGTTTGAATTGGAACAAGTCGTTCAAGAACATTGTCTGGCACTGCTCTAGACAGATTAATTGAATTAAGATTACAAACAACAAAGTCGCCGGGAATTTTAGAGACAATAATACGAGTTTGACCGTCTTTAGTTACCAACTCTTCTTTTTCAATCACTGTAGGGGATTGATTCTGCATAATCTCTGTACAAAGATTCGAGGAAAATATCATTCCATGTACACTGTTAGTGTTTGCGCGATTCACTGTATCACGATAGAACATATATGGTGTTCCAGTCTCTAATTGAGATTTCATCACACGCTTCATAATATCAATTGCCTGAACAGTGATTCTCTGTAGTAGAGGATGATTTACTGCTTCTTCATATTTGTCTCTGAAGGTTCCTCTGCCCAATTCCTCGTCATAGAAGTCTTCCAATCCAAGTGATCGTCCATCGCTATCTTTCCAACCCATAATAGACTTTACTTCATGTGGACAGAACAGACTCCATTCTCCTCGACTCTCAACTCTTTCCATGAACAAATCAGGAAGGCAGACACCATGAAAAATGTCGTGTGCTCTCATTCGTTCATCGCCATTATTGAGTTTCAGATCAAGAAAAGCTAAAATGTCACGATGGAATACATCCAAGTAAACCGCTACAGCACCTTTACGGGTTCCTAATTGGTCAACACTCACAGCAGTATTATTTAGTTGGCGAATCCATGGTACTACCCCTGAACTGGTGTTTTTGTGACCACGAATATCAGAGCCTCTAGCTCGAACTTTCCCTAGATAAACTCCAATTCCTCCACCTGTTTTACTAAGTCGTGCTACATCTGTATTTGAGTCAAAGATACCCTCCAGTGAATCATCTACTGTATCAATAAAACAACTAGACAATTGACCAGCAACCTTTTTACCAGCATTGGATAGTGTAGGTGTAGCAGCCGTCATATATAGATTACTCATAGCCCAATAAGCTTCTTTGACTAGATCCATACGTTGGTCTTCAGGTTCTTGATGCATTAAGTACATAGCAATAACCATGTATCTTTGCTGTGGCAATTCCATTAGTTTCCCATCAAAGTCATGAGTAAGATAACGTTCTGTTAGGGTAAGCAATCCGATATAATCGAACAGCAGATCATGCTCAGGGTTAATGTAATCTCCCAATTCTTCAATCTGTTCTTTTGTATAACAGGTGAGAAGTTCTTCTCTGAAGATTCCTTTTTCAACTAAAGTTTGAATTAGAGGATAGAATGAACCATATGGCTCATCCACATAGGACTTATACTTCCGATTGTTTGCAGCCTTTTTATAGAGTTTTGTCAGCAATCCTCTAGCAGCAACAAATTTCCAGTTGGGTTCTTCCTTTGTGATCAAGTCAAGCGCAGTCATTGAGAATGCTTCGCTAATCTCTTCCGCTGTGACCTCGTCACGTCTTAGCTTACTATTAACACCTTTGACCAACTTTCCCTTGTCTAACTCAAAGCCACTTAAAACTCTATCTGAATATGTATTGATTCTGTTTTCGTCAAACGCTAGTTGTCTGTTATTCGGTTTGTTTACTAATCGGGGCATTAAAATCCTCACTTTCAAATGTATATATCTGTGTAAAAGAATTATTTTATTTAAATGGATCTAACATTTCTTGGTTTTGAATGCAGTGCTTTCACAATCTTTTCCATTAGTTCTTTTCCACTTGTGTGAGTATCCTTACAAGTAATTTCAACTTTGTGGATTGTTACTGGTTCCGAATCATAATTCTCTTTCTCCTCGATGTGAATTTTAAACAGTTCATTATCTTCATTGAATGGCTCAATAATAAACATAATATCTGTATCGCTCGGATATCCAGATGAACTAGTATAAAAATCAATCGAACTTACAATCTGTGCATTCGGTATCTCGAAATATGTATTATGATCTTGCCCAAGAGAATTTCTATAGTCTGTTTCAGCAATCAATTTACATTTTCTTGTTGTCTTTTTGAAAGAAAATGTTCGATACGTTTTCTTGTGGAAAAAAGATTCATAGTCACTTGAAATATCCTCTTCTTCGTTAGTAATAAACTTTAGTAATTGAGTGTCCAACAAAGCGTCTTTTACATAGAGTAATGTTTGCTCTTCATCAGAAGTTACAAGTTTACTTTCCTTAAGTGAATCTAGATATGTTACTTTATTGCCCAACTCATCAAAAACATGTAGACCGATAACATTTCTGTTCCCTAATTTCAAATTTTTCACTCCTTCGGTTTATTATTCTTTGTTTGATCTGGTATGAAACACTACTCGGCTAAACTCATTCCAAGCGTTACTCCACACCTCTTCTCCGTACTTGTCATATTCCTTAAACTGCTCTCTTCCTATATGTTGCTTCAATTTCTTGCTTATATAACTATCTTCATGCAACTTAGATTCATTGTCTGTGTCAACATCCTCCTTGAAACATTCAATCAACACTCTCGATAAACTCAACGTTGCCTCATTTAGCCTTTGAACTTCTTTTTCCTCCCTTCTTGCTTCATTTTTTGCATTGCTAAGTAGTTCTTCACTTCAAAATACTCTTTAACTGATTGTTCCATACTGTTTGTTTTGAGATGTTGTCGATCAATAGCCATATTTAGAGCTTCCAAACTTTTGTTTAACTTATCTAGCGAATTCTGAAGCTTACTATTTCTATTCATCTTCAACACCTCTTCTTGTTGTTTGTATTATCAGTTTAATTCAATACACCATTTTAGTCAATATGTATTTTTACTCTTAAATTAATCAATCTCTTGGGGCTAGGTTAAATTTAATACTACCAAACAATGTGCTATTTGCGCTCCCGGTAAAGTTATCCAATACATGTTCATTCTCTTTGTCTGTGTGTTCAATAATCAATACGTTGTATTTCTCATCATAATGCATCCCACCCAATTTAAACTGAACGGGAATGCTCTGCGATGAAGCTGCTGTTGTGATTGTTTGAACCAGTTCTGACTCATGTTTCTCTCTAATTGTCTTATATGTCCCAGAAGGCATGGTAAGTGTATACGGAGTACCATCTACACTGAATGTAAAGATATTGTTGCTAGTAGTAATTGCGACCTGCTTATTGATGT
Organism: Paenibacillus sp. O199; assembly: GCF_001636635.1. Taxonomy (NCBI): domain Bacteria; kingdom Bacillati; phylum Bacillota; class Bacilli; order Caryophanales; family Paenibacillaceae; genus Paenibacillus; species Paenibacillus sp. O199. Next base: position 350,448 of record NZ_LGRP01000001.1, read on the forward strand.
CTACAGATCCCCACACTTGTTGTCCATATTTAGCTATAATGTCCATCTCCTCAACTGATTTTATGTATTTAGTTTATACCAGTTCTATTTATCCCTAACTAATTCTAAATAAAAGGTACATTTCACTTAAACATGATGCTATACTCTAGTATACTGACAGAATTGATACTTCATAGTAAAATAATCATGTAAATTGAACGATGAATGGAGACTTTTACGTGAAAATTGGCAGAAACGATCTTTGTACATGTGGCAGTGGCAAGAAATACAAGATGTGTCATATGCAGCTTCCAGATAAACCTCTGATTGATTCATCTATTCCTATTAACTCAGCATTAGATAGGAGAATTAGTAAAAATTTAATTAAACAATGTATCCATCCAAATCAGAATGAATGTAAAGGGGAGCCAATCAAGGCTCATTCTATACAGAACAATCGCATTTTAAGCAAACTCGGAAGAAACGGCGACTTATACGTAGTTAAGATGATTGTGAACGAAACCACTAAAAGAATGAATCCTCGTTTTAAGACCGTGGGACGAAAGAAAGCAACGACCTTCAGTGGTTTTTGTAGTCATCATGACAAGGAACTTTTTCAACCAATTGAAGATCAAGAATATTATGGTACTGAACATCAAAAGTTTCTATTCTCTTATAGAACTTTTTCATTTGAATATCACAAAAAATCTGAGTCAGTTAAATTACATAAGAACAATGGAAATGATAAACCAAGTCTTTTGACCAACGATGAATATCTCGGATTTAAAAAAGGATATGATTTATCCACAAATGACAACGACTACACTAAAAAAATCTATGACGAAGCTCTTTTAACGAATGATTACGCAGCTGTTGAAACTGTAGAGATTGTCCTGCAAAAAGAAGTACTATTTTCGGTAAGCTCTGGCTTCTACCTCGAATATGATCTAACAGGAAGAAAAATAAATGACCTCTTAAATCCTGAATCTCAAGTCCATCTTATGACTTTAAATGTCTTTCCAGACAACGATCGAACTGTAATACTATTTAGTTGGCTTAGGCGTAGTTCGGAAGTATACTTTGACTTCAAACAACAATTACTGGGTCTTACAGATACTCAACTACAACAACTTCTAAATAGCATGATTCCGTCATATTGTGAAAATGTAGTATACAACCCAGACTTTATAGACAATATGAGTTCATCGAAAAAGTCTGACTATTTAAAAGTATACTCATTAACAACTTTGGATTTTATACCGAGCAATATAAAGAAAAATCTACTTGCTACTACAAGTTATACTTTATTCTAAGTGTTTAAATGGGGCGCGTTGCGCTCCTTTTCAATCAAATTTGACTTTCATAATTAAAAATTTGCCTCTAATGTGCCGATAACATATGTAATACAATAATAAGGTTGGTGCATATGAATTTCACAGTTGATTGGGGAACTTTAGTTGTCTCAGTACCAGTAATGATTGCAACATGTTTTGGTACGATTAAATTTATTGGTAAAGCAATGTCTAAAGAATATTTTGATAAAAGATTAGCTTCTTATACGTTAGAGCTACAAAAAGACTTGGAAAACCACAGATCAACACTGGAAAAGGATCGTAATGAGTACATAAAAAGACTTGAAGAAGAGATTGATAAGAACAAAAAGTTTAGAGAAAAATACACTGAAATAAGTTTCACCGCTATACAGGCTGTTAGGGAAGAGATTAGAATCTGCAATAAGTTCTCTCAAACTAAAGATGCTACATCGGATGAACTCCTTTATAAAAAACAGAAGGACTTGATTGAAGTATTGGACTCAAATAGAGTTTATATTCCAGAGTATCTAGTTACGTTAGTTGAGAGATTCATTAAAATTTTCTACGATACCTGTACTTCATACAGCGCGTTCACTTATGAGTACAAAGAGAACCCTAACTCGAAGAATACTGAAAAATTTTATGCTATTAATCGAGAATACTCCACTGAGCTCAAGTCTCTGCACGAAGAAATCGAAAAACACGCTCGTAAAGAATTGGCTGGAGCTGCCTAATTTTTCAATGAGGTCTCCTGTGGAGTCCTACTGTGAGACCTCGTACATACTATTGGTTCAGCATCTCAGCAATCTCATTTAGTTCTAATTCAACCTTCTTGTCATCAGACAGTAATTTATCAAGTTTTGATTCCATAAGTTTAAGTTTTTGTTCTTCATCTTTGCTGTTAATGAAATCGAGTTTAGTTTTTAAGTCTCCAATCCAGTCTGCAATGTTGTAGCCACTAATGACATATTGATCAAGCAACTCTAATTCAATGGCTGAGACAGCATATGAATTAAGTTTCACTAGTAATGAAATGAGTTGTTCTTTGCTCAAAGTTTGAATATTAATTCGTACCCCTTCTAACTCAATAGAGCAATTGGTCACAGGAGTAAACTTCTTGGATTTACTTACCGACTTTTTCTTTTCTTCAATCTGTTTTTTTAGTTCAAGAATCTTACTGTCATTATAATTTGCCATTAATATGTATCTCCATTCTCGTGTAGTCTCCCGTTTGTTAGGTATTTGTTTCTGTATCTCGGCTTAAACTTAACCCAAATTTCTTCTAATGATCCTCTGTATAAAATGCGTTCATTTGTATCGTACCCGCTTCCCCATCTAGACGGCACCCTATCCTTCACTACAATCATGTAGTTCTCACTTTCCCTATTCTCTCTTTTCACTTCAGCTCTACTATCCTTATTGTCTTCAATTAGAATAGATGTACCGTAGAGCCAAGAGTCTCCCCCTCTCTTTACTTTTTCAGTAAATCTATCTTTATCGTAAATTATATATTCATCTTTACTTTCATCATAAGGTGAGTAATGTGAATTGCTTTCTAGAAGATCAAACATTGCTGCATAATCATCTACACATTCATCTGTGACTGCTTCAATGATTCGCTCTCCAAGAGACTTAAGGGCCAGAAGATATAAATACTCTTTATTTTGATAGTCGGTTGTCTTATGTGCAAAGTAATAATGCTTACCTTTATTGACATTTGCATAGTGACCATCTCGATTAATATCTTCAGATCTGATCCATTTAGTCCCCCAGTAATCGAATCTTCCCATGTAGACAAATTCCTGGTTATCCTTAGTCCTGTAGATTGCTCCAGGAATTAAATGTTTAGATTTAATGTAATTTCTCTCATGCAATATCTCGTTATATTTAGAAATCTCTTTATAGTCTGGAGACTCTACAGGTAATAGCACAAGGTCTTTACCGTCCCATCCATAGATAAATTCACCTTCAAGTCCCTTACCTTTGATTGAGTTGGCGTTCTCCAGTATGTACAACAAGTTCTCAATTGTAATCTCAAATTCAAAACCTCTTGGATCATATACTCGTACATATGCCTGTCTATGGTTCCAATCAGATACATAATCCCCAACCTTCTTGTTCAACACGAACCCTGACACTGGAGTGTTCTCATGGTCAATAGGATCAATCTTTTTGTCTCGCCAATTCTCCCAGGATGTTTCTTTTCGAACTTTTCCTTTAACATCATAGTAAGTTACATAAGCTAAAGTTTTCGTATATGTATTTTCTCTATTCTGGAATCCAACTCTAATCTTCTGTGGTACAAATATGTTAGTCTTTATTTATCATCATTCCTTTTCTTTGAAATACGCCTTTCAAATAGATCTACTTAAATTCCTTATACAACACTTCAACCACCTTTCGAATTAACGGGTCACTAGTACCAATAGAATTCATCAGTCTATCTAATTGTTGCTGAGTATCTTCATCTTTGCGTCTGAAACAGCTTTTTTCATGTTCTTCTCTCACATCATCATAATGTCCCATACTCTTCACTCTCCCTATGAAATCTCACTTTCACTTAGTTATTCATCACCATAAACAAACCAAGCTGGCAATCGTGGATCAACTATTTTGAACAAGTCATCAATGAATTCACAAGCATTCTCAATTACCTGATCTTTCTGATAAACAGTGTCGCTACATTTGATTCCGTTATCAATCATGAATTTAATTACTCTATCTAAAAGTTCGTTTTCAACATTCATTCTTTAATTCTCCTTTTCTCAGTCAAATATATCTTTCGTAAGGATTGGGGAGATAACTCCCCACCTCATTATTTTGCTTGCTCAGTTTTTGCAGTGGGCAATTGAATCATTGGAGTATTAGATCCACTTACATATGGAAGTGCTCCATCCCATTTCTTAATTGTCTCATATTGAACGAGTTGATTAGAGAGTGACTGCTGAAGCTCTTTATTTGCTTTAGCTTGACCTTCTGCCTCAATCAATAGTTTGTCTGCATTACCTTGTGCCTCTACCCGTTTACGATCTGCTTCTTTCTTAGCAATCTCAAGCTCAGTAGTCTTCCGCTCTAGCTCCTGTGAAGCTTCGACACGTTTATCAATTGCTTCCTGAGTCTTAGCATCAGGTTGAGGTACACCTACAGTTACGTTTGATACAATAAAACCTAGCTCTTTAACATCATCAGCGAAACGTTGTTGAACATCTACTCCTGCTTCAGATGACTTTTCCCCATATACATCAATTACTGTAAACTTAGAAATACCTTTACGAGCTGCATCACGGAAACGTGTTTTGAGATATGTATCCTCAATTTCTTGAATGCCAATTGGCCCAAACGTATTAAAGATAGATGATACCTTGCTTGGTTCTACTTGGTAATTGTAAGCAAAATCAATTGTGATGTTTTTCCCGTCAGACGTAGCAATTTGAATATCTTTGTATTCAACGGTTTGAATTCGGATCGGATATTTCGTCACTTTATCAAACGCTCCAACTAGTTTCCATCCTTGACTTAACGTACTATCCTTTACTCCACCATTAGGAGAGTATACGACACCAACATATCCATTAGGGATTCGTGTTACAAAGAAACTTAACAATACAATCCCTACAATAATAATCAGTGCTACAGAAATTGCCCCTACTTTAAATGTCTTTAGGTTTTTCATTTACATTCTCCTCTTGTTTGAATTTATTGTATTTATTTATAACACTGTTGCCTACCTTATTGAATAATGGGAACATTAATGACCATAAGCCAAAAGCCAGGATGAAAATTAAAACGAGTCCTCCAATAAACGGCATTCCTTTCCCCCTCTATGGGTGAATCCAAGCACAAATCTCATCTTCACGAAGTAGTTCACAAAGTTGATTTAGATTACACTTACTTTTAACTGCATCCCACATAGAACCCTTATATCCAAACTCTTTCTCGCAAAATTCTACAGCTTCATCTACTTCCGTAAATGACTTCTCTTCGTTCTCCAGATCAATAATCAACATATTTAATTCTCCTCTATGTATATTTGCTAATTTCGTACTGGTCGTGAATAATATCTAGTGCTTCCTGTAGGCCAAGAATTTCGCCTTCGTGAGCTACCGGATCTGATTCTTTATAATAATTAAGCGTAATCTCAATTTCTTCTTTGATCTTCTCAATCAATTCATGCATCTATGTATGTCTCCTTTCTAGAAACGAACAGTTGGATAAGGATCGTAAATATCTTTCTTTCTGCTTTGATACAAGTTCCAGTTAATAAACTCTTCAGATAGTTTACGGCTCTTCATCTCTTCCAGATTGGCAATCTCAATATTGATTTGCCGCTGCTTTGCTCGCAGAACATCAAGTTTCTTTGTAATATCTAGGTAACTCAACTCAGGATACATTTAATTACCTCCTTCTTTTAGCTTCTTCAAGACACTTTTCATTGCATCTCCAATAACAAATCCAGACTCTCTTGTTGATTTCATTGCAATATTCATCTGCTTAATCAATTCATCCATTTAAGTATCTCCTCTCTACTTGAAACCTTACGCAGACTATACTGGCTGTACCTCAATAATGTCCCGAGCTTTCAGTTGATCATAATCACACAAGTTATCTTTAATCCAATCTACAAATGTACCGTCTACTTGGTTAAACTCTATAATCCGTAATTCAATGTACTCGTCTTCGTCTATGACTTTATGAGTTTCTCCGTTACTACACATTTCCTCATATACTTCTTGGGGATTATAGTTTCTTGAAAATTCGATTGCAGCGTAATCGTTACCGCAAACATACAAGTAAATACTCTTCTCATTCTTGCTATTCAAATAGTTTGGCATCAATATTTTCCTCCTTCAAACGCACTTCCTTATGTATTTCAAGACTTGAATAAGCAACAGGTTGAATTCCGAAACCATACTTTTTCTTTCTGACCATTTCCTTCTCTGCGCGTTCTACGTTTACACGAAGCGCCTTGTCAAAAGACTTCTTAGATGTCACAGTTTTTTCATCATATAGGATTCCTTCAGGATCACTCCGATAGTCCCACACGCCACCTAATACTTCATTACCTTCATCATCAATTCGAATTTCCAATGCCAATCCCAAAGGATGAAAAAACTGACGATTTGCTTCAAACAGATATCCTTTTTCTCTGAAATCTTTAATGTCTATGTATTTAGTGTCGCTCATGTATTACCGTCCCCCTTCTCCGTGAAACCACTATTTTACCATCTTACTTTTTCATGAAGTTTGGGTCGTAGTTTCTTCTAATAAACAATCTTGATCTCCATATCCAGTAAACAGCGCTCCATATCGATCCCAGTAGAAAGAAAATTACTTCTGACATTTATATGCTCCTTTCTATTTGAAACTTGTATTTCAAATGGTTTTATTGTAATTATATTCCACATGTGCTAGTCTATTATTGGAAGGAGGTGACATTTAATGGCATATAGTGTTAAAAACAAATCACTCATACTAATTTTTTTCAGTTTGTTGCTAACTTTGGTTTTCACTTTACCTACATCAGCAGCAGAGGTAGAACAAAGTAGCATAACTGACACATCTCCCAAATATGTTGAGATAGTCAGACTCTTTCATTTTGCAAAAGGTGGAGGCGATTCTCCTGTCCCTATGTCTTACTTTCATCTTACATATTTTCCAGCAGGGCGGTTTACAGGTGTGCTCCCCATAAGTAACCCGGTCTATACCTTCACGTTTAGTGATGGTACTGGTTATCACGAAGTAACTTATAAGGGGTATGTATACTTTACACCTTAAAAATCTAGGCATTCTCAGTAACCCTGAGTTTGCCTTTTCCCATTTCTCGATATATCTCAATGAAACAGTTCTTTCACTTGGTCTCTTTGATACCAAGATAGCTCTCATGCCACTTTCTACACGCCTCTTCGAAGGCCCCATTGTTGCCCACCAGTTGATGAGCCCAATTATTTAGCATTCTGCTACTTTCGAGATCATTCATTAACTCTTCATACCTATTTCTCATCACTCTTAAAGCATGGATTGGAACAGAACCAAGATTACCATTCTTCTCAGCTTCACGAATGTAACTGTCAAACACTTTCAACTCAACTTCATGTTTTTCATCTACTTGACTTCTCATGTAAATCCCCCCCAGCTAATACAGCTCAATAGCTATTAATTGTTCTAATCCTTCTTTTCATCAACCTATCCTTTAAATCATAAAAATTGTTCAGCCTGTCATACTCTTTATGTCTCTCTATATATCTGACTACAAATTCCGGTCTTTCGTAAACTGCTGGCCTACTAAATACGACTCTGCCAAAAATAAATTCTTGTGCTTCATTGTCCATTTCAAGACACATCCTTCTTCAAACCACCATATTCACCAATCTCATAGCCTTCTGGCATTTCAACAATGTCCCAATCTTTGAGTATGTTGTCTAGTCTATCTCCTAGAGTTTTGCCAAACATCCCATCTTCCGTATAAAAATGAACACTGCCCCCAAACATTGAATACTCAAGAGTTCCGTAATCTTCATCTTTTCTGTGCTTCAAAATAGTAGCCATTACTCATCTCCTATGTATTAAAAAGTCATGCAACCTTTGCGATATTTCTTGCCTTTATATTTGAATCGAGCGATGAATGTACGAACTAGAATCAATCCTTCATTTACTCTTTCAATTACAATTACACCCTTTTCAGTCATCCATCTTAACTTGCCTTGAACGTTTGGAATGGAGGATATCATCTTAATGAGATATCCCACTCCAACGTTACTTTGCTCACATCTTACTCGTGCATGATCACTGACCTTGATTCTTACTTTTTGTTTCTTCATATGTATTACCGTTTGTTGGATTTGCGTTGAGTACGTTGCTTCTTAAATTTAGTCATCACAGATCCTTCCTTCCGACCATTTTCTGCTGGTTTAACGTACTGGAACGTGAAACCCATTTTAGCTGCTTGCTGTTTCGCTGCATTGACTGCACCAAGATAGTCTGTTGGCAGGTTGTCGATTACCACGTTTTGATTATTGTTAGTTGCGATTCCGTAAAATTTCATATGTATATATCCCCATTCGCTTATGTATTATTTTATTGTTTATTTGATTTCTCTATATTCTTCGATGAATAACTGACAAGTTTTAATGACTTTATATTTAGGTCTATATTGTGTCCAATAGTTCATATTTAAGGACCCTACTGCTTCCACATATGAGAATACTGGTACTCTGTCATAATATTCAGTATCTGTTTTAAATTTCATCAATTCAAGATTGTCACAAAACACTTTAACCGTATTTTTGTTCTTACCCATTGGCTTTTTGTTATTGATAAATAGATCCGTAATTCTAAAGTTACCCTGTTCAAAATCTTTGCCTGTAACCTTATAGAATTCTTGTATTTGTGATATCAATCTCTCATCTACTTCCGATCTAGCGAACTCTAAATCATAAAATAATGAATCATCAAAAAGATAATCTGATAATTTCTCATTTAGTTCATTTCTTAAAAGGATTAACTCGTCTTTCCTTACAGAAGTTCCTCCTGCTCCGTCATGCCCTGCTCCATATTTTGCATATAAGCATTCATTAAGCAAATCCATCATCGAGAACTCGTTATCGTTCCATCTGTAACTTCCAGAATAGTATTCTGAGTCATCTGCATTGCCCAATATGATTGTTGGTCTGTTATTGTTCTGAGATATATCTTGAGCCACCAATCCGTTATATCCCTTCCCAATATTAGGATCGTAGAGGACTATGCAGTTATCTGAATGATTAATCTGAGGTTTAAGTCTCTCTACAGCAAGAGCCTGTATTTCCTTTCGTCTATCGTTTTCTTTAACCAATTGCTTAACCAGTTCTTTGGTTTCGTCAACGTCTTCAGAAAGCATGAATCTTAATGCTAGATCCATCTTATCCGCTCTAGTAGCTGCTGTAATACATGGAGCAACACCATAAGAAAAATCTGTGCCACTTAGTTTTTCGATGTCTTTCCCCAATTCTTTAAACAACAATTGTAAGCCACCATGTTTGACATTTTCTAAAGCATATTTGTAATAAAATCTGTTCTCCATTTCTTTCATTGACATCATATCTGCCGCTACTGCAAATCCAGCAAGGTCAATGTGCTGATATGAATACTTAGTATTCATGTAGTCGTCCAATACAGAACATACTTTCCAAACAAGTAATCCACCAGATACATTCTTATTTGGGTAATTGCACCCGTCTTGACGAGGATTAACCAGAATACAATATGGATTTTGTACATTTACCGTGTGATGGTCAATTACAAGACAATCGATGCCCCTCTCGACCAATACTTTTAACGCTTCAATATCGTTACTGCTGCTATCTACTGCTATGTATAAATCTGTATCGTCTTCAATCTGGTCAATAATAAACTCAGAACCATGCCCGATTGATCGCTCCACATGTTTAATGAAGACATTTTCAGTGAAGTTTACTAACCACTTGTATAAGATAACTGCCGATGAAATCCCGTCGTAATCGACATCAGCATAAATGATGATTTTATGATTATTCTTGATAGCTATAAGAATTCTATTTACCAGAGGTTCTATATTTTTTAATAAGTATGGATCGTGAGTGTGGCTTATTGTTGGATTAAGAAATTCTTTTAGATTCTCAATACCGTTAATCTTTGCAAGTTTTTCATGCAGCGTATCAAATGGTTCAAACGGAATTTTAGGTTGTTTTTGTTTCCACGCTATGGCAAAATCACTCCTTTAAACGGATTATTGTATTACTATTTTGAATTTTTCAGGTAATGTAATATTGTCATTGTTGTTGATTAGTTCATTTGTCAGCCACTTGTCTACCAATCCTGTTTGTTTGTTGATGATTTTGATATTTGCTTTTCTCAAATCAATCACTCTCCATTTCAGGTTAATTGGATAATGCGATGACATAACTCATTAAATCTCTGTAAAAGAGCAGTTTCATTTAGAATCAATCTACTAGCTTGTGTAGCCATCTTTTATCAATTGGCTGATGACCCTCTTTAAATTTTTCAATAACCTTTCTCTTACTGCATACTTTACATTCCAGATACATCCGCTTGCCTGTATCTTTTTTCTTAATCCATCTATGGATTAAATGCAATCGTATCCCCCCTTAAATTGATCAAGCCACTTCTTTTTTCTTAATCTCTTCAAGATACTTCTCTGTATACTCTATCTCTGTGATCTCCTCAACAAGGCTTTCTCCACTATTTGTCCGCTTAGAACGTTCATCGATATCAAAATCAGCCTTATAATACAGATCGAATTCGCTTGTTCTAAAAGTCTTAAGCGTCTCTCCTTGATATCTCATTACGCCATAGATAAAGTTAATGGTTCCCAAGTTCTCATAATCAGCAAGACCGCATTCTTCAATAATTTGCTTGTATTTTTCGCCAATCTCTTTTGCTTTCTTAGAATTGCCTTTCAAACTTCCATCCTTTTTGAATGCTTTCTGGTTCTCTTCTTTAGTAAGTTCTGTCGGATCAATCGTCAAAAATTTCGGATGTTGTGCCATTTTTGTAATTTTCTCACCCAATGCTTCACTCAACTTCCCATACACTTGTTTCCATTGATTATTGAGCTCAAAGTGTTTCTTAACTGCTTGATCATACTTAGTCCCTCGTTTAATTTTGTAATATTTCATCTCGCTCATATGTATTTCTCCTTTTATTATATTTAGACAACACTTTCTTTATTTAATTGCCAATTAACACTCCAGTCATAAAACAGATTACACTAAAGATTACTGTGATCAGATACCATTTGATCTGCACCGAGAAGTATCCAATGTGAATCTGAACCCAAGGGCTCCAAGGATATGTGCAAGTTCCCACCATCCAATTAGTGACACCATAATTCTTATTGTGTGTAATATTTTGTTTATCATATTTTTTCACATTGCTTGCGTAGTGAAATCGAATTGGTTTATTCCAAGGCTTCATCTATTCTTCACCTCTCTGTCTATAAAATATTTTATATTAAACGCAAAAGTGTCTTAACTTTTCAAATATTTTCCTCTATAATGATCATACCCACGCAAACTTTCTGTTGGATTAAATTTGCAACATCATTTCTGAGGCAGTAAAGACGCGATGAATGTAATAAAACTGTTATACCAAAGGATGGGCTGCCCTTAAATGTAACTTACATTTATGGGAGTGGTTCAGTATGTTTTTAGATACATTGAAAATTTTAATTGCAACTTTCTTAGTTCTTGTCTTGTTCAGAGTCATTTTCAGGATGCTTGATATTAAGTATCCGAAGGCTATTGATTACTTCTTATTCGTAGCCGCTGCTATAGGCGTATATATTGTCATCCATGTAAATATGTTACTGTTATAAATTTGCTAGTGAGCGAGGGGCGTGGGCTACCCTTGCTTTTTTTATGAAACTCTTCTTTTACTTGAACTACAGAGTCATTACCTTCACTTCTATTTCAACTTCCTCGCCAGAATGACCAAAAATATCATTTGGATAAACCCTGCATTTATTTGGATCACTTGAAACAAACATCAGTTCATCGTCTTGTCCTACGTATTCTCCTGATTGATAATCCATCCAGTCCTCTGGTTCTCTTCCAGTAATCAACGTAAAAGTTTCCCTATCAACATCGAAGCAAAAAGACTCTCCATCACCAGAATTGACTGCTTTGAATTTAATTGTTTTCAATTGACGCCCCCCCAACTTTTGTTTAAAATTCAAATATCATTAAGAATTAAACTTCTGTTTCAATCTCTCATACTCTTCTCTTTCTCTCTTTTCTTGCTTATATTGCCATTCAGCTCTCTTTCTATCTTCCTCTTCTTTTTTCTGTTTATTGTATTCTTCAATATCAAACCCTGCATATTCAGAAAGGCTATTCCGAATATATCGATTATCTTCTTTTTTAATGTATTCTAGCGCTTTATGTTCCGAGTAGACTCGAATATTTCCTTCTTCTCCATACTCGTCAATCTCTCTATCCATTACAATTACTTCGTTACTGGTGGTGGCAATTGTGATGGCTTTAGCAAACTGTGCTGCGTGTACAAATGAAACTGTTTTACCAATCAAGTCTTCATAGTTAGTTAAAATTTTCAATTCTCATTCCCCTTTGGCCATATTTTACAATGTTAAACTCTTTCTTCACTTTCTCTGTCATGGTTTCTCGCTTACTATTGCTAAGTTCATACCAATCACCTTTATATGACAATCTGGCCTCGTCATAAGCTTCCTTGGTGACTACCCCATTAGCAGCTCCTTTAGATGTGTAAACAAGTTTTCTTCCTCGTGCTTCATAAGGCTGATCATTTCGATAAATCACATATACCGTTTCATCTTTAATTTGAAGCGACATCTACTCGTCCTCTGACTGTGAGTTACAAAACTGCTTTACAATATCTTTTAGTGTTTCATTCATCTCAGCACGTTTTAATAGCTCAATATCCTGAATATCATTTGCTAAACCACAATAAATTTCCCAATTCTGATATAGATCCACTTCAATAGCTTTTCTCTTCTCATCTTTAGTTGAAGAAAATGTCCCTGAACATTCATACAGATTCTCCAGTACTTTTAAAACGTCTTCTTGGCTCATTCCATATGATTCTTCTATTTCAAAGCATTCATATTGGATATGCGCACAGATTACTTCGAACGTCTCTTGATCATACGGAGCCTTCACCCAAACACGACTTTGTTTTTCATCATATGTATGAGTCAAATAATAAAGTTTTAACTTATCATCCTTTAACTTAAGCTTACCCATAACCATCTCGACTACTTGCTTTGCTGTCATTGTCATTGTTCAATCTCCTATTCTTTATGAAATCCAACATTCATCAGATTACTTCTCTCAACCCGATGAATGTTGTCTAGTACAGTCACTTGTAAAATTCCTTTTTGCAGCAGAGCCAGAATGAAAAGTTCTCGTTTCCGTTGTCGTCTAATATGTATATTTCTTCTTCTACTGCGGCACAATCATCATATTTCATGATGTATAGCTTGTACATTCCCCCGATTGTAACTGGTACGTTTCTCAGACATGCGAGTATCTTGACATGGGTGGCTTCCTCCTCATTTTGTGTGGGCGTAAGATCAGATACGTCCATCCTCTGCTCATACATTCGACCATCCCTTTCAGTCTTATATTGTTATTATACTATCGTTATTATTTATGTCAATATGTATTTTTATTCTTCAATTGTTTTAATGAAAACTATATTTTATCTGCTTACTGCTCCATCAAAACATCCATCATTTTATCAATAACATCATCGCTTAGACCATTAACTTCTTTCCAATCATCAAATAACACTTTCAATGGAGGACAACTCAGATCCCACCATGATAAATAACTCAATTCTTCAAGTTGCTTTACAGTAAACATTAAACATCTCCTAATTACACTCTTATTTTGTATTTGTCTTCTTGCACCATCTTCATGAAAAATTCACTTCCATGGTCTATAGGGGCATCTTTCTCCCCCATTACGCCAGTATTTTTTATAGCAAATAAGCAGTATACATTGTCTCGCAATACAAACTTTCTAGCTTCGTCTTTGATCTCATCACTGGTTACATTGTTATCAAATGCCAATACAATCTCTACGCCCAAACGCTCCAACTTTAGCACTTGAGTTTCACTTAGTTCATGCCCACCTATGCTGACACTATTTTTAATTCCATAGCTCCATGCCTTCTGGACACTTTTTTCAGCCTCAAATACATAGACACATCCAGTAGACTTAATGTGCTCATATGTCTTGTCAAGTCCGTATAAGATTAGGCTTTTAGGAGTAGGCACAGGATACCAATACTTTGAGATTTTTAGTTTCTCGTAATCAAGAGTTGTCCTTCCCTTCACTCCAACTAGAGAGCCAAGATCATCCCTAACAGGTATGGTTATGCAGTTGTCATTGAGAGAGTAACCTACTTCAAATAGTTTTTGTGCTTCGCACGATATCCCCTCCTCTAAGAACTTCCAATTTGGCATTGATATGTACATATTTAAAACTGATTCATCAATCTTACGAAGTGGGACTTCATCTTTAACTTCCGTTTTGGGTTCAATTGAATCAAGAAAGGAGAGAATAGGATCTACCTCTTCTTTTACGTTCTTATAGTCCGAATAATAACTGTATCCACACACATCACAAATATAGTACATTGCTTTTGAAAAAGATATGTCTTTATATTGCTGTACCAGAGTTATTATATCTGCTGGCTTTGGTAAGGGGCTACTATAACAATTCACCAACAAATTGTCTCTAAACACTTGCAGGCTTGTTGGATTGCTGCCTCCCGGCCTAGTTGAACGTATTTCAATATTGTCTGACATTCTATCGTTGATATGACACCCTAGAGAGATTAAAATATCAGCAACTTTATTGTCTCGTATTATGTTGTCCTTTAAAGTTTGAGCATCAATTTTATATCACCTCTCGGATTAATCCTTATTCAAAGCCTTACGTAAATTTGCAACCTCTTTTTCAGTCTTAAGCTTTTTGTTCTCTTTCTTGAGTTGCTTAAGTTCTTTCTCTCCTTGCGATGGAACCAAGTACCCTTTTTCAATCCACAAGTTCTTCCCTTTATCTACTTCAAAACAAAGGATATCCTTGTCTTTACCGCCACGGTTCTTATCAATTACTACCATATAATAGTTGATATGCATTTCTAATTGTGTTGTGGACTCTCCGATAAACGGGTCATTCGGGTTATATATCACGAATTTATCATACTGATCTCGTGAAATTGGCTTTGCCATCATTAATGAGTCTGCGACGTGTTTGATGTGCTTGCCGTTTGCAATAGCTTGGCTGGTGAGCATATCATTGAACAAACTGTCATCTGTCAATTGAAAAGTCGACCAAACAGGAATATCCTCAGTACTTGCAACCTCTTTTAACATATCGGCAGTTCTCACGAAAGTCATCCAGTCGTGATCCGGTGCTTTCATCGTGTCATAAATAATCAACTGACAGTTTCTCAGTTTATGGCGTTTGATTTGTCTTTTCAGAGTGTTTTCGTCATACTTGTTCAACTCCAAAAAGTATATCTTACTGTTTGCTTTTATGTATTGTGCTGCTTCTTTAACAATCTCTTTTTCGTCTTTATTTAGGGTTCCTGTGACTATTTTTGTCTCATCGATTCCATCAATCCCTTTTCTCTTCATCTGGATATCAAACCCAAACTCGGGATTATTGAGAACGCAACTGATTTGCATTCCTAACCATTCAGCTTCATCTTGTTCATTTACAAGAACCAACACAGGGATCTGTAATTTTATGCCCAAATGGCATGCTATTTTACTTGTTGTGCGACTCTTTCCGCATCCACTATGCATTCCAAAAAGATTGAACTTCTTACCACGAAGTCCTCGCAAAAGTCCATTGATAATAGCAAAAGGAATTGGGACTCCAACATCTGGTGTTAATTCCCACTCTTCAATCTTATCTGGCATGTTGTGTCCCAAGATAATACTATCTTCAACACCACCGATCACTGTACCAATGGTATTAATCTGATATTCCATTCCCTTAATAATGTCTTCTGTGCATATCTTGTCAAAATCTTTTCTGCCCATTAACTTCTGAACTGGGAATCCTTTTCTTTCAAATTCTCGTAACAATGAGTACTTCTTCAGTTTTTCATAATAAGTAGGGAAGTCATCCAAATCAACCAACTTCATGATCCTATCTATATACTTATACCCTTTGAGGTACTCATACTTTGCCTTCCTGTCCGTATCTGAATTCATGTAGATGTTTATTTTCACTTCATTGATTTCTGTTCCAGCATGCTGACTATATAAATCCACAAGGGAATCATACAGAAATTTGTTTGATGCTTGATTGAAATCATAATTAGACTTAATGAGCTCACTATAATCTAGAAATAAATCGGGATTTAGGTACATGCTGCCCACTATAAGCATCTCAGTTCCTAAATCCTCAATTTTGGAAACTTCTTCTGAGATAATCCCACCACCTTATTAGTCAAACAATGTTGTTAAATCTAATTTTTCTTCGCTTTCTTTAATCCTTTTGTTTTGTGCGTTACTGATGATTTTATTTACTTCTTTCATTGAATCCACATGATTCATCAATATTGCCGTTTCGGCTTTCTGCTTAGAAGACTTACTCCCATCCCTAAGGCAATTCTCAATGTTATTTCTTACAATGGCAAAACAATATTTTAGCTCACTCATCAAGTTCTTAAACTCTTTATTCCCCTTTGCCCATTCAATTTTCTCAGCGCAGTATTCGTATGTATTCTCAATTGTTTTATAGGTGATTCCCTCTTTATAGCGTCTACTCACCCTACCAAACAATACTGAATCATTCCTGAGTTCTTGAATGTATGGATAAAATGTATTGGGGATGGTATTTACGCTATTAAGTTTATGTATTTTGACTATAGCCTCAGCTAAACAGTCCAATTCTTTTCTTTCTTTGGCTTTGAAATCTTTGTCTTTCAAATACTTACCATGACAATACTCAACATGATAGTATCGTTTATCTTCTTCATACTTCATGTCTTCCTTCTGTCCATATTGTGTACAGATTGGACACTTAACTGGTCTAGCCAGTTTAATCACCTCCTTAGAATACAAAGCTTTCGAATTCAGGCAATCTCAACAAATTGTTTTTGGTATATCCTCTATGCTTAACTACACACTTGATGACAGGATCAATATAGACTGTATCCTCAGTTTCGCTTTTCTTGAGTTGTTGGAATACTTTGTATCCAGCTTTGCGTTCGTTTGCTCCTACAGCTAAAGTCATAACACCGACTATTTGTTTTCCGTCTGACAGAAGCCAGCCAAATTCATTTGTCTTGTATCCAGCAATGTAGTATTCGCCTATTTCATAGGCAATTACCTTTAACCACTTATCAGAACGTTTATCGATCTCATACTTTGAGCGAATATCTTTTAAAACTACCCCTTCAAGCTTTTGCTCCTTAGCGACGTTAAAGTATTCAATTCCATTTCCTTTTATAAAAATGGATTTTGCATAGAATTCATTGTCTATGAATGCACTAGACAGTATTTCTTTGCGCTGTAAAAGAGGTTTGGAAGTCACACTTTTACCTTCAAAGTTAATGATGTCGAACGCACAGAAAGCAACTTTATGTTTGCTCCTCTTTGACATGAACCGTTCCATAACAGATTCAAAATTTGGTTTACCATCTGAGTCAGTTACGATTAGTTCTCCATCAAGCGTTGTCCCTTTTCTTATTGGTATATTTTCAACCAACTCAGGAAACTTAGAAGTGACATCGTTATTGTGTCTTGTATAGATTTTTACTTTATCTCTGTAGTCAATGATTAGACGTATACCATCGAGTTTAAGCTCTGTTATATGCAAATCACTATTAAAAGGCTTATTATTTGGTGCTTTGTATAGCAACATTGGAGAAGTAAACATATTATCACCCATTTAAGTATATCAAACAGGTGTTTGTATTTTCAGCGGTAATATATGTATCGTTTTAGATATAAATTTACTCACTTTTCTCATTGGCGTTCTTATCTTCACTGTCTTTCTCTTTGCTATTGTAATACTTCAGAATATCATCTACTGTTACGAAATCCACTTCCACTTGCTATCAATCCAATCCTGTTTATTCGCTGTCTTCCCATTCATTAATTTCTACAAATCGCTTTGTTCCATCATCTGTAAATCCAAAGAATATATCTACTGGTCTCGCCCACACTTGATTGTTATCTCCCATGTAAACGGCCAATCCTTCTTGCTGTTCAGTGTGTGTGGCAAAGCATACGAACTGATATGTTCCACCTTTGTAATGTTTGAACTTCTGACCTTTAGCAACATCGTAAATCACTCACAATCACCTCCCTTATACTCTACGATACTCTCGATACCTCTCATTTCCTAATCCACTATTCTGATGAAACTGTACTTTTACCTACTCCTCATTGTCAGATGATGCTGCTCCTTCTCCATCAAATACCTGATCAATTACTTCAGATATCCATTCAGTACTAATAACAAAATCAGGCTTAACTGAGTGAATTTTGATTTGCTCAATAATATCTCTGAATAGAGTCAGATCCACTCCAGTAAGTTGTTCCTCTAAGACATTTGCATCGTCTAGATTTAACTCGCCACATTGTAAGATCATCTTCAGGTATTGTCCTGCGTTGATACTCCAGCCTCTTTGTATGTATTTTCTCGATCTAATTACAGACGCTAAAGGATATTTTGAGCCAACATATTTCAATTCTTTTGTAACTATTGACTCAAGTGCTTTTTGTGGTAAGACCAATTCGTTATTATGTGGGATGAAGTAACAAGTACAATGAACGTAGTCATAATTCTTATGTATCTCTTCAGGGTTTCCATAAAATCTATTTACCAATTGAACATCATCCGAAAGAGTGATTGCATTAGACGATACGAAAACTGGTAGATATCCTTCTTTGTATTTTGCTCCTGCTACTCCTGCGCTTGGGACAATAACTCTGATTCTATTTTCTTTCTCTTCCACCTTAACATCGTAATGATTATTGGTTCTCTTATTAAATTTTTTTACGTAGTATTCTGCTACCTTCTTGCATGATTCCTTATCCATGAAATAGTAATCATAATCATTTGGTTCTTCATTAAGCAGTAGTGATACAATAGCTCCTCCGGTAATAAAAGACTTTTCGTTAACAATCTTTACAATTGATTCATCATCGATAGAACCAATAAACTCTCTGTGGGCATCTTGTAGCTTTCGTTTAATTGTTTTTAAGTTCATATATGTATTTAATTCCTCCTTTAGATTCATCTTATCATACATTTTATTATTTGTACATATTTTTATTCTTAAATACTTCTAATCAAATCAACCTTTTATCGAGTCCTTATATTTGCTGATGTTATTCTTTACCTGCTCTAGCGAAATGATCCCGCTTGAGAGAAGAGCACGCCTTTCTACGTATGTCTGGAATGAGCGCAAATGTTGCGTTTCACTTACCTCCATATCATGTAGCAAGTCTATCTCAGCAAGAGTTAACCCTTTATCCAACCAAAATTTTTTATCCTCGTCAATAATCTTTTGAAGAACTAGTTTTTGCTCAATCACTTCTTCAGGTGTTGGGTTAAATGTCTTTCTAAAATCACAAAAAATACTCTCACCCCATTATATTGTAAATTATGTTCTTCTCATGGATTGTATTTGATGTTGAATTTTCAAAGCAATCTTTTCGATCTCTACTGCCTGTTCTTCCATGAGTTTCAGTCTATTTGATACACGATTACCAGATCGATTTCTATGTATGGCATAATGATCCAATTTCTCTTTGTGATCGTGTAAATCATCCATTAGCGCATAAAGTTCTTTGGTTTTCTTATTAGCCATCTAGCCACCACCCTTCGACTTACTTAATACGTCTATATTATTATCAGTCTTTCTTCTTTGAGTTTCTAATCAATTCAATATCAAGAGAGCCAAAGGGAAACGAATCAATTTCATATTTTTTTGGTAACAGATCTTTAGGAGACCAATTTGAATAAACATTTCTCATATGCTCGCCAAACATTGAATACATTTTCCAGCCGAACCGTTCCATTTTAGGCATTGATCCATAGTCGATTTTAACTATTGCAGGGAAAACATCTACATCTAACTCATCTTTAATTCTTTTGGCTAATTTGTATGAACTTTTAGTAATTAAAGCCTTATTACCTCTGCTCATATTTTGATTAACCAGAAGTTCCATGACTGGCTTCCACTTGTTGTTGTCATACTCTTTTCTAATTTCTTCCCATAGTTCATCATCTTCATCACTATGCCAATCCCAAGAATCCGCTTTAAGCTTCTTGAATAAATGGTAATGCTGCATATTATCTCCTCATCTCTCGAATAATCATTAATTTATCTTCTGTCTATTAAAGAAATTGTATGGCCTATTTTCTCCAATTCATCTTTCATATGTATCGTGAACTTCTCTGCAATCGCTCCAGACATACCATATGAACCACTCAACCATATAACATACTCATCCTTGATTGCTACATCTACCGCTGTCGACCATCCCCAAGGTTGCTTGCTGTTACCCAGAACAAATGACATTTCTTGAGGTAGATTGCTCACTAGCTTATCAACTTCTTCTTCTGTTATCTTTCTATCTGAAATCAAATCAATGCTCCAACCCATGTTCGCCTAATCTCCTTCCTGTGAAAGTAAACTTCCATTTGAACAGTCTTTTTTGTTCTTTTCTGCTGTACTGTGTGTAGTGCAAATTATCAGGTTTGATTTTGTCATAGAAATGTTCATCAGCAATCAAATTATTGTGTATAGTTCTGATCGTGTTTAGGACATATTTAGGAACTGGAACCTGATCATACCCTTCAACATACTGTTTGAAAGGAGTATTAATCAATATGGTTAAATCCCCGTCTAAATAAAATTGGAGGACTGTTTCTCCATCGCACCGTTCTAGTTCGCCCTCAAATATTTTATTCCCAAAAGGAGTTGACCGCTCATATGTACTCAGTGCTGTGTATATCATCCAGAAGTTTGACTCAAATGAGTATCGTTTCGCTATGTTGCTTGACCATATATCAGGTGGGTTGCTCTTACCTCGGTATACAAATTCCTTTTTATTTAAGTAATTTTTCTGCATAAACTACCCTTTCATTCTCTTAACTTATCAAACAAAGAATCGATCTTCTCAACCATAGAATAATGCGCTTCTTCGTCTTCTTCACCGTTTTCTTTAAACATCAGCACTCCACCAGACTCCATCTTATCTTTAAAAATGAAATACACTATTTCTGCTGCTTCTTTATCATTTTTGTTTAAGTAAATTTGTGCCACCTTATTCCCCTCGTTTCTATGTGAAAGAAAGATTTTATATAAAATTAAAATCACCCTTCTTGAATGTGAAACCACCATATGAACTACTAAGTTGTTTGGTTGCAACATCATCAAACTCTACCAAGTATAAATCTTCAGAATTGCTTGTTCGGATCGGGTTTCCTTTTATTGCCCCTGATTTACCAATTGCTTCTTTCCAAACCGTAGAATCGTTAATTATAACTCTTTTGTTCATACTATTTCACCCTTTTCTCCATAAAAGGAAAATTTGATTAAGAATTCATTAGCCACTCGAATTGCGGACTTAAATATTCTCTATAATTAAACCTATCGAAAAACATCAATTGCTCATGAGGAAGAAGTTCATTGCTAACCATATGCTTTATTAGATATGTCTTATATCGAGCTTTAAATTCATCAAATTCTAATCCTGACCAAATTGCAGCAGTCTTCAAGAACCTGTTGATACTCTTTTTATCATCATATGGAAAGTTAACATATACCACGCGAGTTCTGTCTTTTCGAATATAATAACAACCAAGATATGGATCAAACTGCTTAAATAGTTTACTGCTTTGAGTCTGTTTTCTCATAAAATTATATGTACCTAGATTGTAAAGGTTGGGCAATTCGAAATCGAATACCTCTGAGCCAATTCTCTGTAATGCTCTTGAGATTGGCATTAGGTTTGTTCCATAGTCATTCGCTTTAAGTGCCAGCTCTTCTCCAAATGCACAGTTAGATAATAAAAACAGCGCATAGGAACATTCTTGTATATTTTTCATTGGTTGTCCTCTTTATAATTCTTGGGTTTAACATTCGCAAAATATAAAATCAAAATTAAATAAAATCCTAAATATGAGTAAGCAAGTCCAGCCCCTTCATTCCATGGACTCCATTCATAGATAACAAAGAGTGGACACAAAAATAGCGGAAACATTAGTCCAACCACAATAGCTCTAATAATATTGCTATCTTTGTTTAAACGTAGCATTCTATCTAGCGCCATTGCTGATACTATAAATAACAATATTAAGAACCAAGTCATACTTATTCACCTCACTTTCCGTAAAATGTACGTTTCACAGATAGTTCATTCTAAGTTGCACTTCTTTTAAGCTCACATAGTACATTTCAAGTCCTTTTAATCCTGCTTCTTGAAGATATCCCGATTCCTTATAAATTTCACGCTTATTTATCTCATCTGTTAAATACATGATCAAACTCTCAAGCCAAACTGTAGTCTTTTCGCGCCCCATATTCTTTAGAACATACTGATCTGCCTCTAATTCATATGGGCTTACAATTCCTTCTGTGACTTTCTCTAGTCTCCCTTTTAGTCCTAATGGGTGTTTATTTTTCACATGTCCAAGTTCATGATACAGCGCGCACCAATCCAACATTGTATTATTTACAGAAATGATAAACACCAATCCCTTGTTAGCAAAATCTGGTCTGTCCTTAGAAGTCCATCCTTGCGCCTCAAAATTAGTATAAAAAGAATGCTCCCATTTTTTATATGTAATGATAGGGGTATCTTCAAACATAAAAAAATTGAAAGTCTCTTCGTTTCCATCCTTGGTGACTATCGAAAATTTTTGATCGAACACCATTTCTCTTTCCATGGTCAGATCTCCCTAAGTAAAATATTTGATTTATCAAAAATGAAAATTACACTGGTATCAGAGAAAAGAATCCATGTTAAATAACTTAGGCTTCTTTATTTTTGTCCCTTCCGAAAGCATCTTCAGATATTTATATATTCGATTACCATTTGATAGTACTTTGAATACTATCCTCTGATGGTTTGTTGCCATCGATTTAATGTGAATGTCCGCTGGAATAAAAATCCCTGGAAGTTGCATCTCAGTATCTTTAAACATGCTAAATCTGGATGCAACTCTGTGATTTCCATCAATCATTATAGATAAATCCGATGCTGCATAATCAATAACATATATTGGCTTTGTATTTTGGAGAGCATGATTGAATCTGTGATTTTCTAAACCTCCATAATCCACATATGATATCACTTCACCAATCTTGTATTTCTTCCTTATCACTGTACCGCCATTATTTTTAATTAGCTTTTCTAACAATGGAATACTCCATCCAAAATCATATGTTTCTCCATTGGGCAAAACATGCTCTCTAACATACAATTCTCCTTCATTCATAGGAATGATTATCTCCTCCTTGAATTCGAGCAATGACATTAGTATTCTCTTCAGCTTGTCACAGTGTTCAATATAGTTTGGATGTTCACTCATATTCAGATCAGGATTAATTTTTATTGCTTCAATCAAGTCTGTCATTGAATGAATGGCTTTAGCCTTTTTTTGCGGATTTAAATCACTTATCATCTTGGTTTCCTCCATCATTTGAGTGCTTATAAAATGCCACTTTTATCAATCCTTTCTATGTCTGCTTTCCATTCCCTTAGTTATAAACACTACTCCAATTGCTGCATAGGTTACATAATTACTAATAGCATCTACATATTCTTTTTCGAGAAACTTATCAAAATAATATGATAAACAAATTGTTAAAATCACTATAAATATCAAAGTCGAAGTTGCTAATATGCTTTGAATTTTTCTTCCTAAATTATTCTTTGTAAATTCCTTTGTTATATTAAAAAAATCAAAAACCGTCAGAAAAAATGCAATAACCGCAGCAGCAGCAGTATAGTTACTAGGAACATCAAACTTTAAAGAAGCTAGAGCCAACAAAATATAACCAACAGCAAGACCATAAAGTACAATAGTATTGTTTTTCAAGATAACTCTCTCCTTTGTATGTAAAAGTCATATTTCATTAAGCTTGAGTTGCAATTATATAAGTGCAAAGTTGAGATATAGTCATTTCATCCATCTTGTCAGTATAATCTACATTTACATTTAAAAACTTTGAGGCTTCCGTTGCAATTTCCTGCATTGTTTCGTCAGATAAAGACTCTCGTAGACCTCGATTGTATATATCCTCATCTTCTATCCACCATAATACTTCTTCCATTATGTAGTTGTATAACTTTTGTTCATCTTCTGAAATGTGCATATCCTACCTCCTTTTTATCCAAACTCACATTTTATCAAGAAATTTATTGATAACCTCTGCATCAGAATTTAACTTCTCATATTTATTTATTTCTTGCTTAGTATTAAAACTTGAACGTTCTGCTGATTTCTTTGCCTTATCAGCTCTAAATTCTTTGACTTGCCATGGTTTAGCTTTTCTTGTTTCAGGATAAGATTTCGAGACCATTTCTTCAGCATCTACTTTTAGCACTGGAGCAATGTCCCATCTGATCCCAACTTCACTCATACTATAGTTTTTGACTCTATAGATATCTTCCTCTACACCAGAAACTTCAAATTGTTGATCTATCTTATTGGCATACCAATATGAATCACTGCTAGACTTCTTGATTTTAATATGCACAACGATCATCCTTTCAGACGCGAGTAAAAGATTCGTTTTACTGCATCTCCTGTTTCTTCTGCTTAACATAAAACTCTTCACCTAGGGTTTGTTGTTTAATATCATCTTCAGACTTTTTATCACCAAAACCTTTAGTTTCATTTTTTGATCTTTCCCAATCGTGCTTCATTAATATGCTAATGCAATTTCGTAAATGTTCAAGCATCTTGTAGTCTCTATTACCTTCTTCAATTGCCACCAGCGTATTTTTAATTTCAATGTCTAACTTACTCTCTTCATCCTTGGATGGATTCAGGCTTACTATTAAATGAGTGATTAGTTCTCTAATCCTACCTTCATCTTGATCTTTTGAGTAGATCTGATTATACAGAAGCGCAGTATTCTCTTTTACAGTTTTTCGCCAATTTGCCCTTTCCTCAGTTATGTATTTAAGAGACATGTTCTTATCATTTGTTTTTTTCGCTACTATTCCGGATATAATGGCAGCTATTACTGAAGAAGATAGAATTGCTGTCAATACAGTTGCATCCATGTCTTAACCTCCATAATCTACTTAAGATGAAACTACTCTTTTACTTAAAGTTCGTTTCAATAACTTCAAATACTTCTCCACATTCATCTTTTAATTTAATAGCAGCATTTTCAGCTCTTACTTGACTAGTATATTTCTTTGCTGTAATTTCACTACCAACTGTTACTGCAATATATTCATCTTCCCTTGCTAACTTTTTCTTTCTTAGGAAATATTCCGTAGAGTTCAATCCAAACTTACGCATCAATATGTACAAGAAACTTCATCTCCTTTAAATTAACCGTATCCCACTTGTTCTCCATCTATGTAACGTTGCAATTCATTGAAAAAGTGTTCAGCAGAGTCAAACTCGTTATAGCCAATTCTAGCTGCTATTGCATCTGCAAACTCATTGGTTGTTGTATCAATTCCCTGAGCATTCATCCATTTATATATTTCACTCATAAGTTTATGTTCTTTAGTTTTAACAGCCATATACTGCTCAAAAGTTTTCGTGATCCCCTTAGTCACCTTCAAGTTAATTATTGCTCCCTTCTCCGTGAAAGACTAATTTTACTTTCTCTTATTACCATTATAATCCTTTAATCATCCTGTTCAACACAATATCGTATGTATAAAAGAACTGCGTATCTTGTCGTTAACAACATATAACTTGTTATTTCTTAATGTTATTTTATTATCTTTATTCTTAAAAGTCAAGTAACAAATCACTTCATGTCTTAGTTAGATCTATTTTCATGTAATCAGCCAACATAACTAATACATCTGTTCTAACCCTGCTCATTAGTGGATTCATTTGATGCTGATATTTACGGATTGAGTAGGAAATATACAAATTGTCTTTAGTTCTTTTCTGTTCGATAATTTTAATGTCACGGTCTCTTAGTGTTTTCTTCAGCTCATATATATCAGCAGTTATTCTATCTTGTAATGCATTCAAATATGATTTTAATTCTTTTTTTAATATGACACTGCTCTCATCTATCCTCTTCTTGTCTTCCTCTATGACATCTAACAGTAACGGCATCTCAGCATATTTTTTCACCAACTCCAACTCTTCAGCACTTTGTTTCATTATTCAAATACTCCTCCTTTTAATCTAACCGCAATCAGTTTCGGTATATCAATCCACTCGTAATCGTCTTCCCATTCAACTCTTATTTTCTTCCCTATTTCATTAATATTTGAAATTATTCCGCAGACCAGTCTTATCGCATTCGAATCAAATACTTCAAATTCAGCCTCTTCTGTATATCTATATGATATTCCTATGTTTTGATAAATAACTTCCCATTCGTCCTCGTGTAAAAGTGGTTTAGATAAATCGTTATCTCTTGAACGATGTTCAATGATTCTTTCTTTATGTTGTGGCAGCATCATACGACTTGATTCCCACAGCCCATTTGCCTCCAGTTTTTTGCTCATTTATAGTGACCTCCAATTTTATTTGATCTGTCGATTGCCTGACCAGCAGAAGTGATCGAGCTTGCTCTAAGTATGGCTATGTCGCCAAATCGATCCTTGATGTCATCCATTACCTTATCAATTGCTCTCTTCTGTTCTTGGTCATCAAATAAAGACAGTTGATAAGTCTCAGCATTGGAGAGGTTGGACAAAGATATTCCAACTCGTCTTACAGGTTGACCGTCCCAATGGTGTCGGAATATTTGTTTAGCTATCTTACACACATCAACTGTTATGTTTGTGGGATCTTGAAGTTTAACCTGTCTGCTGAATCCGGTTGGATGTTCAAAATCTGCACCAGATAAACTCATCGTGACCACGCTACCCATCAACCCCTTTTTCCGGGCACGTCTGCAAACCTCAGTACAGATGTCTTGAATGACTACTTCAATCTCCCAAGCTTCGGAATAATCCCTAGGCAGCGTCATACCGTTCCCAATATCCTTTTGTACACTATGAGTATTAATTGTTACTGGAGAGTCATCCAGTCCATTTGCTACTCTCCAAATAACCTCTCCGTTTACGCCCCATTTGCTTCTCAATTTTGACAGAGGAGTATTCGCAAGCTGTCTTATTGTTCGAATGCCCATTTTCCATAAATGTTTTTCCATCCTAGACCCAATACCCCACATATCACGAATTGGTTTATCGCCTATGTGTTGATGAAGCTCTTCTTTTTTAAGGAAGAATACTCCACCTTCAATTTTCTTAGCGATCAGGTCACAGCAAAGCTTACTCATCACCTTGTTGGTTGATATACCTGCTCTTGCATAGACTCCCGTTTCATTGTAAATCTTGTCTTGAATCTGCTTTGCTAAATCAATGGGATCATTGCCAAAAAGGTGTAGTGATCCTGACACGTCCGCGAAAAGTTCGTCGATACTATAGGGTTCCACTAAGTCGGTAAACTCTTCAATAATGGACATAATTTGAGTTGAAACTTCGATGTATTCCTGCATGTGCGGTCTTACGATAATCAGTTCAGGACACTTTTGAAGTGACTGCCATAGAGGTTCAGCCGTTGATACACCTTTCGCTTTAGCTAAAGGACATGCAGCAAGTATTATTCCCGAACGTCTTGCTGGATCTCCTGCAACTGCCAATGGTTTGTCTTTATATTGTGGCATTTTAGCCTTTTCAACACTGGCATAAAACGACTGCATGTCAATTAACATGATTGTCCGCTCTTTTTTACTCATTTATCTCACTCCCATAATTAAATAAGAACGTTTGTTTGCATTAGTATTATACACCGAACAGACGTTCTTTATGCAACAGGAAATTTTTGTAGTTCACATAGATATTTAAGTTGTATAATACAATAAGCAATCTATTTCACATAACAGAGGAGAATTACGATGAAGGACAAGTTAAAGGGGTTAGTGATTGGTATTCTGATCGGATCAACAATTACAGGGGCAACAGCATTTGCAGCTACTACTACACCAATTAAAGCAGCAATCCAGAAAGTCAGTCTTTATGTAGATGAAACTAAGAAATCCACAACTGATGCAATAACGTACAAGAACACTACATATATCCCAGTTAGAAGTATGAGTAATGCAATTGGTGAAAAGGTTTCATTAAAAGGGGATAATCTTTATATAGGCAAGCAGCCAACTGCAAAAGTTAGTTTAGATAAAGCCTTTGACTTAGTTTACAGCAAAATAAAGAAAGATGCGGATGAGTACAAACTTCATTTCATGGAGGATGGCACAAGTGAAGGGAGATATGTTATTCGCGCATATGAAGACTTCCCTGATCATATCGCTACATATGGATGGTATCACGTAGACATGCAAAATGGAGCTGTTTATTGGTATGATCTTGTCAATGATAAAATGATAAAACTATAGGGTGGATTTCTCCACCCTTTCTTCTAATAAATCTTGTCTTTCAAATGATGTTGTATAAGTGTTATAATTTGGAAGACAAGTTATGGGGGTGCAGTTCAAATGAACGAGGAAGAATTAATTAGTTATATGACAGGAAAAACATTCATAAAGGTATTCACTAAAAACGAAAGCGAGCTTCTGATTGAGTATTATTCTAACTTTAGTGAATATAATGAACACAATCCTGAATCAAATGTAAGTGAATCTGATTATAATGACTTTTTTACCAAGGTTACTATACAAAAAATAATGATTAGTAATAGCGCATTTGCCTTACGTTTTTTACCATCAACAAAATCAGTTTCAATTTCATTAAAGTTTACAGATACTTTATATTCCGTTGAACTTAATGAGGAAAAATTATCTGAATTTCTGAGTTTCAGCCTAAGTTCACTATACACTAAAGAATTATGGTTTGAAAAATTTTCTAATGTTTATATTTATGACAAGAAAAATAGGGAATTGCTGTTCAATCAATTTGTCAAAGTAGAACAACAGACGGCGTAATGCCGTCTAATTTTCTAAGAAGATGTATATGAATTGTTCAATTCATCAATTTAATCGAGATACTTATAATGCATGATCACTTCACGATAAATTGGTATTCCAAGTAAACGCCTTACGATCACATCTTCTCCTGTATAAACTTTCTTTCTAGTTATTTTACTAATCACATAATATTCTCCATGATCCAAGTGTAAGTAATCAGTCATTACAAAGTTTCTTAGTGACTGCTTAACATAAACTGGTTCGTGATAGGGAAATTTATTACGCTCCCTAGTAGTTGACCTTAAATTGATTATCTTTGGAGTCGTTATAATGTATTCGCCTTCAACGGCTGTTCTATATTCAAGTTTATATTTTTTCTGTCCAAGTATGAACTGTCCTTGTTCATTAATATAACCTGCTCCCATAGCACATCCCCTTAAAATATGTATTTCATAAAAAGTACGAATTAGAACTCTCGGAAAATAGTGGAACTTATGACCTACAAGTGATACTATAGACTCATCTGTCTATATTAAATTGGAGGTTAAAAGTATGAAGAAACGTACAGTAATAATTTCTACAATTGTACTTTCATCAACAATGTTTGTAACGGGAGCGCTAGCAGCTTCAAATGGCTTTTCAATATTCATTAATGGTTCCAAACTAAGTACTGAAGCAAAAATTATAAACGGAACAACATATGTGCCTTTAAGAGCTATTTCTGAGTCATTAGGAGCACAGGTGGACGTAAATAATTCTCAAAAGAATATTTATATCACAACCAAAACACAAGTTCCCGCCAACACTAACACGGTGAATCAAGGAACAAACAACACCCCAGCACCATCAAATAGTTCACAAATCGCTACTAGAACGAATCCTGCGAATGTTGGAATAGTTGTCCCATTTGAAGGCAAGACATCCTCTAATCATGTAAAAGGAAACATTTCTATCAGCGAAGTTATCCGTGGTGATGCTGCATGGAAAATTATCTATGACACAAATAGCTTCAATAGACTTCCCAATGATGGGCATGAGTACATATTGACTAAGATTAAATACGAGCTTAAATCTAGTGCAAATAGTGAAGTGGCTGAAGAAGTTAGTGATTATGACTTCACTTTGGTTTCTGGAAGTGGTGTAGATTATCAAAGAGCCTCTGTAGTGCTACCTGACCCACAATTTAGAACGAAAATCTACGCAGGTGGTTCTTATGAAGGATGGGCTGCTTTTATGGTTAAAACTGATGACCCTAATCCATTGTTGGCTTATAACAGAAAACGGGATGGTTCAAGTGGGATTTGGTTTAAACTGAATTAATTAAAATAAGGTTGTCCCTTTAAGGGGGGCGACCTTTTTTATGAAACACGCATTTTATACGGTATCGTTGACAAGCTCAATCAACCTATTCAGATTTCTTTCATATTCATCCTTGTTATCACGACACCAACTCAATTCGGACTTCCATTGTCTTATTAGACCTTGAACTGATTCTCTGTATATACTCTTTATTTGGATCTCATCACCCCTTATGGCAAAGAGTACGGAGTAATACTCTCCATAAAAATATTCGAGCAATTCCTTAACTTCATCGTTATATACTTCAGATTCAATTATATCTATATCATCCCTCGACCTCATACCAATATAATACATTTTTCAGTACCTCCATTTTCTAATTGAAATAGACCTTTTATCTTCTATCTATTGATCCCATCAATATTGATTCCTAGAATTCCAAGAGTTGTTCTGATAGCATCCATTTTATATTTGTAGATCAGGTATTTAGGATGATTTTTCTGTTGAAAACAAATCTGACGTTTTTCTTTATAGTCATTGTATTTACTAAGAAGTTCCTGCTCTCTGTTCGTCATAATTTTTGCCTCCGTTTAAGAATTCAAAACTGACATATCGTAGTCGGATTCAATAAACTTGATTGTCTTATTTCTGTTGCAGTCATTACCTAGGTATGTATAAATCTGATCCATATCTTTTGTTGTAAAGCTAGTCTCCAAGTAATCATTAATGATTGCTCTGAATCTCTTTTGCCAATACAAACTAACTCCCTTACAACTTGGCCTTGATAACCAAGCCAATACTTTTCTCTTAATGTCAAAATCAGACTCCACATCACTAAACAAGAAGTAAATATTATTTTTGGGTTCTATGATTAACTCGAACTTAGAGTTAATAAAACAGTTTGGCGAGTGACGTTCTGCTATTCTCATAAACTTTTGAACTTCAATAAGATTCATTTTCCCCTCCTAGTCGTATAGAACGAATGTCCCTCTTGGGGCAATTTCAATCCGATCAATAAAGTCTCTCTTTTCTAAATACTCAATATCAAGTTTACTCCAGTAGCCAATCAAACCTTTAACTACAGGAAATCTGTATCTCACGATTCCAAGCTTATTAAGCACTCGTTCACATTTCTCGTAATCTTCAGACAATCTAACTATGTATTCCATTCACTTTTCCCCTTTCTTTTAAGGTTTCAGTATACTCATCATAAATCATGTTGAATGCTTCTTCTTCTTGTTGTATAAGGCTCTCTCCAACATCGATTCCATATCCTGCGTTACAGCCTTGGACAAAAAAGTAATGTAGCATTCGTTTTAGTTCGTCTTTCTTTATATAGGGCATACATTACGGCTCCCATCTGTACAATGTCACTTCATAATCGCTGAATACTTCTTCAATAATCCCATAAACAACTTTCCAGTCTCCATTAGCCAATCCACAACCAATGTTATATGGCAATGCCACAGTATAACCAAACTTCTTTGCCCGTAACTTCAATGACTCAAGCGCAGACTTCAAAGCAGCATAGTCTGTGTATATAACATTCTTATTTCTTCCATATATAGCCTGTCCGAATAAATTAGCAACAACTCTCTTTTCATTTACCTTGGTCGTCCAACATAGACCCAGTAATTTATCGCCATATTCATGACATGCTAACTGGTAAAACGGATAAGCATCACGGTACTTCTGTTTGATTGCTTTAGCTATTCCTGATCCCCAGACACCTTTAGTATTTGTTTGATGTCCAATGATATCTTCAGTAGCATCAAGCAAATCACCATCGATTATTTTAATCATTCGCATTGTCCTTTCTTTGATGGGCATATAATTCATAGAACTTTGTGAATAATTCACCACTAGATGGACTTCGTTTAATTTCAAACTCAATTTCTCTTGTTCCTAATTCCAACATAATCTCTTCTTTTATGTCTCCGAGTTCTTCGAGTTGTTTTTCATGTAATAAATAATAGTCCAAAGCTTATTCTCCTTTCCTGTGAAACGTGCCTTTTACTTAGACTATGATTGCAAGTCATCTACTCTAACTAAGCCCCATTTCTCTTCGTCGTCTGGTGTTGCTTCTCTGACGAACTTTGCCTGAACATGAGGACACAAACACCCATCTTCTTCTCTTACAATCATTTCAATAAGATTGTCTGCACACCATGATCCCTTATTGTATCTAAACTCAACATCTTCATCCTTCCAAGACTCCGGTACGTCCATTACCATCCTAATAGTAAAATCCATAACAACTGTTCTGTTTCTAATTACACATTCGGAAGTATGTGACTCTCCAATCAAGCTATGGCAATAAAAACAACGATCTGGTTTACCTGCTGGTCTTGCTGCATATTCAGTTACAATCCAATCTTTTCTTCTCATATAGCTACCTCCAATTTTTGATGAAACAGATCTTTTGTAATAATTATATTATATTTACTCTTTACTTTTTTTCTCTAAAGCATCCAGTGCGGATTGCATCCTTTGTACAGTTTCCTCAAGCACCTGCTGCGCCCAATACTCCAAAGGATAGTGTCCAACAAACACCTCATCTTCTTTTAGCATTTCTGCAAATGAAGAATGGCTAACGATTAATCTTACTAAGCTCTCCTCTAAGGGTGTTGCATCAGTTATGTACTGGATTAACATTTCTGCAAAAATATGATTGCTCAATGCACTTGGCCTCCTAGCTCTCTTTTATGTTTAATATCTGCTATCTCAGGGAAGATTGCCATGAATAAATCTATTACATCTAAATTTTTACGCTCCCCATTTGTTGTGACGTATAAGCCAGGGTTTTGACTACCCTTAGTAACTTTTATGCCCAATTCTTCAGCTAATATCATCATCTTGTCTAAATCAACTGATTTGATGTCTTTCAATTTATGTATCGCCTCCTTATAAAAATAGTGGTATAACAACTTGTTAAAGTCATCATACCACTATTTTTATAAATTGTACATATATTTATTCTTAATTAACTGATTCTTAAATGTTTTTTGTCACTTACAAGTACTGCACCTTCAACTTCCAATCCATTTTTCACGTCTTTGAGAAGCGCCTTACTATCAATCTTAGGTTCCTGTTCAATTTTATATGTATCTGGTATCTTCGCTGGATCAATTATATTGATTGACGGTGGATTTACCTGAAGTTTAACTTTAAATGTACCCGCATTGACTTTATCAATCTTACTGACTTCAAGTGTAGTTTGCAAATAACTCTTTAGACCATCAAACTTATTCTGAAGGTACTTGCGTTTCCTTTCAAGTCGCTTTTCCTCATTCTTAAATGCCTCAATATCTCCTTCAATATTCTTCATGAACTTCACAGTATTCTCAACCTTAACTTCTACTTCATCTTCAATTGACTCCAGTGTTTCAATGTACATCTGCAAATCATCTTCAGTCATATCCTCATCATCCCAAGCTGCATCAACAAACTGATTAAAGCGTCTGTACTTCTCTCCAAGCTCATAAAGTTTACTCATTCATTATTCTCCTCATATATGTATTATTCTTGATAAATTCTATGTTTCATTTAGACCATTCAATCTCATTACTTTTATATTTCTGCATCCCTACCTTCAAGTCGTACATCACACCGTTTACGATCTCTCTCATATCGTGAATATCGATTGGCTTTGTGAACTTAGAAAGCTCTTGCTTACATGCTTCGATGATTCCTTCTAAATGTGCAACTTTATCTTCCATTTTTAGTCCATGAGAATAGAAGCGTCTATCTTTAGTAATACACCACTCACCATCTTCAAAATAGATTAAAATTTCTGTATTTGGGTGATCTTCATCTTTTAAAATATCTCCAACAATCTCGCTTACAGCATCTTTATTCGTTGTTGTTTCTTGAAAGCTCATATATATTCTCCTCTCAATATTTTGATAAAGTTTACATTTCAAAATCATTTCTTTTTAATTCTATCCTTGACCCAATAGAATGCTCTTGAAGAATACATACTTACTATTAAAAATGCTATAACTAAAGCTACGACTGGATACATAACGATTCCTAGCGGTGTAATACCGCTTTTAAATTTCATATAATCCTCTAGCCAATTTTGTTCCATTTCTATTTCCTCTGATCTTTCACAAACTTATGTATCTCAATCAATTCCTTAAAATTACGTCTGTACATCATTTCATCTACTTCTTCAATAATACTAATCATTGCTTCCTGATGGTCACTACGCATAGCTGATGGACAATCTAATGTATTTGGAATGGCTGCAACATGTAACTCTTCACTTTCTGTACAGCACTGGTCAAAAGCATTCCATAAACAATGTGTATTGTTGCAGTTCATGTATTCACTCCTCCCATTCAAGTGCTACACATCCATAATAATTACTATTAACGAGAGAATGTCCACCCGGTACTTCACTTGTTAGTTTGGCAAGAGCATCATTACTATCATGCATTTCAATTGCAGAGTCATATACTTTGAAGTGAACTCTTTTCTTTTCTGGAGATTTTTCAATTGATGAAACATAGTCAACTCTTTTACAAGAGAGGGCATAATAGCTTTGACTTCCATATTGCTTAATTCCATCGAATAAGTTCCCTGTAAATTTACCAAGTTTCTTCGTTGCTCTTCCTTCGCAATCTCCCTCGGTCGAAAATTCCCAAACACCATTTACATCAAAGCTGTCCGACTCTAGTTTCTTCAACAGAGCTGCCTTTTCTTCAACTTCTTTCCGAAGCTTATATATATCGTCATGTATATTAATCTAAATCATCTCCCTTTCTCCGTGAAAGTCCTCTTTTATACAGAAATTAATATCCTTCAATATAGTCAGTTACTTTTGATACTAGATGTTTTCTATTCGAAACTACTGGTAAAGAAGCTAATGTCCTTCCTGTGACACTTTCAACTAGTTCAGCCACATTCTTCCCAATACTTTTATGTATTTCATTCGCAACAGACAATTCGTTAACTTCGCCATTCTCTATTCTTTCTTTGGTCATCTCTATTCTAAATCTGTATGACGCAAGCTCCAATGAATCCATATGATCAAGAGGTTTTGCGTTTTCATGTAAGCCTTTTAGGGCATTATACTGTTTGATACTTGTTACATTATAACTTCCCTCATAACCTTTAAGAAAAAAGTTGGAGAAGTGTTTTGGGCTAGTAGCTCCCACCTTATTTTTAAGAATGAGCTTCATGTCGCTATTTCCCTGTCTCGTTGAGTCTCTTTCCTCAGTGCGATCTGACTCAGTTAAAAACAAAACCGACCTATGAGTATCTTGCTCTATATTCAACAAGTAATTTCTTATTTCAACCGCAACCATTGAGTCTCTGAGGAGTTGGCCAATTCTTAATATTGCTCTCCTAGGTATTACGGTAAAAGAAGATGAATTTTTTCCAATTAAACCCATGTCCTTTAAGGACATCAGTTCTTGCCCTCTTAAAACTTTCAAACCATCAAATTCTAATTCGGATCTATAATCTTTAATTGTTGAATTAATGGCTTCCTTACCAACTTCAAAGTAGTTTGCAACCATCTGGATTGTCGCATTCACATCATCAGGCAAAAGAGATATTTTTTTAACTTTATCAAGAATATATTCTTTGTCTATGTTCTTATCTCGCTGCTCCTTGCTTTCCAATAGCTTTTTATGCATTTCCATATCAATATGCTTTTCTTTCAACTAATGCGCTCCTTTTTATTGTCTTTTAATTTCATCGACAATGTTGTATTATTAAAGAGCGATTGCAGAATCGTACCAAACCACTGGTATAGGGCATCATCCTTCCAGTGGTTTTTAATTGGGCGTTATGCGAAGTTATCGTAAATAAATTTCTTATCTCTTAGTAAGTTGACGGCATTCCCCATATATTCTTTTAATAATTTGTTCTTATCAAGGACTCCAGTTAAAAGCAAATCCTCATGATAGCTTAAAAGAAGATCAATATTTCTATTTTCTTCCTTGTAAAACTCAATCATTTCAACTGAATATTCTTCTTTGTCCTGCAATTTACTCATCTTGGTCATAGCCTTTTCCAAATATTCTTTTACCCATTTAATTTTTTGTGCTGTATTCAATTTCAAAACTCCTTCTGATTGTTAGTTTATTTTTTTATCTATGTACTTTTATTGCTTCTTGTTATTGCTTTTTGGTTTTTATGTTCAATAAATTAGTTGTTATGAACTAATGAATTATCAATAGAATACTGAGGCAAGAACATAAGCGTAATACTCCAACACTGGTGGACTTCTTAATTTGAGAT
Source organism: Paenibacillus sp. O199 (assembly GCF_001636635.1). NCBI lineage: Bacteria > Bacillati > Bacillota > Bacilli > Caryophanales > Paenibacillaceae > Paenibacillus > Paenibacillus sp. O199. The sequence goes on from NZ_LGRP01000001.1 coordinate 386,933, forward strand.
AGTTTGAGCTATAAAATGTATTAATCAATTTCTCACCTCCTTTCTTTTTCAAATTTCTATTTCATTAACTTATTGAAGTACTCATGAATGAGCTCATCATCAGACATAGCCTTCTCAATAATGCATTTTAAGTCTTTAATTTGGATATCTTTAGATCCGTTTTCTTCAATTTCAATCAATAAATCATAAAAGAACTTACCCGTGTTAGCAGAACCTAACTTAAATGCCTTATTTATAGTTGAGTATTCTGCCATTTCTTTAATAATCTCTATATAAATCTTATCCAGTTCACCTGTAGTGTCTCTATTCAACTTCAATTCTCCTTTTCTCTGTGAAATTGCGACTTCATTTGCTTATTTGTTTAATCATATGATCCAATGTGTCTCTTAAAACGATTGCATCTTCAAGTGAAAAATCCACTCCAGCTCCACCAATACTACCCTTTACAGTTACATAGAATTCGTCATCTTCACCGTGCTCTAATGCTTTTTGAGGACTATCATGATTCCAAAACAATTGAAATTCAAGCCCATCTTTATTTTCAATCTTCAGTTGTAATCCCTCTTGATCTAAGTATTGATTGTTTGCCATTCATTCACCCTCCTCTCTTAATGAAATCACGATATCATTTAAGATTTTCAATTTCACTCATTAGCATTTGTTTATATTCATCCAGTCTTAGAATATGAACATGAGTGTCTGGCTCACTGTGGTAATATCCACTTTCATCGTCAATTTCAAATTCCTTCTCGGGATCATAGCAAGTGTAGAGTACATATGTATTGGGGAAGGTCATAATATTCTTATCGTATTTCTTGCTGTAGCCACCATATATACTTTCTTCTTCGTATCGGTTCATATCTTCAATGCTTTCAAAGTCCAGTACTTCAGCATCTTCAACTGACAAATGCACACCTCTACGTTTGATTTTGCAGTAATTGAATTCGTAACTCTCAGCTTGATGCTCATGATCAAATTTCTGTCCATTGCTTGTTTCCCATTTTACTTCTACATGTTCACCGACTTTTACATTTTCAAAAACCGGAGTTTTAATCTCTATTTTCTTAGTCATAAAATCCCCCTATGAGCCAAAATGTCTGTCTGCTTTATTGCTATTCAGAATCTCAATTTCCTTATCAGTAAAACCTACGCTATGTAATTTCAATAACACCTTACTCATTTCTTTTTGTGTAATAGTCATCCCACGCTGTATAAATCGCGGAACTCGCACAATAGTCCCAACAATGTCTCGTGCTCTCTGTTCGTTATAAACCAATGCGTTCCCCTTCAGATAAGTCCAGTCACTCAGTGCATACACTCGCTTATTCTTCCAATAGAACTGATTGTGTTTGAAATCAAATTCCATGATCACATCCTGCGGATCTCCCACCCACTGAGTAATAATCTGATACTTCCCAATAGAAATTGCATTGTTTGTGATGATTAAAGGCAAGTCGCAATATGTTCCACCACTCATATCACTTCCATGATATCCAGCATGATCAATAAAGTATTCCCTGAGCTCTTCAACGAGCGAATCATTTACCAAGAAGAAGTCGTAATCCTTCGGTTGCTTGTCGTGATATAAACTATATATACATCCACCTGAAATATATGCTTCACTCTCAAACCGCTGCCACAACTGAGTTGGCAGTAGTTTGATCAATTCATTTTTAACTTCTCTTAAGTGATTGCTAATGTCTTTCAGTTTTTGTTTATGTATTTCTTCGCCACTCTTATGTATCGTCTTTCTAAAAAAACTACTCTTTAACAGTAACCGCTTAATTACGTTCAACAACTCAGCTCCCTTTCTAAGTGAAATTCTCATTTCATGTGCTTTAACAATACGATCCAACTTTACGTCTAACTGTGAATCCCTGTGCATCTAAGTAATCATTTAATTCGCGCGCGCTAATGTTTCCATTATATTTACTCTCTATATCTTCAATTAAAATGTCTACTGCTTTATCGGGCTTCTTGAATGGTTCTGTTGGCTCTGAAATCAATATGTATTTTGTAACTCCACCATCTAATTCTTCACTATGTATTTTATATCCACGTACATATAACTCTTGAATACGTGCATTGTATCGTAAAGCAATCTTATTTAGTTCTACGTTGGTTACTCCTGAATCTCCGGCTCGTTTCAAAGTTGCAATGATCTTATCCCTTTGAGTCTCTGTTCGTTCTATTGTCTCTTTATTCATTTATTCTCCCTTCTTTAATCTTGCTTCCTTAAGACGTTCAGCGGCTGCTTGTTTTTGTTCTTCTGTCCACACTCGACCACTACTCTTAGCCCGGAATGAAACTTGTCCATAGTCACCTTTAAAATAATGTCCTCCATGCTCATCTACACGTAAAAGTTCTAATCCAGCTTTCTTAATCTTAGTAATGGTTTTAGGTGAACAACTGTATACTTCCCACTCATTAGTTTCGTCATTACAAACACAAACTGTCTCACGTTCAATAGCAGTAAAACTCAACCAACATCAACTCCCTTATTAAACTTCCCCTTTAACGACAAATCCTATGTTATTCTTCTGTTTATAGTACTCCTCGGCAGGTAATTCCTTTTCAGTTGCTCTTCTGCATCTCAAACATCTACTTAAAGATTCAGACTCATAAATTTCGCCATCACACTTACAGCATTTGTCATTCACTTGCAATTCTCCAATCTCCAAGAAAGTTTCATTTTATTCTATTTTTGTTCAGCAGAATCAAAGAAATTATCAAATGGTTCTAATGCTCCATTCTTATGCCAATTCGCAATTTGCAATCCTGCACCATACAATTGACGAAAATAATCATAAAAAGATTTTAGATTATCAATTTCTGTTTGTTGCTTTCTCACCTTTTCTGCTAAAAAGAGATCCATTCTAGACCAATCACTCTGTAAATACTCTTCTCTGTATTCTTTCAATTCTTCAAACTTATCCATGCAAATAATTCTCCTCTCTTAGTTTAGCTATGCCATTCTATATTCATCACGTTTACTTTTCCATTCATATCTTCATTTTGAAAGTAAACAAATCTGTGTTCGTTTCCCCAAGGCATTTTTGAAAACTGTTGCTCAATCTTCTCTTTGTCTGTGATATGAACCATTTTTACTCTAATATTTTCTACTGCTTCCTCGAAAATTGAGCAATTACGTAGGATACTTCCATTTTTCAAGCCGATGTCTACATTAAACATCTGACATTGCTCCCTTGCTGAGTATTGTTAATTTCCTTGCTCTACTCGTAATCGAGTATATACATGTCCGCATATTTTACATTTTTGCTCATGAGTGTACCAAGAATCTTCTTTTAGCTCTATCAACTCATACTCATGTTTGTGGTTGCTTTTCTTGGGCACTTAAAAACACTCCTTTTCTAGAAGAAATGCTGAATTCATTCAAATTTGATAATCGAATATCGGTTGTAATAGATCGGGGAATTCAAGCATACTCAGTCTTGTTTTTCTTAAGTTTATGTCTGCGACATCCTTCAGGATTTCCTTTAGAAGCATAATACCTTCGACATCACGATAATCAATATCGTTGTAGGGAACACCGTCCACATACAGTAGGCAATCATCTAAATGATTCATAAGTATTTCAATTCTCTTCATTTTTCTTTCATCTCACTTCTTTCGTTTTGGATCTCTTTGAGTTAATTGAATTTGGCTACTCTTAAGAGGAATGCTAGTGTGAAAGATAGGATGATCCAGACTCTTAATTCGAATTTCAAGTTTCCTTTTAATTCTTTTGCTTTTTGTCCGATTCTGAATATGTATGAGTCTGTTTAGTGTTCTATTTATTAAGTAGACTCTCACCCAAGGTTTACCAATGTGTGGCATTAATTTTCCTAGAATACTGGAGTTAATTTTTGCATCTTGGACTGTTAAAGTGGCTGATGTTGGATAAGAAAGGTTAACTGGTCTATTGATCTCAGATTTGCTCTCTGACTCTGGTTCACAGTCAAACTCAAACAGCACTTCCTTAGTTTCTATGTTTATGAATTGTGCTTTAATGTTTTCCACTTCCCCTTCTATGTAAAAGATCGATTTCATTTAAAGATTAAATTAAAATATTGATTACTGTAAGAAGAATACCCCTTTATTATGAATAGAATTCAAGTTACATTGCCCCTTGGAAATAGAAGTTTGGTAGCAATTCTTTTAATCTAGCTGTAGCTTTATTGTTCAATCTATCATCCTTCTTATCACTAAGGAGAATTTCAATATTAACACCTCCACGACCATCATTCTCTGCTGTTACTGTAGCCTTTACTCCCTCTTCTTTTAGAATTTTTCTGATACTAGTTAAAGTCTTGTTAGTGTCCACTAGTCAGACCCCTTTCCTATTCTTAATCCTGATCGTCATATATGTATTCAAGTTCAAACTCTACATCTAATGCCTCTAACAAATTCCTTACAACATCCATATCAACATCTGTATATGTGCCAACCAACTTTTCATTAACAATTAACTCTGTTCCCCATTCACCACAACAACCATCTGAGCAGCTATAATAATATTCTCGGACTATAATTTTGTTCAATTTTCTCTTCCTCCTTATTAACTCAGAAGAAATGCACACAATCTCTCCAGTTATATTCACCATTTTGCAGTTCTCCATAATAGGCTGGAGGCATTATCTTTACCAAGATGGAATTAATCACATCTGAAACTACAGATAAAGACTTGTCAATATAAACTGTCTGATATCTATACCCTCTACATCCTTCAGTATATTTCTTAGCTCTGTACGTACCAATTGTGGTTTTGACATGATCTTTTGTCCTCTTGATGATAGATCTCTCAGGCAAGAAACTGACTAACTCATTCATCTTCTCTTCTGCCTTTAATTGGTCATCTGAAAATATCATCGTGTTAACATACGTAGCATTCATACTCATGTTGTTCCCCCCTTCCTAGTTCAGTATTGGACAAAAACTTCCTTGCCCTCTTTAAAATCATTCCATGCATGTAAGAATGCTGTATAGTTCTCTATCGCCTGTTTTGACGTTTGAACTCCACACCCGTTGTAACTTTTATGTGTAAGCACAGCTTTTCCTTTATTGCCGCTATGATATTCTGTTAAAATGTCGGGATGAAGAATTTCTTCCCACTCTTTGTTTTCACGGATAAAGTCTTCTTGCACTGCTCTACGTGAGAACTTCAATTGTGTCCCTCCTTTCTATGTGAAATATCAATTTCATTTGAACCAATGTTCTGTTAACTGTATACTAAATTTATAGATATTACTGGGAGGTTTAAATAGTGTACAAAGTAATTATAAAGTATAAAAAGAAGTCTCAATTTCAGCGAGATCATCTCGTTAATATCATCGGCATGGTTCCTCCAGCTTACCGCGCTGGCGTTACTGTCAATGCAATGTCTGATAGCATGTTAAAAGGTGGAACATTCACAATAACATTTGAAAAACAAGATTACGCCGATAAGTTAGCTTCCAATATTTTTGAAAGCTATGGGAACTATATCGATATTACAAAAGAATACGAGTAATCTTTCTGGGGAACAGAAGTAATTGTTCTCCTTTCTTGATCACAGAATCTCCTTAACTTCCGTCTCTGTGATTTCTTCTTCATCAATGACATTAATAGTTATTCCATCAACTGGACTATCCCATTTCTTAGAGTCAAATCCATAGTAATCTTTAACCCTAACCTTCCCATATCCCTCTAAGAATGAATCGGTACGCTCTGCTTTGCGAACTCTTTGTTCAGCGATCTGTTGTGCATGTTCTTCAAGCGAGTTAAATGAATAGAATGTCTCTCTAAACTCTTGCATCCATTCTTCATTTAGTGCGTTCTCATCAATTTCAACTTCATATGTATTACTTGTGGTAACTTCTACTTTGAATTTTTTCATTGTGTGACTCCTTCGACCTTATTCTTGAACAAATCCATCAATTCCTGATAATCATCCACTAAAGACTGTCTACCTACTTTTATGTATTGTCTTACTACATCTGCCTGACAATTCAAGCTTTTACCTTTGAAAATGTCATTGAATTCATCAAATTGTTTCGCATATTCTACAAGCTCTGGATTGTTGTCCAAGTAGTTAACCCACAACATCTTATACCATTGAGATAGTAATCTTAACTCATATTGTCTTCCGTTCAATTCAATGTGTGTAGGTTCCTTGCCTTTTGCATCCTTCCAGTTAGAAGGTTTAAATTCACCAAACCTTTTGCTAAGTTGATAGTGGTTTTCTATTGAATCAAACTTTCCCCACGCTCTAACTTTCGCATAAAAGGCAGAATAGCGTTTATCTTCTTTAGACGAGCATTCGAGAACTTTTATACTTGACTACCCTCTAGTATGTATTTATCGCTTTTTCAATATCGTCCAATATTTCCTTGATTTCTTCTGAACTCTTTCCAAAAATTGAGCCACCACTTGATTTAATCTCGAACTTGAAGTTGTCCTTGTTCATCTCTGGTTCAACTGGAACAGTGTTATAGATCAATGTGCCTTTTGGGAAAGTCTTTTTGGTGTAGCTGTCGCAATAATCTTCTTTAAGCTCTGTTAAACCTTTACATCCTCTAATTTGCTTAACGCTTTTCTTTGATCTGATCCAGCAATGACCAAGTGTTTTAAACTTATGTACTTCTAAAAGCAAACCTTCTCTGACTCTCCATATATCTTTAATTGCGTGTGATTGAATTTTTTCCATATGTATCGATCCGTTTCTGTAGTTTCTTTTTAATTCGTTTGTTCTTTGTCTTGTTTTTCAATTTTGTTAATTTATCTGCTTCTACTTGGTTCAAAATTTCACTAGTTTTCTGATTGTTCCAGATTAGAAACTGTGGCTCTTGTGGAGGAAGACCTTCAACTTCTCCAGATGACCATGTCTCGGCTTTAGCAACCTGATCTCCATACCAACTTACATGTAATTTATTGGCCTTCACATTGCCTTCAATGTCCATTTTAAACTTGTCTTCCTTAAATACTTCCGCTGCCAACGGTTTAACTGGTGTACTAAATTTACTTGCTACTTTTTTAATGAATTCTTTAAATTTACTCATTCGATCTCTCCTTGTTATATGAATTTATATTTCCGATGAAATACAGCTTTTACAGTGACTCAAGGCGCTTAATTAACTCTTGTACCTTAAGTCCATATTCAGTTCTACTTTGTTTTGCTGCTTCAATAACCTTACTAATATCACTCTGTTTAGAGACGATCTGTTTGACCATCTCATCTACAGAGGTTTCACTAATGTATTTAATTGTTTTAAGCCTATTCACAAACTACTCTGTTTTTCTGATATTGCTGATTTTTCAGTTCTACAGCTTGCGCAAACATTGCACGACACATAATATGCGATAGATGCTCATCAGAGGTATCTCCAGCCAAATAAGCATATGCATGAATCAACATGTGATTGATGTGATCTCTTACTTCAATGTTCATCCAATTATCTGCACCATATTTATCTGCTCCATACTTTAAGACTTTCGTCATTTCAAACATTGCTGCTGGATTGAGCAAGTCGAATCGATACAGTACTTGAGACTGCTTCCCGCCAAGTTCGTTGATAACTGTTGGAGCGTCTTTCCCTACTCCTTTGACAACTTCATTCATATGTATTCATCCTCTACTAATCAATAATTCTGACTCTTACGTTCTTCTTTCGTCCAAACTCTAACGCTGCATCCAAATCCTCGATAAACAAATCTAATTTTTTACCTTTGATTGCAGATCCAGTATCTTGTACAGTACGCTCTCCTATGCCTTCTATGTAAATCTTAGTTCCCATTGGCAATAATCTTGGATCTGCACTCACTGTAACCCCTTCTTTTGTGTGAGCCCCTGAAGCCGTAATGCCATAGTTCTTATCGCCTTTTACTTTTCCTGTAGACTCTTTTCCGTTCGTGTACGCAGAAATCTCAAAATACATCCATTTATGTTCTTCGTTATTTTTCTTACTCGTTGTTTCTTTAATTTGCTTAACTTCCTTTTGAGCGACCTTCTTAGACTCATCCGACTTTTCAACTTTAACACTCTCGATTTTAGTCGTGTTTTTCGCTTCTCGTGCTTGATTGGCACTTTCTAATCCTGCCTGACCAATGGACAGTGCCAACAATAGAGATAGGAGTACTTCCAACGTATCACCTTCCTGATATTTGATTATAGTAAAGCCCCACTATTTCAAGTGAGGCCATATGAAAACTTATGCTAGTGTAGTAGGATCTTTTTAGGTCACCGATCAAACCAACGATTTTCAGCATTTCGTCTACATCTGCTTTGGACAAAATTACTTCATTTTTGTGTAAGTGTGCCAATTTTTCATTGTCTGAGACAGGACTTTTCTTTTTCTCTTCATTTACAATCGAAATTGTAGAAATCTCATTCCGATGAATGATCACTGTTCCCAGCAAGAAGAAGCTATCTTGGTACTTAGGATTGTTAAGATTGAGGGCCAGTTGTTGAAAGCTTGTTGTGTCTGTTTCTGTCTGATATCTCTTACCTGTAAATGTTTCAATAACGATGTTAGTCAAAAATATGTCTCCTTTTCGGATAAAATCTGTCTTTCACAAACTCTATGTATTATTCAGGCAACTTGAAATTACTAATAAAATCTAGTGCTTTGGACAACGCTTCAACATCTGCAACTGATGGATAATTAGCCGTACCAAGCAACATCTTAAACTCTGGAACTACAAATTCAGTAAGTTGAACATTTGTAAAACGATCTTTCTGTTGATGAATTCCTGCAATTAACTCTTCAGCAGTAATCTTTGCCTCTTCTTGTTCTCCAAAGTCTTTAGCTTGTTCATCACGTTCTTGTTCTTGCTCAACTTTTAATTCTTCAATGTTTTTCTTAGTTTTTTTGAGCTGACCCTTAACAGCATCCTCAAATACTTTAAGAAAGTTAGTTGCACTATACTCTACTGGCTCCTCTGGGAGATCAGTGTATCGACCTCCTGCGATAGAAATATATTCAGTAGGACGGAACACCATAACAGTACGTGTCTCATGGAAGTTGCTACCCTTTTCTCGGCCTTTTTTGTCCTTAATGTTATCCGACATTTCGTCACCATCTTTGTTTACCACAACTACCTCATTGAACAAGCAACAAATCAAACTGGCCTGTGATTCGAAGATCTTTCGTGCTGTAGCATGCATCATCAATTCAACAGAATTATATTTCATACCATTATATAGTGTAGTTTCTTTTTCCTTTGTCCACCCTAAACCGAGCAAACCATAGCCAGCATTACGAAGAGCGTCGAATGGTTTTTTCATTTCCTCATAAAGAGCTGTATAGCCATTCTCTACATTGCCAGATGCATTACCCAGATCTTGTAGCGAGACAATAGAGTTCTTCGCATATCTCTTAGCTCTATCTTTTAACAACCACGAAGTTGCTGCATCCACACATCGGTCAGCAGTATCAATACCAATGAGTTTTACAATTCTTCCTTCCTTGGCTTCTTTTACGAGGCCCGGAACAACTTCTTTCTTGAAAAACTCCCATTGTTTCCAAGCATCTTCATCTGATCCTTCTTTATGAATTGGAATGATGTTGTCCAATTCCCATGTCTCATATCCGGGCTCAAACGCCAACAGGAGCGCCTCATCAGGTGAACTATAGTGTAGCTCAGTAACCTCTTTCCAAAGGCGTGTTTTACCTGTTTTGTATGTACCAACAATAAGACTCATGATTGAATGAAGTTCCACTTTAGGCGTATTTTTTTGTACTTTATTTCTCCAACTCATTTAAATAAATCACTCCATTTATATTATTTTATTATATTAATTTCATTCGTTAGGAGTGTCATAAGACACCCCATGACAATGTTTCTTATTGAGCAAATGGATCATCGCTCTTATCAGTTGAGAATGGATCTCCTCCAGTCTGATTAAACGGATCATCAGACTTATTTATATTATTAAATGGATCGTCGCTTGTTAGTGCTGCTGTTTTTCTAAATTCCTCTTCAGTCAACAGTTCTCGCATAATACTGCCTTGAACATAGCTGATTACTTCCAATCCTTTTTTGTCTCCATTGGTTACACGTTCTTGTCGTGTTACTTTCTCACTGTTATCGACTTGGCTAAATGGGTCATCAGATGCAATTTCCTCAACGATATCTACATAAGCAAATGTTGCTCTATTATTGTCCTGACCTGTTGCTTCGATAAAATCATATGTATTGAGTGATGCGAATGCATCTGCCATTGGAATACCCTTCTCGACTTCTTTATGGTATACCATGAGTTCTACATCTTTCGGTTCTGAACGTTCTTTCCCATAATCCAAGAACACTGCATTGACTTTTGTATCTTTATTGTCATCTTGATATGTGCTACGAATACCAAGTTGCATACTGAAGTAATTCACTTCTCGGAATGCTTCACTATTGAAATCTGTAACATAATCAAACTCTTGTCCAGCATGTTTTACAGTCTGTGTAGTTCCATCATCATTTAGGAGTACTCCATCCTTAATTGGTCGAACAGATGAAATTACTCGCTTTACAAATACTTTTTCTTCAGTGCTATTGTCTGGTGTAAAGGTGTCAAATTGGTATTGCCCTCGAATTTCATACCATTCACCCTCTTCAATTAACTGACCCAGTCGTTCTGCCTTATCCCAATCAACCTCAATTGGGTGATATGTATCATCAGGGAATTTTGTTTTGTCATTGCGATCAGCCCATACTACCTTAACTGATCCACCTTGTGTGCGGCTGTAAGGGTAAGCGAAAGGCTGTTCCATACCCGCAAGTTCAACCCGTAGTCGATTGCTCAATGCTGTTTCAACCTCAAATTGAAGAACTCGACGAGGCTTGTTTGTTCGAGTTGTTGTTTCTTGATAAATCGGTTGTTTCTCCCAGCTATCGGTTACTGGATCTTTTTTGTTTACTGCACTAACCTTACCAATAAAACGAAATGAGCTTTTGAATTCTTTACCTTGATGATTCTTGTTTACCTTGATTTTGTAGTCTGCCATTGATTAATATTATCTCCCTTTGTGTATATGTATTTTTTGATTGTGTGTCTCTCTAGATATTCAGTTACATTGGAGGACTTCTCAATCTGCTCGTCATGCGTTCCACCACCTTTTCAGAATAAACTTGCTGCCTCTATATAATCACGCAAAGCGTGTTATTTTAATCTCCGTTATTCTTTCATATACTCTCTTATGCTTCTGTTTTCAAATCCAATTTCTTGATGAAACTATTACTTCATCATTTTTTCGTGTTAAGCACCTCATATATCCATTATATGCATTCATTATCATTTTGTAAATATGTATTTTCATTCTTATTTTGTTGCCGGGTGATCCGGCTACAGAAAATACCCAGTAAAACTATTAAATTTAACATTTGGGTCTTTGATGTGATAAGTATATATAGTAATTGGATCAATGCAATTCAGTTTGCTTAACTTATCACTATTGATGCGCTCTTGAAATAGGCGCTCCAATGCCATAGGCGGGTTTACATTGTAGGCTTCTACAAACTCATTTTGCGACCTGTAGCGCGTTTCTGAGATCTTCTGAAATCTATACTGCATAAGCCAACTGTTAATTTGCTTCCCATTCATACCGCTGCACTGTCGTACAAATTCTTCGTTGTTTCGATAGTCTTGAAAAAAGAAATTAGCTATAGTAATAAGTCCTATCGACTTCTTATCAATATTCAAGGTGTTTTTCATATTTTCATTTCCTCTCGTATCTTATGATGAATACTGGGTGTGATTTATCTTATGTATTTATTTTAATCCATCTTTTAGCACTTGACAAACACTTTAACCCCCCGACTAAAAATGCTTGACAAGTAGATAATATTGGAAAGTTAGCCATCTTAATGTCGATAAGTGTCGAATAGAACATATATAGAACTTGTGTTCGTATTCCTAATTATACAACAATTTATGAGTTAGTCAAAGCATATATACCATTTGGCAACATATTTTATTACGTATTTTTATTCCTTATAGGTTGATATCACTTCTTACCAAACAACTTCTTAAAATACTCTTTTACAACACTCTTTCGGGAATCTCCTATGATCTCTATGTAATCGTTCGCCTGTACATCAAAAAACATCTTACCTTTTTCAAAGTCAATATGTTCTGCATGATATAAGTTACCCATTCTACCACGATCTACAACGACTAATCCATGATGCTTGTGCATCAAATGCATGATTGCATCATTGCTTGTACAATAAATGAAATCTCCCCCATCAGTATGAAAAACAGTCTTATATTCCTTTTTGCCATTGATCAACTCTTTACTCGAAGATTTAATATCAACAATCTTTAACCATTCGGCTTCATCATTTATTTTTTTTCCCTCTTTCCTCTGGACAATAATGTGATCCATTCTATTACACCTCTTTTGATAAATCTGCCCTCCACATTTTAAAGTAGAGGGCATTGTTATTATTTTAATTCTTCAGGTACTGGCTCATTGTGAATCAATGTCCAGCTTGCAGTATTAACGCCAGCTACAGCAATAGCTGTCAGCAAAAATCCAAATGCAGTCATACCAAATTTCATCATTTTAATTTTATTCATTCCTATCACCTCCTTTCAAGCGAATCAAAAGGAGACTTTGAGCAAACATCGAACAACTGATAATGGGGTCTCTTATTAAAGCTCCCACTAGTACCGTAAGAATTGCTATGTACTTTAAATATATAAAATATTTACTAAGAATCTTTGTTTGGTTCTCAATATTTGATGGTGCGAAGATTGTCACCAATATTAAGGCTGCTATAGAGAATATCCATTCTACACCTTCAAATAAATTTCCGAATGTCGCAATTGTCAGCATCAGTATGCTTGAGTAAATCAAACATATTTCAGGGTATTCGCTATGATATCCTCCAGAAGAGAGCCGCAAAGCAGAAAATGACAGAATACTTATTAAAACATTATTATAAATGTTAAACATCAAACCCACAAGTAACAATAACATTATAGGTAAGATATTTGAAACGATAAACTTTATTCCGTATCTGGTGATCCCATATGGCGGCAATTCAGTCGGAAAACGATCAACTAATTTTCGTGAAATATTGTTTACATAATTATCTATCATGCCAACTCACTCTTTTCCTTAACAACATCAATGAATATAATATTGATTAGACATATTAACCAGAATAACAGTCCTAGGTATACATTCTCAATTTGCTTTACATTGTATAATATCACTACTGCCAACAGACCCAGAGTACAACTGATAATATTTGTTTTATTGAGTTTAATTTTAAACGTATAATCATAAGGTAGTGTGGTGTACCAAATTCTTCTTTTTTGCAAAATTAACGTTAGAGCTATTAGAAAACCATCGCCTATCAATTGAATGTACATCCCGAAATTTTCAAGAGTATAAGTATAGCCTGATCCAGAGGCCACCATGATTAAAATGGCTATTATCATTTGAGAAACAAATTGTGCTCCGAATCCGTAAATTGCTAACTTAACACTACTCCAAGGTCTTATCCGAAAGTAAAATGTAAGTGATATAGCCAGTAACAGAAAGCATATGATGGGAATAAAACTTGATATTGCTTCATTTGACTTCATGTAAAAAGTGCCTATTGAGATAACTACGTTTGTGACTAATATTTCCTTCCAATAATCTCGAAAACTCACTTTAAAACAACCAAAGGCGAACATAAAAATTGTAATACCATCTAATAAAGACATTAGTGCATAAATCAGATCGTTTTTCATTTCATCTTGTCTCCCACTGTTTAAGAATAAATATATGTATTTGATAAACTAAGAATAACATGCATTTATTATTAAGTCAAACACTTTTATAAAAAAAAGAAGAATAAAGGATTAACCTTATTCTTCTCCATAAAACTTCTCTATATTTTCAATGTTTAAAAAATCAGCTTTTAGTCTTCCATATGAGATTTCACCATTTTTACCTATGCCTACATTATATTGCCTCAACACTTGCTCATAATCTTCCTTACCCAACTTTTTGTCATTTTCATAATACAACTCACTAGCCAACTTTAGCATCCCACTGTTTCGTATGTTCGTCGCAGTTAACATTGGTAACTGGTACATTTCAGCAATCCTGGCTATCCTTCTGTTTATTAAAGCTGGAGCAGATGGAGCATTACCAGAAGATTTTGTGCGCGCGTTTTCGGCAGCTCTTATTATATAGTCAGTCTTGACTAGATAATTTTTGTTGTTTCTCATTCCTTCAAAGTCAAGGCCATTATTCTTAAAGTATATATCCTCGTCATTTGCTATTCGCATTATATTGTACAAGTCAGATGTAACCTTCAGAGTTCTTTCTTTGTTTCCATCAACAGTTTCATTAACCAAGCGAACATTGTAGTGATCTGGATCATCATTTATTTCCTCAAAGAATTTCATTTTTAATGTTAAAAGCTCACTATATTGTCTACCATAGATTCCTTCGTATAGACCAAGTATTACCGCTTTATCTTGATAATTTATACATTCGTCAACAACATCTTTCTTAATTTCAGTGTAACTAAAGAGTGTTTGCTCACTCGTGTCCAAAAATTGTTTATAAAATTCTCCAGACGCAACTGCATCAAGTGGATTTATGTTGTCAGTACGAAGATCCTGTTCAATAGCCCATCTTATATAATTTTGAATAATATTGCCTGAATGCATTACAGTACTAAGTTTAGTAGCCTTTAGAATAAACAATAACTGTTTTATTTCATCTAAATTAAAGTCATATAGGTCTTTTCCAAGTTTGTTTTCTATTTTTGCAGCTCTCAACAATACTCTACTATATGCTTTTTTTGTTGATTCAATTTGATCTTTTAAGTACCTATTCTTTTGATTAGGATTGTAGAACTCCTCATAATATATCTTGTTCATTTTATTTTACACCTCTAAAAATAGATTCAAAATAACTTATCAAGTTATTGCGCGCTAAATTATTTCCTCTTATGCCCTTAGTACTCAACATACCTATCAGTTTTTCATCATCAAAATCGATCTGGTTAATCATTTCATTTAAATCTCTAAGATTAATATCTTGTTCTTGCATATATTTAGACAGCACAATGTATCCTATAAACATTAAAGGGTGTCTCATTACAGAGTTAGTACTTTCTTTAGCTTTTAAGGAGAATTCATCTGGATATTTCCCCACAAGGTATGCGAAAAAATCAACCAAATAGTCGCTAGTCTCTAAAACATCAAACTGTATTTTTAGTGGATAAACTTTATCTATAGTATATGAAAGGATATCAAAAGTCGTAAGCTCGCCTGCTGGTATACTAACTTGAGATGACGATGCTATTTGTTTACCTATTTCAGATTTTCTTTGTAGGTTAGCTACCACTTTATCTGACATTCTTTCTTGAGCAAGCTCTTTTCTTCTTTCTGTCTTAAGAACATTAATTGTATTTATTTGCCCAAAGAATTTTTGAGCTGTCTCATGATCATAAGTTCTCACAGATAGTATTTCAACTAAGTCAGCATTCGGATTGATCTCTAGAGCAGCCAAGGCTCCCTGAAGACGATGGAACCCATCCAAAATAGATATTATAGCACCATCATTTATAGTCAATGTTCTAGTTTCTTCATGATAGGTTACTGGTTCTATCTCAGTTGAATATACGTTTAATACTATCATATCTTCTAAATAATCATTATCAGCCATTTTTTTAGAAATGCGCTTTACACTGGCTTTATTTACTATTGGTGTTTTGACTATACCACCAGAAGCATTTGTCTTATATTTAGCACCACGTTGAGTTTCATAGTCGTAAATTATTAGCTGACTTTCAAACATTTTTACTAATTCTTTTATTGAAATCTTTGTTACAAAACTGTCGTACTTTATTTTTATAACATCATTTAGCGGGATAGGCAGGTATATCTTTTCACTTATTGTTTGACCAAGAATATCCAAAGCATCTCTAACTTCTCTGTCTCCAAACAAGGTCTCTGTATGTAAATCTCTATCTTTAGTTAACTTATATACTGCAATAGAGATACCTACAAGTAGTGGAATATCCACTTCCGAAATTATTTCCTCATTAGCTAGTATAGACTCAACCATTCCATAAGGCACATTTAATTCAGCAAGAAATACATTTAATTCATTTAATGATTTTCTTGATTTCTTAACTACATTTAGGCTTTTAATTATTCTTATTTCAATCTCTTTTCGATCAATTTGCATACTTATGTACACTCTCCTTTAGATTCATTATAGCATATAAGCATAAATATAATACATTATCTAAAGGGATAACAATATATCTTTATTATTGCTTCATAATATTTTAACAATTAAATCTCACTAAAAAGCTGTTACTTAACTTCTGATAACTAATTTACTACAATTTTATTGCTATTGCAAAACGTTTATATAGCAAAAAAAGCCTCATAATACTTGAGGCTTCTCATTATCTTTAATCCATTGTTTTAGATTTAAATTAGTTTTTATTATTGTATTGTTCTCATTATCATAAATTCTATAACCATTAAACATGAAATTGTTTAGTTCATGAGGTTTGTTTGTTCCAATACCTAAAAACTTCCATGTCTCTAGCTTCGAATTTGAATCATATTTTACCAACTTCATTAAACAATACCTCTTCATACAAACTAAGCCCCTCTGTTACTACGATAATTAACATGTTAAAATGAAGATTCATGAATACTCCCATTGCTTTGGGAGTCTTTTGCTATGCAAAAATATTGGAACGATTTTCGTTCCACCTTACTTCTATTATTATAAAAGGAGACTTTTTACATGTCAAGTTCTAATACTAATTGGTGGTTTGAGATAACGCTAGAGCAAATTCTTGCTTCAAAAGATATATCTAAAAGAGAGCTGTCTAGGCTAACAGGAATTAGACATTCTACTATTAATGATTTATGTAATAATAAGGTCAAACAAATCCCTTTAAGTAATTTAGCTTCTATATGTGAGGCATTAAATATTACCAATTTAAACGAGCTAATTAAACTACATAAGTAAAAGATTACATTTGTAACGATATTGACAATGCTTTACTTATTGGCTGTTGAAATTTTTCTGGAAGAGTAGCAATTTTAAACTCTAATTGATCTTTGGATATGGTCATTATCTGCTCTAATAGAATAATACTGTCGTCATAAAGTTCAATTTCATTTGCCTCTACTCTAACATGGGTAGGCATTGGCTTTTTTACCTTGCTAGTAACAGGAGCCACAATAACTACTGGACTAAACTTATTTCCTTTATCATTCCCCAAAACAACTACTGGTCTCTCTCCGCTTTGTACGCTACCTTTATTTCTTCCTAAATTAGCGTTCCACATATCAAGTCGTTTTACTTCTTTATTCATAATTCGATCCATAGCCACTGCCATGATATCACACTCCGCATTTTCATTATATTTATTGTTTATATATGTCTTTCATCTGTATATTTATTATTATAATAGATTAAACTTCATATAACAATAGGGAACTTATGTTCTGTCAAGCATTTTTAGTCGGGGGGTTAAATATTTCCAAAACAAGGTATAATCTATTGACAAATAGGATATATATGTAATTAAAAGTAATCTGAGGTGAAAACATGATAAGAAAAGATAGTTGGAGTGCTGATGAGGATAAATTGCTAGCTACTATTGTATTAAACTATATAACAACTGGAGAAACACAATTAAAAGCATTTTATGATGTAGGTCTAGAGCTTGATCGCACAGCCGCTGCCTGTGGTTTTAGATGGAACTCTTACCTTAGACACAATTACAATGAAGAGATTATAGAAGCCAAGAATAGAAAATTAAACAATAAACGCTCTTCGAGAAAGTCTCCTCCATTTACTCTTAATATTGAAGACATCGTTGAATACCTTCAAACACTTAAACAGGAGCTGGCGATGTCTGAAGCCCAGATAAGGCTAATCAAGGTAAAGATACAGGATGTATCGTTAGAAATTGATTCTAGGCGCTCTGAGCTGTCTCTGGATACGACTCAAAATAGGAATGCTCTTGCAACATTGCTAGCTAAAGCAGAGGAATTAGGTCTATACACACACAACAAAAAACCCGCCATTTAATTGGTGGGTTTTGTTATGTATTCATTATCATTAAAAATATCTTCTGCAAGTATCACTAATTCTTTTCTGTGTTTACCGATACCAAGAACATTTCCTAAGTTTCTCTTTTCATCGAGAACGTACAAAATATACTCTCGTTTATTTCTGGTTTTTACTATCTTATAATCTTTTTTAATTTCTAGATATTTCTGATACTCTATGGTTATCCAAGTTGTTAATTTTCTGAATCTATCAATACAATAGAATGGTTGCTGAGAATACCAATTTAGCACACCACTTTGATGTTTGCTGCTATTGCAACGTCTACAAGCAGGTACTGCGTTTCTCAAATCGTTGTACCCTTCATGATCCACATGATCCTTCTGGAGTTTCTGATTGCAATTTCTTTTATTTTCTTCTTGTGTAATACCACAATATGCACATTTGTATTCAAAGAAAAGTAAGCATTTGTTCCATTCAATTGATGTGATGTCATGAATTCTATGTAATGCAGCGTAAAAATACACTCTATCTTTATTGTTTCTTTGATAATTAAGGCTATACCCGCTTTTACGTTGCTCTAGCCCATGCTTCCGTCCCCACTTCTTATACTTTTCACTTTTCCTATATTTCTCATGTTGCTTATAACTTCTCTCTTTGTTTGTCTTTTGATTTTCACAAGAGGACAAAATTGCAGACTTTTTACAGTAAGGATATAGCCCATCAATTGAGTTGTTTTTATTGATATAAAAATACTCATCTGTCGAGGGATGATAATCATTGCACTTATTGCATAATTTATGATCTACTCCTTCGATTTCTTGGTGCAGTTCATTCCATTTTTTTGCTCTTCTTAGATCTTTTCTGAGATTTATTTCTTCTTTACTAAGTCCCATATAGTAGCAAATTTCTCCCTTTCATATTATTATTGTTCGAATCAAACTTGCATTTTACTCAGAGACCATCATTTCATCAATGTATCGTTCAAAATCTGCTTCTCTTTGCATTTCAGCCAAGATATCTCCATAGTCCTCAATCGTATCTTCAAATCTAGCCCCTTCAAAATATTCAATGAAATTCGGAATGTGAAGTTTAAAGAATTCCATTGTCAATTCAAAAATAGCTTGTTGTCTAACTAAAAGTTTTAACATTTCTTCATCGGATATAAAAACTTCGTAATGCATGAACTGGTTTCTCATCTTGTTAAGATATGTTAGAGAGCTGTGATATTCTTCGCTCACCTCCAAATCGTTCTCCTTGCATATTTTTATAGCTTCAGATAAGGTTACTGTTTTTAAGTTTGGACTTATTTCAAAAACATTGCTTTTTCCAAGTCTTAGCATCTCTTGCTTTGCGATTTCATATTTTCTTTGGTTGCTGAAAATAAGTGATTCGTCCTTTGCTTTAAGAACATATTTAAAAAGGATTTCAATGCCATGATTAAGGAAAAAAACGATATCCTTAAGGTAATGATCTAATCCCTCTTGTAAGTCGTTTAAGACCTGCATCTTGTTATAAGCAGACTTAAGTGAATCTGCTCCGTTTTCTAACAGATCGAATTTAATCATAAATACACATCCTCCCTGTATGAAACATGCCTTTCACATGAACTTCCAATTTGCCAATTCCTTTTTACCCAATGTGTATTTATCTTTAATTGATCTCAAATCGTTGAGTTTCGTATATGTTTTTGGCTTCGGACACTTCTCTAAAGGAACGCCAATGTTATCAATACTATAGCCCAATGTACAACTATATGGATTAACTGTACCATGTTCTATTCGTAAAGCTTTGCAATTCTGACATGTCTTTTTAATGTAATCCTTCCTCCTTCGCTCCATTTTTTTCTTGGTATTTTTCAATCACTTCATTCTTAATATCTTTAAAATTCAGTCTCAAATCAAGAAAGGTGATATCTCTGCCTAAAAGCGCTTCAGTCGCCTTTTGCAAAGCTGTGGATTCAACTAACATAGTGTCTTCCTGAAATTGCTTATACGCTAAATAATCGGTATTATCACTGATCCACCATTTATCGTTCTCATACTTCTCCATTACTTCTAATAACTTTGATTGAACCTCTGTCTCATTAGTCATAAGTTCAACATACTTCTGATTTGAATACATTGGATTCCCCTCTCTCCGTAAAAGTTAATCTCCAGAATATCTATTCACTGTAATAGGATAATGATAAATCTCAATATCCTCATTAATGAACCCTCTTCTTTAAGCTGCTAACAGAGTCTCATACATGTTCTGTCGTCCTACAGGATTGTCAGTATGTATGTGGATCTTATCTGCCTTCAGTCCATGCTCACAGAAGTGCTTCACCAAGTCATATCCATTCGGCAACTCTACACCATCTACATCCTCGCCCAGATTGTGGTCTAATGTAAGAATAGCCACCTCTCTAGTCTCAAGTATGTGTATGGCTTCATAGTATGTACGAGCGACCACAAAGCCTTCTGGACAGTCTCTGAGGTCGTCCACGTAAAGGTTGATCTTATCTGTCATGGTCGCACATCCTTCCTCGTGAAACACATCTTTTACTTAGACCTGATATAGAAAAGACTTGGTGACAATAGACCCAATATTATAACAACAATGAATACTTGTGCAGGATGCAAAAAGTAAGTAAGAGTCCAAGTAGCTGCTACTACTACTGACAGAATGGCTAATGGAAGGATTGATAGTGCTAATATTTCTTTTGCGATTTGAGACCTGTTCGTCTTCTGCTCTTTAAATTTCTTGAATTTCTGCTTTAACAATTCCCACATAAGATCTGGATATTGATTTGAAGAAAACATATGGTCACACCTTTCAGAATAAGTTTGTATTTACTTTCAGTTGAAATAGCCATTTGATTAAGACTCAGCAGCCAATAATCCAGCAACTCGATCTAACTCATCTTGACTGTGAACAGTGCCTCCACTATTCATCTGTAAATACCATTCAAGCACTTCTTTACGAGTTTGAAGGTTATTAACATGAAAACTCAAGCGTACCATCATTGGAATCTTATCTTCAAAGTCTTTATAAAAGTGACCAAATGCTTTAATTTGATTTCTAAGGAACCCAAGACATGCTGTAAGACGTTGTAAACCATCAACGCATACAAACCAGCCATCTCCTTTTCCCTCTGTTCCTTGCCATTTAGTATGATTAAAGTAAATATCTAAACCAGACACTCCTTCGCGTAACAAGTGCTCTATATAAAGTTCCTGTTGGCGCAAATTCCAAACGTATCCGCGTTGAAAGTCTGGAATTAATTCCAATCCCATTTCTTCAATATATTCGTCAAGTGTACTCTCCAAATATCTTAAAGACACGTCTACTGAATAATTGTTGCACTGTATGTATGGCTTAATCTCTTTAAATTTCACATTTAGTCTCCTCTCTATATAAAACAGTCATTTTATTACCATTCGAGAAGTCTTTTTTCCTACTGACCAGTCTATACTAGAAACATAATTGTTAGTAAGCTTCATTGCACTAAGTGCTTGACTAGGAGTCTGATGTCCACCATTTGTCAAGTTTTCACCAAGGAAATCCATCACGTTGGAGCCGTCTCCGACATTCTCACTACATAAAAAGGTGACAGCAACTTGGTCATCTTTTGGTAGATAGTGCTCTACTGCTCCGGTAATAGAACTGATCGAATAAACTTCAACCTCATCATTTTCATTTCGTCCTCCGAACAGTAAGGATACTTTATATCGCAATGGATCAATCAAATAAGCCTCTTTAAGTTTGTAACGGTCGAATAGTTGTTGAAATGCTTGAAGCCATAAATCAAAATCGTAAGTTTTCACCTCAGCGATATCATTTAAGACAATATCACACATGTCCTTTCCTCCAGCGTATGCAATAAATGCTCGGTTGTCATAATTTAAAAACTTCTGTAAATCCTCTTGTTGTACTTCCTTTGTTTCTTGATCTACAACTCTTCCATCAGACATGACGCAACAATATTTTTCTTTCGCAATAACCGTAATTAAACTCACTTGATATTCCTCACTTTCAGTCCAGTTAAAATAGTTATTTTAAATACTTTAGATACAAGTAGCTTTTAAGCTTCAGTATTAGCCCATCTCCTAATGTACGTGGGAAGTTTCTTACTCCTCTTAGTTCTACTAAAAGGAACCAGAGACTATCCTTTTGTAAAAGGTTGCCTCCCTCAGAAATGTCGATTCCGTACTTGTCAAAATCAATGTATCGATATAGGGCATCGACCTCTTCTTCTGTAAAAGTAACGTGATATAAATCTTGTTGTTGTTCTTGTGCAATTAGTTTAATGTCCATTTTTCTTCTCCTTCTCTATGAAATAAACCTTTCAATCGAACATATGTATACCATGACGCCGCAAATCTATAACACTATTATACGGCGACATGTTAAAGATAACTAGGTAAGATTCATTATCTCTTCTTCAATCTCTTTGAATCTAGCTGTAGATACTGATGCCTCTTTCCCTTCGCTGAATACAAGCTTTCTGTTCATTGGATCAATCCTTTTGACTTTCTTTAGGTTTACAGCAACTCCACCATCAGAAACCTTCAAATGTCCTACATCTGTTAGAAACTTAACAAATTCTATTTCACTAAGGATACGGTACTCACCATTTTCTGTTGACACCTTTTGTATTGAACCGTTTATCCCAGATCTAAGTATATACAGTATTTCTTCTATGCTTATCATCTTTGTTTCCTTAGTTTCTATATCCATTACAGGAATATTCATTATGATTTCACCTCACAAAAGATATAGTCTTTCTCATTTACAATACGAAGTTACTGTTTCGAGTACGCTGTTTCCTTTATATGAATTATATCATTATTTAATATATTATACAATATATATTTTAATTCTTAAAAGAGACGATTGTTAGTCGCCTCTTTAGGTGTTCACTTATATTTATGTATTTGTGCTGCTTCTTTAAGGGTAATCCATCTTCCGCTCTGATTCATAACCCATAGCGTCCCATCTGCAAAGCGTCTACCATGCTTAAACATTGTAATAGTGCTCTCTTCCTGTTTCTTGTACGATTACATTGATCTGCTTCTTTAATTGACTTGTTAGCGAATAGACTCTATCCATAAGCACATAAGCCATAGTGTCTTTGCAACGTCCTTCTTCTTTGATAGTTTCAACGATTTCTCCGTTAGCAATTAGGTTATATGTGTTCACATTTTATCCTCTTTTCGTATATTTATTGTTATTAGATATTGTAAAAGACTTATTTTAAAAGCTTTTTCATAATTTCTTTTGATCTCTCTATAGCAGCATTCATTTTTTCTGCTTGCTCTTTGGACGGAATACAGTCGTCTTTCCCACACCATGGAGTTTTAATTGATGGATTACACTGGCACATTGAAAAATTCAACTCCTTTTGAAATACTTCTTTTATTCAAGTCTTGCACCTTTTGATAACTCTTCTTTAACGATATTTATTTTATCTTTTATAAAAGTATCAAGTGCCTCTAACACTTGCAAGAATCCCCCATCGTTTACGAACTCCTCTTCGAGCAGCGTCACACTCCATCTGTCAAACGTCTCTGGAAAGTCAGCTTTTAAACAATACTGAAAGCCTGTCCTGTGATAAGGCTCTATTAGTTGAATATATAAATCACTACTCTTCAAAACGGTTACGCCGTTCCTTGACCAATCCTCTGCCATGTCGTACTTGTATGATAAGATTTTAAGGTAGTCCATTGCTTCCCTCCCTATTAAGATAAAAGAATCCTTTCATCAACTTATTTAACAGGCCAATGCTATTCGGATGAAATTAAGTGCCCGCCTTGTTTGACGAATAAAAGTATTGACCGAACCCACATTGAATTTACTGAAGTCTAGAGTGTATTCACCATGAACAATAATTGGGTTATGGTCTGCTACATTTTTCAGTTTATAAAGTAAATTATCTTTAGCATCAAGATTTACAGTTCTCAGAATCTTTACATTATTCAAAAATTCTTCTGTAACATCCTTACCAATTACAGCATTCGGGTCGATATAATCCACTCTTATAGTTCCATCATAGTTTGCACTCACCAAAATACTTCCATGCCCTAGAATAATTCTGTTATCTATAATCATTTTATCTTCATCTCCTTGTGAAATAATCTTTTGATCAAGACTTTAAGCTAAATTTAGCTTTCATATTTTCTACTGGCAATCTCATATAGGATACTATTTATTACAATGTGTGGATCTCCTATCTTTCCCATTACTTCTTCAATTCTTCTTATAGTAGAACGAACCACTCCATCAACTAAGACATTTTCATTTTCAAATCTATAGTCCTTCACCTCATGAAACGCTTTTTCAAGTTCAACATCACTAAGACCTTTTACAACTCTATCAATCGACCCCATCTAAAATAACCTCCAATTTGTTGGTAAAATATTCATTTGATTTAGACTAGTGCATCTATAATTCTTTTGGCAATTTCACCTAAACATTCTTCACATAAATGGTGGGGATGTTGGTCACTACTGATACCCAACAAAAACATGGCATCTTTTCCACATTCGCAGACTTTATTGGTGTCCCCTTCCGGATCAATTACAAAAATATTTCTCATGTTCTCACTTCCTATCTTATAAAAAGATCATTTCAACTATTCATTAATGATCTGACTGATTCTTCTGAGTTGGTCAAGGGTTAGATCGACTTTGCTATAAGTATCGAACTTCTTTTTGATATTTCTGTTCAACCTAGTAAACTCTTCTTCATCTAAAATTTCTTGCATTGAGAAATAGAGTTCCCAATCAGGTTGAAAATTTGTGTGCTGCCTTTTAGTTTCCATGTTAAATTTAACTGAGTTGTTTACATAGCCTTCTGGATGTACTTCTAAGTATTTTCTTCCAACTTTCCCCACCTTATATTCGACAATGTGCGTTTCTTTACGATATCGCGCATTATTTCCGACTGCTTTAAGAAAAACAGCATCTCCTATTTTCATAAAAAGTGACTCCCTTCTATTCTAATAAGAACGATCTAAAACACTACCTCAATCTGTTTTTGTCGTTATACTTTTGTTTAGCCACATTGAACAGTTCTTCAGAGATAATTGGTTCACTTCCTTCTCCAACTTCTAATCTGAACCTTACTTCTTTTGTTTGAGAGCGCTTCTTCTTTTTGCCGCCATCAAAAACTATTTCTGCATCTATTTCATGTGCTTTCTCATTACTATTTAAAGGGTATTTGTTGTACAGTTTCTCTTTAAATTCATCATTCTCTATAAGATAGAAACTATCTATAACATTGCCTTTTTCATCCCAAATTTTAAATGTCCAATCATGTAGTACTTCCACTATCATTCCATCATACTTTGACAACGACCCAATAAGAAATGTTACATTGTCATACTGAAGACTCTCCTCTGACGCATCAGTGTACTCACATTCCAAAATCTCTATTCCAAATAACTCCAGAATGGCGCTCATCTTATCTCCTCCGTTTGTATTACTCTGCACTCTCATTAAGAAGATTTCCGACCTCATGAAAGGATCATTTTACAATTACTTGTTTGCCGAACCTGTAGCTATGCTTTGTGATTTCTTCCAGCACATAAGTGAAAGCCAAATTGGCGTAAAAGATACGCACTACATCACCAGTACTCGGTTTCTGCGATTTAATTTGTTCTATGAATACTGGATTTGTAATTTCAGATAATTCTCCGTTGTCTTCCTTATATTCAAATGACTTCATTTCATCTGGTAGCTCTGCAATCTCTCTATAAAAATCCAATGCTGGAATCGCGCCAGATCCAAAGCCAGATTTGTTAAATGCTTTTTCGATGCTTTCACCTTCAATAATATTTGTCGTACCATCCATCCACTTCAATTCGAATAATTTTTCCATTCGACTCATCCTTCTTTCTTGATCAAATTATAGTTTCACTTACACTGTAATTAAGTCTCTTTAAAAAACAAACACGTCATCATCCTCGCACAATTCCATAAACATGTTACGCTGCTCTTCAGTTGGAAAGCCATATGTATTCTCTGTAACTATACCAAGAATCTTCTCAATGACAACCACTTGATACATTGTGATCACCTCGTGTATTTGATAATCTTATATTATCATAAATAATATTGAATGTATACATATTTTTATTCTTAATAAAATAAAAAAGATGCACACAGGCATCTCTGTTTTACTATAACTTTTTAGTGTTGTTGCTCATATACTCAATATAGTCTTTCTTGCATCTACCTCTCATAAAAACTCTTGCTCTACAGCTTTTCAGTGTGCAGACATCATAATCAAAACTATCCATTTCCTCTTTGGTCTTGAACGTTGTAGCCCTCATAATTTTCTTAGCAGTAACCTTTTCTATCTCGTTTAGTCTACGTTCTTCACACACGATACACATTCCTGACTCATTACCACTATTTCTATAATTATTACATTTTTCACTCGAACATTTTACGATATTCATATCTTTCACCGCCCAGTTAGTTCTAAGATGTGATATTTACTTATATTTTAACATCGCTGCTCATCTGGGTAAAATTAATCTTTCATAAAAAGAAGACACAGCTCAATGTGAACCGTGCCTATATCCTACTATTTAATTCTCTCAACTTGTACTTTGTCCGTCATTCCATCAACTTTCATATAGTACCTAGATCCGTCCCTGTAGATAATAACATCAGGTCTGTACGAATATCTGTAGGAATATTTATAATCAACTTGTTTCCAGATCTGTCCATTGGCAAGTTCATATAAATTCCCCTCTTCGTAACCTTCGAAATCATCGTCTATTTTAGTTTCTATAGTGTCCGATGTAACTGGAACAGTAGGAACAAGAGGCGTATTATTGCTTGATGTGAAGGGAGTAGCGTTTAGAGCAGTATATGGGACTTTCACATCTATGAATCCCTCCGAAAATGGGGCAACCTCGTAGGGACTAAATCGAACAACAATACCACCATCATAGAAGAAAAACGTTGAATCGGGGCCAATTGGATAGTTGTCTATACTTTCATCATATATTTCTATACCTGCACGCTTTTGTATACTTAAACCTGCACTTATCGAGACAACTAAGTTACTTATTTGGGCTGTACTTTTTGCTACATCCCCCAAAGTAATAACATTGCCATTACTTAAATTGAAGTTGTATGTAAATGTTGAATATATTTCATGAACGCCGCCCATAAAGGCGCTATCAGTATAGACTATAGATAGTCTCTCATTTTTATTGAATTTTGTACTTGGAGATGTTTTATAAAAATTTTGTTTTGATTGTTTCTTTAATTCTGTGTCTAATTGAACTGCCGTTAATGCGTGAGTTTTTAGTATTTTATTGATCTTATCTGTTGCTTTTTTGTTACCACCCGTAAGTTGGATATACTTTTGTCCTTTATAGTTTAGTACTTTTGTATTAACACTGACAGTAGAAGCTGCGTCGACGTAGTGGGATGGCAAAAACATGATAATAGACAAAATAATGATAAAGCATCGTTTAAGATTAAATTTCATTCTTTCACCTCTACAAATCCACATCGGTTGTGGGCATGGCTCATTAAGTAGGTCTAAAGAATTATATGCTGATTCCCCAAATTTAACAATATGAATTTAAATATCAGTATATAATCAAACTTTCATATTCATCCAGCAAATTTTTTAATTAAATTTTCATTATTGTAATATATTGTCTATTGTAGTATCCTAAAAATGTAATATATTTCATTAAAAAGGAGAGGTTTACATGAGAAAGAAAATGTTTATGCTTGGTCTAGTGTTGATATTAAGCTTGATTGGTGCTTCATCAATCTTCGCAGAGACAAACAACGCTACCGTGTCACCTAGTAAATTGTATGACGTTACGATTCCTGTCACAGGGAAGGGTCAATATGGCAGATATGGTCTTGAGGTAACAAAAGGACAAGTTCAAGCAGTATTGAGTGAACAAAATGCAGACGGAAGTTGGAGCAACGTACATGATTTCACGATTTACACCTCTACTAAGTCATCACATTATATCGATTATTGGATGAAAAACGGAACTAGATATGCGGTTTCTCTTTTCGCAGTAAAAGACACCGAATTGGGTCAAGGATACGTTAGAAACTGATTGTTCGTTTACGAGGGGCTGATATTTTTCGGCCCTTTTTTAATTTGTGTGCAATTCAACTTTCATAAGAATTCTAAACAAACTTCTCAATATAGCTTCGATCTTGAGTAAAAATCGGGATATCCATATCTACATCCCATCTAGTCCTTGTTGCTACCCCGTTTTCTGTTTCTAGGCTGAACTGTTCTTTTGTAATGCAAACTCCACGTTTTTGCCATGTGGGAATGTCGTTCCAGTTAATGTTTCTTTCTTGAAACAGTTTCTCTTGTAGTTGACTGCCATTTAGTCCTTGCAGGGCTTTATGAGGAAAGTTGGACTGAGCAAACATAGATACACTGTTTTTTGATGCTTCTTGTTGTCTCCAAATAAAGTAGTTAACTACCTCCTCTTTAGGCAATACAAATGATCTACAATCAAACAGTGCGGGTTTATCTATTACTCCACGAGTTAAATCATTGAACTTATATGTAAATAAGGATGCTGCAACAGAGACCATCTTTTGTAGATTGTTATCGAACCAAGACTCTGTAGTTACCTTGTGGTAGTTAGTTAATAGAAACGAAACTTCATCGCTTTGATGATAAGCAACTTTAACTCCCATCATTTCTTTAGCAACATACTTTGTAGTTTCCCAAAAGCAATCTGCCAGGTAACTGCTGAATGGTCTTTCTAATCCCTTAGTGTATGTCTGAAACGCTTTACCATCAATCCGTAAGATTATAGGTGTTCTCTTAATTAAATAGATTCTAGACACGTCCTCGTATCCTTTCATGCGATCTCCCAAATTGTCTTTTTTCATTAGCAATTTCCCCTTATTAGTTTATGTAAAATAACTGTTTCATTTGGATTCACACAACCATGTACTACAACCACATCCAGTACATTGTTCCCACATGTAGCCGCCCTCATCTTCACACATTTCAGCAATTTCTCTCTTACCTGTTTCTAAGCAATCTATCTCTCTTTGACTATAAACGTGAACAAATTGTTCTTGCTCCATCACATCAAACCCTTTCTTGATCA
The DNA here is from genome assembly GCF_001636635.1 of Paenibacillus sp. O199. Classification (NCBI taxonomy): domain Bacteria; kingdom Bacillati; phylum Bacillota; class Bacilli; order Caryophanales; family Paenibacillaceae; genus Paenibacillus; species Paenibacillus sp. O199. The sequence goes on from NZ_LGRP01000001.1 coordinate 416,069, forward strand.
AATCCTGCTTTCATGAGGACATCCCCATAAAGTGATAACCTTCTTCTTGCATGTATTTAATATGTGCCCTTAACTCTCCAAAGCGGAGCTGTTCGGGAGTAAATTTAATTAGCTTCAGATCTCCCTGGTTATCCATAAATCCATACTCATTAGGTTCATTATCCTTATGGTCTTGAAGCATTTTTTGAAGTTCGCCACTGTTAAATGCATCGATTACTTCCAAGGCTATATACTTTTTTTGAGTCTCGTCAACTGTTCCGTCTCTCATATTTTCATAATAGAGATTGCAGAGCATAATGAGACTTTCAACGCGTTTTTTGTTCATCCTGGTTAACCTTCCTTTCTGTGTTAATATGAAATACTTTTTTTACTTGATTAAATCAGTCCGACCAATAGTCTCTTTATCAAAATGGCTTACTGTCAATTCCACAGTACCATTAAATTGAACCTCATTAATTCCACCATTGGAGAGTTCACTTACCCAGTCATTTAATTGCTCAATAGTCATTACTCCGTTGTTAAAAACAAATTTTAGATTTTCCATTAATAGCAACTCCTTTAAATTTTGATGAAATCGTTGTTTCACATAGTCTTATGTATCGTTACAGTACGTTGTTTCTTTTGCTGGTACATCGTTTCTAATTTCCTGATCTAATCATAGCATTATATAATAATAATTACAATACATATTTTTATTCTTAATGTGTTTAATTTCATTTAACAATGAAAATCCTTGATAAAAGTATCATACTGAACTAGAATAATCCTATTGCATGAACTAGTACTTTAGGAGGAGCAGTACACTATGTTTACTGATGCTTTATGAGCAAGAGTACTTTGTTTTGGGTAATTGGAAATTGTCTCGCATTACTAGGATACATATTATACATAACTACGTCTAAGATTGAATACGTGTATGTAGTTCTAACTTTAGCTACAATATTGCTTATAGTTTCTGTATATTTAGTTATCAAGAAGAAATAAAAAAGGAGCTGCTAAGATGCAGTCTCCTCTTTTTGTATGTAAGAGTCTTGTTTCGCTTAAATTAAGGACAACCCCTGAAGGCTGCTTAATTAAGTACCTTTTGTAGTTTAGTCATGACTATGGTGAATAGATCTGTTGCCTTTTGTAAAAGCGTAGTAAGCACACCAGATACGGCATATGAGCTTGAATCTGTGTCTCTAAAGAAAACAACAACATAACCAATAATAAGTACCGCCATAATCATTATAAAGGTTTCTCTCTTTTGCAGTCCCATGAATATGAATACCCCCAAGTTTTTCCTTTAGTATATCATGATCAAATCCTCACTTCATCTTTCTATGAAAGACTAGTTTTATCTAGCAGTAGGTAAGTTCACAAAAACAATTTTAACTATGTACAATTATTATTTTCATTCTTATAATCTTTTTTCGACTCAACTCGATTGATCAGGCCAATAATAAGCCATTTCAGTTCACTAGCATCGATGTATCCAAGTGCAGTTAAAATTAGAAGAGTACAATAAACTGCAAAATACAATTGCCCCAGAGTAACTGACATTTTACCACCTCCTTTCACGCAAAACCGTCTTGATACCATATACTGGATATGATATGATGGTTACTGCGTGACAGGAAGCATTATTCTCCTCGAAGAGATCTAACTTGTGCCTGTCACGTCGTGCTTGCACGACTTGACAAATTCATTTTATTATATTCATTCTTAAAAGTCAACCACTTTGTTTTTTAACAATTACTCCCTGTTAATCTCTCTCCTACACTAAATTCCAATTCATTTACTTATATCTTTTTTCTCAAGTCAGATATAAAATAAGCATTTCATTTAGATTAGTATTTATTAAACACTGTAATACTCAACTTCTAAAATTAAATCAATCATATCTTCAATGTCATCAGCAGCCTTTTCGTTAACTGTGATTTGATTATTATTGATCTCAATTGTGCAGTGATTTGTATGTATTGTACATGTAGGAGAGATTGCAAATGAATGTTCATCCCCAATTACTTCGTATTGCACCCCTTCAGCATCAAGTTTCTTAGTGATTTGCTTAACAATTTTATCAATCTTCATTATTTTCATTCTCCAATTATCATTAATTTATATTTATGCAGTACTATGAGTTAAATTATCATCAATCACGGTTCTTATACTTTTTAATTCGCATAATCATGCACTACTCGTTCTTATTCCATTTCTGATCCACTTCATCCCATACATAGCCAATCTCATGAGCATGTTTCCAAATAACTTCAGTTTCATTTACGACTTCGAAACCCTCTTGCTCTAATATGGTCAACATTTGATTATCATTCATCCAGACCACTCCTTCTATTAATTGATTAGTTAGTTACATTTAAGAATTGATCTTATAAATTTCAATTTGAATTTGATTGCTATTATCTGATCTTGGTAACACGAGTGCAGACAAGTTGTTCGTTTTGTTTACTGCTGTTACAAAGTCTATAATATCTGAAGCGCTATTGGTTGATTTCAATGTAATGACTAATTCATCTTTCATAAACTATTTCACTCCTTCGATTTGGTCATATGGTAAATACATATTCCATCGACTCTTAAAATCAACTTTGTTACTAATGCTGTCAACGATTCTATATTTTCTGTTTGCGTTTGGTTCCCATTTTGAAACTCCATTCGTTAAGTACTCTAATCCTGTTGGAGAAGTGATTAGTGCCCCTTCCCAATGTTCTGTTTGAATCCAGTTTTCGAATGTATATTTCAATACAATCACTCCTATGTATTATTTTATCACTTTGAATCAAGGCAATAATGCTACACTTTCACCAGTCTGTACATAGTAAGCGCGCTGCAAGAAAGTTAAAGTGTGATCAGTTTTACCATACAGTGCTTCCCTTGCTTCTTCTTTACGCCATGCAAAATATGATTCTGGATCGTTTACTCTTACCTTTCCATTTTTAACTTCATCGATGCATTCCAACGCAATGTCAGCAAATAACTCTCTTGTTCTTTGAATTGATTCTTCTGTAAGTTCTACACCAATAAATCTCAAGATTTTCACCTCCATTGTCTATGTAAAACAAGAATTTTATCTGCCTGTTAATAAGCAATACTCCTGTTACAGTCTTGTAGAATGTTTATTAGTTCAGGAATTGTATTTACATTTGCTATTGATAATATGAGTTTAATATCTGCTTCACTTTCATTTGCCATTGCTTCCCAACTTTTTGCACACTGCTTGTAGTCAACTAATTCACTTCTGATAGCGAGGATATGTTTATCAGTTGTTTTCATGGTTAGTGCTTCTTTTAAAGTTTTTTCACTCTCTCTTTTAATTGCGTCATTTCTAGCATAGGTATTTCTTTTAAAGTTTTCTCCCGTTGCCATCATTTATTCCCCCACATCCTCATAAGATTGTTCTTTCATAATGTTGCATATGACAATCTATGCATTAGATTTCATCTTCTTCTGTAAAAGCATCTTCTTCATCTTTAAAATACTTTCGATTTTTGCCTGTGAAACGCTCAAGTTCGGCAATGCAAGTACTGATATGATCTTTTTTATGTGGCACAGGTGAAATCTGATCATAAATTTTATATAAATTTCTTAGTGCAGAGATTGCCTCTTTCATTTCTCCTTGTTTAAAGCCCTTTTCAAAATCTTTATTATTCATACTTGCCACCTCTGTGATTATCTTTTCTAGTTTTTCAACTGCTTAATTTTCCTTTATCTAAGTAGTTTATTAATATTCTTAATTAAAATCTATTTAAAATCACTCATTTACTTAAACTGCCCAACCATCTACAACAGCAGGCAAGAGATGTTTATTTTCTTTAACGAAAGACCTTAGATCCTTCATGTCTTTGAATGTCTTGCCTTCATTTTTAATTCTGCAAATCTCTTTTGCACAAGCCCACAATTTAGGATTTTTCCTTTTCAACATAATTAACATCTCCTTATGAAATGAGTATTTCGACATCTTGTTCCAGTACACCGTTTCCTATGTCTTGCCTGTTCCTTATATTTATATAATACACCTATTGCATATCATAGTCAATACATATCTTTACTCTTAATTATAAAAAAGAGACTCCTTAAAGGAATCTCATGAATAACATCTATTTAAGTTTAACATCCCAGATCTCTACTTCTTCGTCCTCATCAAGTGGTTCAACATAAGTCACCACAACCTGTTTGCCATTGTACTGTTTACGTAGCACCTGACTAAATGCTTTATCTTCTTTAGGTGTAGCGATATCAGTAACCTGTAACACCCAGAAGTGTCCATCTTGATCCTTGGTGGTATGAGCAACATAATAACCGCTACCCTTCATGTAATATACCTTCTCAATCTTCATTTTAACCTGTTTAGTAGCTGGCTCAACTCCATTAGCTAAAGCTGCACTAGCCACCATCAAACTCAGTACAAACACCATCAACATCAAAGTAAACTTTTTCATTCAAATACACATCCATTTCTATTATTATTTTTATTGTTTAATTAATGATTCAACAAGTTCAAGGTGTTGACTGAAGGATAACCCTACCGAAGACCGCTTAGTCTGATTTTGTGAATGCACTCTTTGCTGTGGCTGCTTAAACGTTGAGTATGGATTGGTTTTATGTACTGGATGTATGTAATAGATTCTTAACATGTGATTTCCTCCTTCTTATTATCAATTTATCTATGTGAAAGCCACTTTCATGGACTCTTATTTATGATTAATATCAGATTGAAAAGATTTCTCTAATTTTTTTATTCTATTCAAAATTAGTTTTTTCTCATCCTTGAAAAATGTAATTTGTCCTTTGTTTCCCTCCTTTTCATGAAACATAATTGCTCCTTCCGTATATCTTAATCTGTACTTTAAACTTCTTACATCATGGATTGAAAAAACAGTGTTATATGCATATGATCCTTTATACTGAATATCGATATAAGACATTTGAAAACTCCTTTTTGAATTTAATTGTGATAATGTTTTTATTTCAATCTATGCAAAAACTAATTCTTCTCCAGTTGAAAAAAACTCTTTATAAAAATCTGGTTCATCGACTTCGATAGGCATGATATGTTGCATTCTTGCTATATAAAGCTTCTCGAACATTTTTCGACCATAAAAGATAAATTTTTCATCGGCTATTTGATTGTTGTTTTCCATATAAATAATGGTATATATTCCTTCCTCTGAGATTCTGTGTTTCATCAAATTGTCGCCCATTACGGACAGTTTTAGTTCATTAATTTCTTTTTCAAGACTAGACAGCTCTAGGACAAAATTAACTTTTTCCAACATTATAATTACCACCTTATTAATTAGTATTGTTATTTTCATTCTTTATATTAACGAAGGATCAATGCTCCTACGATTGTTTTACTTTTCAGTGCTTGCTTACGTGCCCATTGTGATTTCAGTACTGCTAATTTAGATTGACTCATTTGGTTTCAGCTCCTTGTTTCGTTTTCCTTTACCTTATATATTCATTATATATGATAAATAATTAAATTACAATACATATTTTTATTCTTAATGACAAATAGACCAACTTTTTTAGAGTTAGTCAAAGGAATAATACTAATGACATACACAACGGTTTTTGTTGTGGATGAAGGTGAGCGACAGCCATGGAGTGAAACGGAATGGATCTCGCCACCTATTATTATCTCAAAAATTATGTATATATTGTACTATTTTATATATATTTTTTTAATACTTTTCTTTTAAGACTTAGGTCCATTTTCCCCAGTGTTTATGCGGGTTTTTTGAAGGGTTTATTGCTTTTGAAGCAATAGATTATAATTCATCATTCAGCCATGACACCAATAATCTTCTCATTCTTTCTGATGGTATGTATATATCAATTCTTTGATTATTTCTAATTGCACTTCTCCAGATCCATTGGATAAGTTCTGATAAGGCAAACATTTCTTGGTCTACTTTTATGTTCATGCTTTTGAAGTATCCTTCTAATATTGGACTGAGGAATCGGTTAACAGTATAGACTAAAACATTTTTGTTTTGATATTTGTTTGTGCTTCTTTCATTTACAGATACGTAACCCTTTGTATAACCTTTCCCACTAAGCTTTGGTTTGAAGTCTTTATAGGTAGTCCACATGTTCTTATCAGACTTTGAATTCATTATATTGCTGAAGTAGTTTAAAGTATTATTCTTTAACTGCCTATGTAAATGTTTCTTATTCAAATACCATGACTTAGACAGTGAATAGTTTCCTTCGCCTATCTTATTTAAGATTCCTTCGTATATATTAATCCTGTTTCTGATTTCTTCTTTTATTTTCTTCTCTGATGAATGACATTGGCTGGTGAATTGATATTTATTCTCTATTCTTTCAACAGACCAGTATTCATAACTAACGCCATGAATATCAAAGTAATATTTCTGTAATTGTGATTTGAACAGATAAGTAAGGATATATGTTTCTTTAAACAAACTAAAAATGTTAGGAGGAAAGTTCCATAACAGTATTACCCCATTATGAATGACTAAGTTATTGTTAAGTGCATATCTCCTCACTAACTGAAATTTACCGTTATAAGTACCCTGCTTATCTTCTTTGGCAGTGTCCCATTGAATTAGACCATTGTCTGCTACTTTCATCCATTCTTTTAATAGCATCTTAGTATCATCTGGTGACACGCTTAACTCTTGGATTACTTCCAATGCCTCATCTAGTACCAATGTATAACCCTCATTATAGATCAGCTCTCTAGTTTCATCCGTTGCCAGCTTAAACAACGCATGGGTGGTTACAATATCCTTTCCTTCAGTTAGAAGCTTATGTAACGAATCTAGTTTAAAATATACTTCACCTTCACTTGTGTAAACCTTTGGTTCAAAGAATTTTCTCGCTACACATGACTGCTTAATACGAACAACCTCATCTAAATATGGAGTAATATAAATGTATTTGTTCTCATCCATATTATTCATTAGGTTTATAGCTGCACTCGTCTTCCCTGTGCCCATCATTGAATCAACAACTTTAACTGTAATACTGTTCATCCTTTCAATTTTAAATGTATTAGTCTCATATATGTAAAACCCTATTTCTAGAGTGTAATCTTATTCTTTATTTAATTAATATTTTTATACTTAAAAGGGAAATAAAAAATCATTTCCCTTTAGTGATATTAAATAGTTTAACAGTATATTCTTCCAAGAATACTCTAATCTGTTCTTGTGCTTCTTTCTCATCTGAAATAGATCCATGTTTATAAGCTTCCATAATTCCTATCATGTCTTCAATTGTATAGTCTACTGCTTGCTCATATGCTTCGTGTTTGTCTGGTGTTATCACTCTGCTGATTAATGACTCTTTGTATTGTTTATCATTGTTGTACGCATCGTTGAAGCTGCTCATATGTGTTACCTCCTCATTCAATGTGTTGGCTACTCTATTGCCATATGTAATCATATTGTATTATACCCCAATCTTATGTAATTTAAATAGGTGAATCAGTAGCCACAGTTAGAACACCGTGACTACCTTAATATATGTATTGCTTATGATAAGACTAACTACTGCATGTCTCCTATTGTAACCTTGTACCTTATACTTGTATTTCCTCCTTTCTTCGTCCCACTCATGCGTTATTGTCTTGGGATGTTGTAGTATGAATAGTAATCTTTCAAAAGTAAAATTTCTATCAGGCTGATTAAGTCTTAGTTCAGCATGTGATGATAGTTCTATATTACCTTGTGATGCTAGTTGAGGTATAAGTGCAAGCAATGTGTCATTGGATAGTGGTTCTGGTATCATGTATTTACCCCCTGTATCAACCTCGTAATGTAATTATAACATATTTAATTATATTTGTACATATTTTAATTCTTAAAGTGATACTAAGATTGGTAAGTGGTATTGGATATAGGGAAGATGAATAGGTAATTGGAATATTAAAAATGAAAATTAGGATTCGAGATTGAAAAGGTGAAAATTAAAATTACATTTAAACTGTGAATGCTTAGGTATGATGAATACAGTGTGAGTAGATTAGTAAGGTAATGAGATGTGGAGTGGATACAATGGTAAGCATATGAATGATGAGTATAAATAGTAATAGAGATGGGTAGATGAGGATGGATATAGTAATTGTGAGATGATATATATAGTGGCCAATTATCAATTAGTTATAATAAGTCATGATTTATGCAAAGTCTGTTACCCAGCGATTATATTATACCCCCACCCCGTATACTGTATGTAAGGTGAAATTTGTTGAAAATTTGAGTTTTTGAAATATTTTTTTGAGATTTATCTTGACAATTGTGCAGCTCAATGGATCGGTTAAACGGATGTCTATAGATGGCATATATACCACACAATATATCTTGTGTAGTATCTAGTAAGGGTATGGGGGCTATTTTAAATCCAAAATCGAGTCATAATTGGAAAATAGTGGCCTAGCACTTCCACTTCCACAGCATGTTTTATTGTATCTTCTCTCCCATATTATTTCCATTTATTTGTAATACCTTTGTAACTATTTACTCTATTTTCATCAAATATCAATCACAATCTCAATCGCAACTAGTCCTTTTCCCCTTACTCCCATCTACCTTTTCAGATTCATTACATTACTGTAACCATCTAATATCGCCTCATATTCTCTCCTATTTCATCCTATTTCCCTTGATATATATAGGCTTTTGCGATACACACTAACGATCAACATACCCCTTAACATCATTTCTATCGTTTTCCCTTGGTACATCTACATTTCTATCTTCAGTGCCACTATCCACGATTGCACTTTAATCGTAAAAACAAAAAGTCTACTGGACAAATTCATCCAATAGACTAATTTTGAATAATTAATTATATTTACTCTCTTTTAACAATTGGCACAAATGTGTATTTCTTCTCTTGCTTTCTACTTTTCTAATGGCAAAGTTTAATGTCTCTGCCTGAGTTAAGAATATACACTTAGATACACTTCTCGTTATTGCTGTATAAATCAAATTAGCACTAATCTGAAACTTATTGGATCTGTCTACTACAATTAACGTTGCTTCGCTAGAACTTCCTTGACTCTTATGTATTGTTAATGCCCAAGCAGATAATAATTGAGCTACCAAGCCTATGTCTAATCTAACCATTTGATCATCAAATTGAATTATAATTCCTTTCTTCTCACTCTCCAGTAAATCATCACTACCACTCTTCTTGTCATCCTCTGTTTTTATATCTATAACTTTCCCTGAATCTCCATTTACAACATCAGTAGCTTCTTCCTTCATGTTTGCTATCTTGTACATATTAACCGTATTGAGTACATAATCTCCAACTCTTATTAATCCATCGTATCCATATTCGTGCTGCTTCTTATTGCCATCAAAAGGATTTACCTGTTCTTGTATGTATTTATTCAACTCTATCGTCCCTATTTTCCCCTTTTTAGTTGGGGATAAAACCATAATATCTTCGGGTTTATACGTATTCAGTAGCAAGTTATAGTAGTGCTTATATCCTTTTTCTATTTGAATCTGATCTACACAGTGAAGCAGAAAATCACTTCCAAACAGCTTCTTACCATCAAAATCATCAGACACAATCTGTTTTCCTTCTCTGATCTTAGTTGCGACATCAAGGATTCCCCCATCGCCCTGTCTGAAGACGATATCTAGTTTAGTCAATGGGATTACTCCACTCTCAATAGCATCATATAGAAAGTTTCCTGCTTGTACCGATAGCAACTGAAAATCATCACCAACGAACAATATTCTCGAATTCGGATTCTTAATCTTAGAAAGTAATGAAGATAGAATAAACACGTCTGTCATACCGGACTCATCAATTATCACAAAATCTTCGTGGATTTCAAGCATCATTTCTTCTTCTTTGTCCATTCCAAAACCAATTCTTCTATGTATCGTTTGAGCGTTAACCCCTGTGTATGTGCGGGTAACCTTTGCTGCTTTAGCCGATGGGGATAGCAAAACATATGTAAGTCCTAGTCTATTCAGAAGATTTACAAGGAACTTTTGAAGTTTTGACTTTCCGGTTCCTGCATAGCCAATCAGTAGGTTGACGGAATGTTTTTGAATATTCCTAAAGAAATCCTTTTGTTGATATGTAAGTCCTTTTGGTATGTCCTCTTTATACTCTTCTTCAATATCTAAAATGTATTTCTCGTGATCAAAATTTAATTCCTCTCCGCTACTCAACATTTCCATCAGTCGTTTGGCTATGTATTTTTCAGCATTGTAGGTTCTAGTTAATGAAACTTTGTCATCAATAAACACTAACCCTTCAGTATCATGAAGATAATCTTCAATTAATGACTCCATTAATTCCAGTTTCTCAGAAGCATTACGCAATAACTCATCCTTTAGTATATATGTGTGCCCTTGCTGCTGGTTATCATCAATCGTGAATCTAATGCCATATTTAATCCTATGAGGATCTTCTTTCTTAAATCCCATTAACTGTGCAATTTTGTCCGCACGTTTAAATCCAAAACCAGATAACTGAGTCAATTCATATGGGTTATCCTCAATTTTCTGGATTGCTAACTCTTTCGAGCCAAACTTTTCCTCAAGCTTTAGGATTATATCATATGTGATGCCGTATTTTCCGAGGCGACTCAATATGTCTCTGTAAGCGATATTTTCAAGAATTCGATCCCTTATCTTTTTGTAAGTCTTAGATCCAAATTGTTTAACTTTTTCGTGTTCGAATTTGTCATCTACAATCAATTTCACAATATCCTCGCTAGGATATGTTTTATAAACTTCTTTAAGTTGCAACTCCGTCATTAAGGTAGCAAGGAATGCTTTTTGTCCCTCCATTGTTTCAGGAACTTCCTGATAGATGGATAACACATTATAGCTTGCTCCATATTTTGCATCTACTTTCTCAAGCTCAATTTGTGCTTCGTATTCAACTCCCAATTCCAAACGCTGCATTACGCCTTTGATGCTAAGATTTCCATACGAGTTCAAAAGTACATTCGGACTATTTGCGTGACAGGAATATATTCTAAAATCATTCTTATTATCTGCTTCTTTTCTTGGAAACATCATCTTTTCCGGTGTTAACTTCAGTTCTATTATACTCAATTAACCATCTCTCCCCTATTTAATAATCTCTCCTGTGCTTCTTTTTTAATTTGAGTCAATGTTCCATAGTTTTGACTTAGAACTAGCTCAATCAACTCTTCTTTCGTTAATCTCTCCAATATAGTATCATCAATTTTTTCTTCCATTCTAAGGCTGATGCTATTGGATAGATCTTCGTTAATGTGCCTATAGTAAGTTTCTGTAGTCGCTATATTTGAATGATTTAAATGTTTTTTTGCTTCTTCTAGTGTTCCAAATCCAGCAGCAACATTTCGCAAACTGTGAAATTTTATATTTCGCTCAGGAGAAAATTCCATCTTGATTCTCAATCCATCCATCATTAGTTGTATAGTTTTAGTAGATAAATGAAATATCTTTCCGTCATTATATCTTTCGTAATATTTTTGCTCTTTAATAAGCATCAGCTCATAATAGAGTTCTTTTGAAATAGGAACAGTGTGTTTTTTTCCTTTCTTGCCTATCACATACACATTATAGTAGCCCCGCTTCTCGTCTAGTCTAATATCGGAGTACTTTATGGAGAGTAAAGTGCTTTTGCGAAAACTTGTTGTATAAGCAAGCCGGATAAATGTCGATTTCTCAATTCCTTTCACTTTGTCTTCTCTAATAATAGAAGCCATTTTCTCAGCTTCATCTAAATATAGAGCCCCACAATGTTCTGAATCATCTGGTAATGATGCAATTTTCACATATTTCGAATTAACCTCATATTCATTTATTTCGAGCCATTCATATAAACTTTGAATGGGTGCTATGTAATTATTAATTGTAATGTTTGAATAATCTGCTGCGTGTTCCTTTAAAAATGTCTGATATTCAGTCACATCGGCATTTCTCACCTTAAGATCATCTTTTTGTATAACCTCTAAATCCTTCCCTTTATACCACATAAAAAAATTTCTCAATGAACGTTCATAGTTTTTCTGAGTATGAATACTGTTAAACTTCTTTAGATATGTTCTAATATCGCTGTAGACTGATCTGTTGTTTAAACCAATAACATTTGATAGTTGCATCGTTCATTCCTCCCTTAATTTCATTATACACCACTTATTTTAAAGAGTAAATATATGTATTGACAAATTAAACGATAAATCTTAATATGAGTACATGGTGATGAACACCAAATATAAAACATACATAGAGGAGCAGCAATTTGAAAAACAAACACAATAAAGGAAATCACTCAACTATCACTTGGGAGGATCAATACTATGATGGATTTGAAGTAGATACATATGAAACGAAGATGGTGTCAGATTGGATGCGAGATGGAATAAATGATTGTGTTGAATACATAGATGTTTTGGATAATGAATATTTCTGGTATAAGAGTATTACAAACAAATAATACATATAGTAAAGGATGTTTGAATGGCACTGGATAAGCAAGTATACATATATAGCGTTGATACGAGCGCCTTCTTTACATTAAAAGAAAGATTATTGCGAAAAGAAATTAACCGAGCAAAACTGAACAACGAAAAAGACAAGGTCAAGGAGTTAGAAACTAGTTTTCGAGCAGTTATAGATTCAAACGTTAATCTAAAGCGAAACTTAAATCCAAATAGTTTGTCTATCAATAACAAAGTATCTCTTTTTGAGTCTTCACTCACTCGTACACTTGGTTTATTAGAAAATCAGACATACGAGGACGTAATTATTGTCGAAACTCATTACTACAGTGTATTTGACAGTCTAGTAGAAAATGGGTTCACTCTAAATGGTGAGGAGTATGTTCCATTTACTGCGTCTGCTGGACAAATTAGAACTAAGAAAACCGTCTTTATGAAAAAGGAAACTTGGGGAAAAGTCAAACTGACTCTAATGTGTGGTCTTACTGAAGAGCGAATCAATAATCACTTTGACACTGGTAAAAACAACAAAAGGCTATATGGTGTTAGCATTAATAAATACTTGGCCTACTTAGCATTATGTTCGAGCGCAACTGATCTATGGGGCAAATTTAATATTGATCGCTCAATCGTTGTGGAAGATTTTGAAACTTCAATCAATACTACCGTGGATTTCGTCGATGATGTCAAATATACAGTTCGTCGAAGAAAAATGGATGTGCCAATTTGCCACACAGATGGCTGCGGAATGATTTTACCCAAGAAGAGCAAGAAAGCATTTATGGTTCGTCTGCCTTGGGTTAAAGGCTTACTCGTTCCCTTCCCTTATGATAAATTTGTGGGGGAGCACAATAGAATTGTAGCTGATATATACGGTAAGAAACATGACATTATTAAAGATAAGATAGAAGTTATTTTCACTAAGTCTCAGTTTAAGATGTGGAAATACTATCAAAGTTGGGATGAGTATAAGTCACTCTACAAGAAATATAACTGTCATGCTAGTGTAACTAACACTGAAGAAGACGAATTAAGCTCTGCTCGACTTTGTTATCAAATGTTGCAAACACTAACTCTAATTTCCGAAGAAGAGTTAGACCAACTTGTGTCGGCTACTCGAAATGACATCCAAGAAACAGTAAGTAACCCTGACGAAATGCTCAATCTGTTAGGGGCAACAAAGGGAAAGTTCGAAGATAAGAACAATCTCCAGCAATCATTATACATATATCCAGAGCTCTTATTAGATCCTCACGTAAAAACTAAACTTAAGGAAGCCAAGGCTAGTTTAATGAGGAAAGTATATACAGGAAAAATCAAAGTCGATGGATGTTATACTTTCATTGCCCCCGATCTGTATGCTTTTTGCGAGTATTTGTTTAATGGGAATAAAAATCCAAGGGGATTGTTGTTAGATGGTGAAGTCTCATGTGTTTCAATACCTGACAGTGAGAAAGTCGATTGCTTGAGAAGCCCGCATCTTTATAAAGAACATGCGGTTAGATCTAATGTAGTTGATGATGTAACTCGAAAATGGTTTGTTAGTAAAAGCGTTCATACATCTATTCACGACCCTATTAGCAAAATCTTAATGTTTGATTGTGACGGGGATAAAGTGACAGTAAGTAACGATAAAACATTAGTAAAAGTGGCTGAAAGGAATATGGAGGGAATCGTACCTCTCTACTATGATATGAAGAAGGCTCCAGCAGAGAAAATCAGTAGAGATAGCATCAAGAAAAATTTAAAAAGAGCTTTCAGCGGAAATATTGGCATTATCAGTAACGACATCACTAAGTTATGGAATAGTGACTCAGTAGATGTAGATCTAGTTAAAATCAGAACTATGGAAAATAACTTTGAGATTGATGCAGCGAAAACAAATTATAAACCAGTTCGACCAAAACACATCAAGACAATGTTTAAACCATTTAATAAAATGAAGATGCCTCACTTCTTTACTTACGAAAAGTATAGACTGAAACCACAAGACAGAAAAAATAAGAAAGCAAAAAGAATTACTGAATCTTGGAGCAACACAACAACGGTTAATAGGCTGAAAAATATGTTTCCAGATGTTCGAATTAGATTTAAATCTGTCTCTGATATGTATGAGTTTGATTATAGAACCTTAATGAGCCAGAGCAGAGATAAAGATGAGATGTATGATGCAGTGTTAAACAAGTATAGAGATTTAAATGACACTAAGTGGATGCTTTCATCGAGGCAGAAAAGTGGTGATATAAATAACACTGACCACCTCCCCGTTTATGTGTACATAAGAAATGAATTGTTACAAATACATAGCGATCCCTATTTTGTTACTGATGTTTTAATCGAGTATCTATATAATGGTTCAAACTCTGGATACAAAACAACATTATGGTCAAGTTTCGGAGATATAATTGTAGATAATCTCAAAAAAAATCTAGCCTCAAGAATAAAGCTATGTGAAAGATGCAATACCGTAATTGATAATAATAGAAATAAAAGTAACAATTCTAAGAAATATTGTGAAGGCTGTGGAAAAATCGTGGACAATGAGAAGAAAAAAGAGAGAAATTTAACTTATAGGAATAAAAATAATAAAAAGTCGGAAACGAGAATTGGCTGAAAAATGAAAACCCTTGATACATAAGGGTTTTCATAAAATTGAGTGTATTTTAGATAGGTGTTTTAGGGGAGGTATGCTAATTCACGGCTTAATGACAAGTAACAGAAGTTTCAAATGGCATACTTTCACCACAACAAATAAAACATTAAGGGAGATTTATAAATGAATAAAACAGATTTGGTAAACGCAGTAGTAGAAAAAACAGGATTGGCTAAAAAGGACACAGAGCAAACAATTAACGAAGCACTCAGTGCTATCACTAATACACTTGCAAAAGGTGAAAAAGTTCAACTTTTCGGATTTGGTAATTTTGAGGTTCGTGATCGTGCAGCTCGTAAAGGACGGAATCCGCAGACTGGAGAAGAAATGGATATTCCAGCTAGTAAAGCTCCAGCCTTCAAACCAGCTACAGCTCTAAAAAACGCTGTAAAAGAGTAATTTTATATACTTTAAACGATAAAATAATACATATATAAACATATAACAAGAACGTTGATAAGGATAGGACGAGACAATTCCTCTCTCCTCTCCTCTTTTCTATTACAATAAAAAATTTTGGGGGCAATATAATATGGCAAAGCGAAATAACTCTATTAAATTTAAAGGTTTCCTGAACACAGAAACTATGGAAATCACCGAAGAAGATAAAAATGGATTTAAAACGTATGACCTATTGAGTGAACTTAAATTCTATGATGGTAAAAATGTAACAATTTCTATCAATGAAGATCTTCCAGTTCAGCCAAAGGAGTGAATTGATGACTCCTACAACAGCAAAAAGAAGCGTAAATGAAACTATTACAGACTATCATATTCGTCTAGGTGACAATCTGGAATTGTATGGATTGAATTGGACCCAAGCTGCTACTTTGCTAAATCAAGAGTCAGAGGAAGAATACACAGAATCAAGATGGCGCAAGAAATACAAAAGCTATCTTGAATGGAAACCTGTGATTCTTGAGAAATTTGCAAACAATGAAGTGGCTGAAGAGGTTCGAGATGCTACATTGGAGTTGAAGAAAGAAACCGTTAAACTTCGTGATCAAAAACGTGAGTATAATCAATTAATCTTCAAAGAAGCTCGTTTCGAAAACCTACAAAATATTATTAAAGATGCTGTACTAGAATTAGAAAAAATGAAGCCACTCACTCCCTCTTCTACACTCGTAGCACAATCAACCAATAAAAAAGGAATCTCTTTATGGAGTGATTGGCACATTGGAAGTGAGTTTAAGAACAGTCTAAATACATACAATATTGATATTTTTAGATCTAGACTATCTGATCTCATTAGTAAAACGCTGGAATACAGTAAGAGAAACGATATTGACGAAATTATCGTTGCTAATCTCGGTGACATAATTCACGGAGCGATCCATGTGTCTGCTAGAGTTCAGTCTGGTGAAGATGTGATTAATCAGATTCAAATTGCTGCGGAAAGTGTTGCGGAAGCACTAGCAGAACTATCCCTTCATCATCGCAAAGTAAAATTCATTAATATTATCGGAAATCATAGCAGATTAATTTCAAATAAGCATGACTCAATTTTCCGAGAGAACCTAGAGTATTTAATTCCATGGTTTTTAGAAACTCGTTTGAAAGATTTCAAGAACATCGAAATTGTAAAAGATACTGACGGGATTTATGTTGAGGAAATTGAAGGAGAAAATCATGTCTTCGTCCACGGCGATCTCGATTCGGCTTATACTTCAGCGAAAAACCTCCCTCAACTCTTAGGATTTGTTCCTAAATACATTTACTCAGGCCATATTCATCATAACTATGAGAAAGAGTTTGGTAAGACAGAGGTTGTTGTGAACGGTAGTTTAATGGGCGTTGATGATTACGCAATTTCTAAGCGGTACTACGCAACGCCAATGCAAAAATACATAGTTTTAGATGGCTCAGATATTGAATGCACATACAAGATTAAACTTTAAAAGAATACATAAATCGACTACCTGATTACATATAGAATCGGGTTTTTTCTTATTTATTTTTACATGGGGAGATCCTGCCATAAGGTTCTTTAAACCGGACGCTCCCTCCTACCCCATGGTTTTTTAATTAAGGAGCATGTTTAGGAAGGTGATTTATGGATAGTAAATCGATCAAAGAAAAAAAATATTGTAATACATGTGAACGAGATAAAAATGTAACAGATTTCTATGTTTCAGGTAGTAAGTTTGACGCGGATGGTAGATTTGGCGTTTGTAAACCATGCCTGAAAAAGAATATAGATTATTCTAACATGCAAACTGTAAAAGATGCATTGTTACAAATGAATAGACCGTTCATTGCGTCTATTTGGGAATCAGCAATCGAAGAAGCAACATTAAAAAGACAAGACACTTTTGGTTTATACATAAAAACAATTCAACTTAAGAAGTTCAAGGATTTAACATGGAATGACTCAGTACTAACTGAAGATATCCAAGAGCAGGGAACAAACAATCAGATAAATATTAGCAGTGAATACGATATAGGCGAACTAAAAGACAAATACGGTTATGGGTATCCAGATGATGAATACATACTATTTGAAAATAAGTACCAACAACTAAAGTCCAGCTTTCAACTCTTGACTACTATGCATGAGGAATACTTTAGAGAATTTTGTGTAAATAAAGTCAAAGAAACACTTGCAAAATCAAGTGGAGATTTAAAGGGTGCTAAAGAATGGGCTGCAATGGTAAAAGACGTAGCAGAAGCTGGAAAACTCAAACCATCGCAAATGAGCAAAGCAGACTTGTCTGGAGGTCTCGACGGGTTTGGGCAATTAGCTAGGATAGTTGAAGAAAATCACGAAATAATGGGACTACTCCCTTCATTTATTGAGCAACCAAAAGATAAGGTAGATGTTACTTTATGGTGCTATATTAACTACGTCCGTGACATCAAAGGGTTGCCTTCTTGCGAATATAAAGAGATTTATGATTTTTATGACAAGAGAAAGATGGATTATGAAAGCCAGATGAGCGATTTGAACAAGGATGAATCAGGTCATGGCTAATTACAATAATTTTCAGAGCGATAACTTCAAGCACACTAAAAAGAGTTCTAGAGTTGGAACCAATGCTGAGTTTAACTCTCCTGTTAAAATCGATGATAAAAAAAGTAATTCATTTGATAAAAATCTAAGCAAATGGGTTGAGTTTGTCCAATGGAGTAAGTGGTTCCCTGATTTATTTTATGACTTGATCACACCAGAAAAAGGCGGCATGAGGCTAGACTTAGATCAGAGAGTATTTTTAAGATCTATGAGTAGATTTGTTAGTACATATGGCGTATTCCCCCGTGGTTTTGGTAAGACGATGATTGAATTGATGAGCATTTATCACACTTGCATTTTCTTCCCGGACATAACTATAGCTATGAGCGCGCAAACCAGAGAAAATGCCTCTTCTATAAGTGAAGAAAAACACAATGAGATCATAAAATGGTTTCCTCTTATGAATAATGAGATAGTAAAATCCAGTTTCTCAAAAGATCAGGTAGAGGTAATATTCACCTCTGGAGCAATTTACAGTGTGCTTGCCAATGCTCAAAACTCCAAGGGTCAACGTAGAAGAAGATTGAACGTAGAAGAATCTGCGTTGTTAAATAACACTCTCTTTAAGGATGCCTTAGAGCCTGTAGTAAACGTGCCACGTAGAACTATAGGAAGATTATCTGCAATCAATCCCTATGAGTTGAACGGTATGATAAATTACCTCACTACAAGTGGATATCGAGGCAGCGATGAATTCATTCGATTAAGTAACATGATTGATGATATGGCTGATTTAAAGGGAAAAATGGTCTTAGGTGCAAGTTGGGAGCTTCCCTGTCACTATGGCAGAGGAGAAACTAGAACTCAAATTTTAGCCAAAAAAGATGATCCTACTACAAGTGCTATTTCATTTGCACAAAACTACGAATCTCGATGGTGTGGAGTTAGTGATGGTGCTCTTGTTAATATCAATAAATTAATGGAGCTCAGAACCGTTAACAGAGCATCTGTTACCCCCAAAAAGAACAGGGAATATTATGTTGGAGCGGATATTGCCCGATCTCAATCAAACAATAATAATAAATCAGCGTTCGTTGTTGCGGAAGTTGAGAGAAATGCTAACGGAACCATTAAGTCTGTCACTGTTGCAAATATCTTCATCCCTCCAAATGGAACAAATTTTAGCGATCAAGCAATGTTTTTGAAAAGACTCGACAAGCACTATTCCGGTAATGTGACTGTTGTAGATGCTAATGGTATTGGACAAGGTGTAGTTGAAGAACTTATGAAGGAAACTTACGATCCTCTATTGAACGATCCATACGATAGCTGGGACACAATTAACACAGATGAAGTACCGCAGGACGGGATATCTCTATTAAAAATATTTAGTCTGAAAGCTCAAGGAATACAGACAGATATCATAACCAACTTTATTGACTTTGTTGAGAGTGGAAGACTGAAGCTTCTTGTTCCTGAAAAAATGCTTGATCTAACAAGCAAGACCACAAAAGCAAAAGAAAAAGACACAGAGATTAATCAAGTTAAAGCTGCACACTACCAAACAGATCAGTTAATCGATCAGGTTGCCAACTTGAAGTTGGTTCAAAAACAAGGAGGTAAACTTGGTGTGGATCAGGTGGTTAAGAAAACTGAGAAAGATATCTGGGCTGCTCTTGCTTATGTTCTCTATTACTTAAAAACTTATGAGGACGTAAAGCGTGACGAAGAAGATGTAAACTACCTAGACTATTTCTTCACTTGATTTTATAAACGCAAAAACGAAAGTGGGTGAAAAATGAAAAGCACACCTAAGAAGCCGGAAGTAAAGGAAGAAACACAAGAACAAGAGATTGTTTTCAACGAAGAATATGCGAGAAAATTTACACAGGTATTGTTCAACACAATGAATAATCCTTCAATGATTAGTCCTATTTGGCAAAATCAAATTTTAAAAGACATGAACATGTCTCCAGCCAAATTTAATCGTGACAGTGTTAAAAAGATGCTTGCTAACCCAAAGAACCATGAAAGAGAATTGAAAGATCTATCACAATACTTGTTCAATTTTATCATGCAATTTAAGAAGCTCGTTATTTATATGTCTGAAATACTTACTTATGATCACTATTTAGAGCCAACAAATGCAGATGCCGAAGACATGAAAAGCAAAGCGTTCAAAAAGTCTTATTCTAAGGCATTGCAGTGGATCGAAGATTTTGATTTAGTGTCTGAACTACATAAAGTAGCTGAAGGAATGATTCTCGAAGATGCAAAATATTATTATCTTCGTGAAAGCGAAAATGGTATACGACTTCAAGAATTACCAAGCAACTACTGTAAGATATGGTCAAGAAATGATCTAGGATACCAATATGCGTTCAACATGTCGTACTTTTTAAATCCGGGTGTAAGCTTAGATGATTTTCATCCCGACTTTCGAGAATACTACAATAATTTTATTGGAGAAAAAGAACACTCTAAGAAGAAATCTGGATATGAAACTGGCCAATATAGCTATTGGCAAAAACTTGATCCTGCTAAAGCATGGACGTTTAAGTTTGACGATACTCGTGCTGGTATCTCTCCTCCTTTAATGGGATTGTTCTTAGATAGTATTGAAATCGTCAATTACAAAGAACTGCTTAAAACAAAAACCTCTTTAGATGTATGGAAGCTACTGGTCAATAAGATCCCTATGCATAAAGATGGTGCAGGAAAAAGTGGAAAACAAAAAGATGACTTTGCTATCATGGCTGATACTGCTGGTCAATTCTCTGCGCTTATGCAAGCCGCTGTACCTCAAGGAGTTAAAGTTGTAACTACCCCCTTGGAAACTGAAGCGCTGGATTTCAAACAAGCGGATAGCAAGGATAGCATTGTAGGTTTGGGCAATAGTGAGTTCTGGGAAACATCAGGTACATCCCCTGTATTATTTGGTGAAAAACAACTGAATGGTTCTGGTTTAGCAGCATCCATTAAAACTGATGAAATGTTTGTATATAGGATTTATAGGCAGTTCGAAAGATTTATTAACTTTCAATTACGTCAAACAACGGGTAAATACAGGTTTAAGTGTCATCTTGAAGGTACTCGATTTGATCAACAAGAGAGATTTGATCGTGCCATAAAAGCCGCACAATATGGAGCTCCCGTAACATACGTTGCCACAGCAATGGGAAAAACCCCGCAAGAATTCTCCAATTTAATTAACCTTGAAGATTCAATTGACCTAAAAGAAAGAATGCGTCCTCTCTCCTCTTCTCATGTCCAATCAGGTAATGAAGTCGGTGCTCCGCAAAAATCTAATCTTACTGATAGCGGAGAAAAAACACGAGACAATGACTCGAATTTGGACATTTAACAATGAAGGGAGGTGATAATTAATTGAGCAACAAAGTTTCTAGAAACATACCAATACTTTTTCAATCTGTAAATACATACGAATCAGAAGAATCAGACATTAGGTTTCAAAAGGTAAAAATTTGGCTTTGTCACACTGGTAAAAATCATAATGGTTCTTATTTCTCAAAAGAAGTAATCGAAGAAGCCATCCCTTCTCTCAGCAACACTCCAGTACTTGCATATGTAGAAAACAATCGTTCAACTGGACAAGTAGACTTTTCAGATCACCGTGAAATCCTAGTCAGAAAAGACGGAGACATTGCCACTAAATATCTCGGCAAAGCCATAGGTATAATTCCTGAATCCAATAATGCTACATTCGAGGATAGATTGTGTGACGATGGTGTAACAAGATCATTTTTAACGGTTGAAGCACTGTTGTGGACTAAATTTGATGATTCAGTTGACATTATGAATAGAGATATTGTTAAAGGTCAGTCTATGGAGCTGTCAGATGAATTTGAGGGTGATTGGGGAGATGATAATTGCTTCCACTTCACTAAGTTTCAGTTCTATGGTGCATGTGGACTTGGTGAAAACATTCAGCCAGCTATGCAGAACTCAACAATAGAATTACAGTTCACCTCTACTGACTTTTCAGAGTTTTCAGATGAAGTTAACACCATGATGGAAAAATTTAAACAGAAATTTGCAACAAATGAAATAAAAGAAACTGAACAAAAGGAGAAAGAAGAATTGAAAACCAAAAAAGAAATCGCAACCTCCTTTAATCTCACAGTTGGACAACTTAGCGAAGAATTGAGTCGTAAACTTTCAGAAGTTAAATACGAAACAATGAATTGGTGGGATGAAGAGATTGAGGTTGTAAGATATTACTTGCGTGACTTTGATGATCAAAATGTGTATGCGGTTGATCGAATGAATAACTATCAAGATGTGCGAATCCCCTATTCAAAGAATGGTGATAACGTCTCCTTTAACTTTGAATCTGCAACTAAGATTAAATATGTACCAACCGACTGGGATAATGGTAGTGCTGATGAAATTGAAGTGAGTTTTGCTAAAGTAGTGGTTGATGAACATAAAGAGTATGCGGTAAAAGCGATCAATGATCTCAAAGATGAAATCTCCACAAAACAAAACGATTATATTGAATTGAACGATAAGTTTAGTGTTGTTCAGGAGCAACTGACTCAAAAAGAAAGTGAAATTGAAGGACTGAATGCTACTATTGAGCAACTAAAAGAATATCAAAAATCAGTCGAAGACAAAGAGAAAAGCGAGCAAGTTGAAATCATCTTTTCGAAAATTGCACGAGCTTTCTCCAAAGAAGAGTTGACTGAATGGCGTGATAAGGTAACCTCTTACAATTCTGTTAATGAGTTCGAAAAAGATATCAAAGCATTTGCTTATGACAGAATTTCCGAAAGCAATAAAGATGTGAAAGTAGATTTTAGTCAAATGGGTACATTACCTATCGAAAATGATGAAAAACCTGAAGCATCTGAATCAAAAGATGTTTGGTCTCGTCTTAGCAAGTAATTATACATAATTAAAGGAGTTTTTTAAATGCAAATTGTTAATCTAGGTACTATGGCAGGAACTAATGTTGATGCCTTTGTTAAAAATGTACGAAATACTGTAGATATGCCCAATGGTAGTTTTGTAGCGATCACTTCTCAAGTTTCTGGTCAACCGGATTTGTATGTAGCAGCAACACCTACTGATGTCACTAAAGAAGAAGTTTTGCTGGTTCGGTCACCTGAGTTGATCGAGGTGAACGGTCTGCGTGTAGACCTTACTGATGTAACTCTGTTTACAAATCCAGCTAATCGTCCAGCTACGGCATTCCATCTGAAGGTTGGAGACGACTTCACCATTACAGATGATGGTATTACTGGAGTGACAGCAAAAGGTAAATATGTTGTACCTGTAAATGGAGCGCTTAAACCTGCTGCCGCAGATGACCTGACTGGAAATTCTCTGGTTGCTATGCAAGTTGTTGATAAGACAACTATCTCTGTAGGAAATCGTCGTATCCCTGCTACTAAACTGCTCGTCGTACGTTCTGTTTAATCTAACCAATATTATAATTCAAGGAGATAACAATTAAATGAAACCATACTTTTCTATGAGATACAACAAACTCGATGAGCAACAAAAAGATATCGTACAGGCTGGCGTAGAACTCTTCCGTCATTTTCGCTATGAAAACTCCAAAAGTGAATCTGAAAAGAGTAAGCTTCGCCAATATGCTGGAACTCTGTCTTTGCAAGACAAGCAAAATTTGTTCTCTAAAAATTTAACAACTATTGCTGTCAAATATGCAAACTTGCCTGCTGAACATCAATTCAACGAAACCGCACTTCAAAGTCACCCTACTGTTAAATGGACAATGTTCTCTCTCATTTCTGAGATGTTGGATATTATCGTACCTGAGACAGTCATGGATAACTTTAGTCAATTTGCAGATGTTAAATCTGTAGGCTGGGGAGACAATCTGGTATTTAATGTACCAAATAGTGATTTGTTCGTTGTGTCAACCGCTTCTAATGGTAAACGCAAGGGGACACGCCAACGTTTGCTTGGTAGTGATGTAATTCTTACACCTGTCAATCATATCATCACAGTAGGCGAAGATTGGTATCGAATTGTCTCTGGTAAAGTGAACTGGGGCGAATTCGTTACGCGAGTTGTACGTTCAGTCGAGACTCAAATCACTGTCGATGTATATAATGCTATTATTGATAGCTATCCTACATTGGGTGCTGGCTATAAAGAAACTGGTGCATTTGCACAAGATAAGTTTAACCGATTGACACAGCGTACTGTCGCTGCCAATGGTGGTGGTACTGCTGCCGCTTTCGGTTCAAAACTGGCATTGTCCAAAGTTGTACCTGCTGACCAATACTTTAAGTTTGGCCTTGGTGATAAGTACAACACTCACGGATATCTTACAAACTTCCAAGGTACTGACCTATTCGAGTTGGAACAGCGTTTAATTCCGAACACAGATGATTTTGCTATTGACGAAGAAACTCTTCTGATTCTCTCTTCTGCTGTTCAGAAGATTGTTAAAATTGGATTCGAGGGTAATACTCAAATCATTGAATCTCAAGCTACTCAAAATGCCGACCTTTCCATGGATTACACCATTCATCAACGTTGGGATGTAAAAATCGTAACCAGTGGTCGATATGCAATGTGGAATTCGTTGGCATAATAATATTTAAATTAGAAGGGGTGCTTATATAAAGTACCCCTATTTATATTTACAAAGGGAGTGTTTTAATTTATGGCGGGACCGAGAAAGACGGCCAATGCTGAACCTACAAAAGATGTTGTAGATGAAAGTTCTCTAGAGAAAGAAAAAATGTCTACTGAGATTGAAGAGCTAAGAGCTATGGTTAAGCAATTGCTTGAAGATAAAGTTGCGACCCAATCAGTCACTACGACCGTCGAAAAAGTAAATGACGAGTATTACGACATTGAAGAAGAATTGAATATTAACTCAAATCAATTAGTTAAGATTGTAAGTCTGATCGAAGGTGGATTAAACTTAAAGGGCAATTCCCCACAACCACTTTACCTTCCAGAGTTTGGTGCTACGCGATCCGTAACCTACGAAGAACTACGGGCAATTTACTACAACCATCCCGAGTTAACTCGCAATGGAGCTTACTTTATTTTGAATAAGAATGTCGTTAAAGCTCTCTATCTTGATTCTGACTATGAAAGTATCTTGAATAGAGAACGTCTTGATAAACTGGTAGATCTGACAACTGCTGAAATGATGTCTGTATTTAAGGGGCTAACAAAGGTTCAAAAAGAGACTTTCATTCAAAGATACATCCAAGGGATTAAATCTCAAGATAATAGATTTGGAGACTTCAATAAAATTAAAGCTATTGACGACTACATTGGTAACAGCTTGGTTGAATTGGCAAGCGAAAAATCAAACTGAGCTGGAGGTGTCTAGATGACTCCATTCGTCAATATCTATGAGCGTTTTAGTACTAAAATACAAGACTATATGCTAGATGAGATGTTCAGAGAGTCAACTGAAACATATGAAGATTATATCTTCAGTTTTCTGAAATCATCTATAGCGAAGTTTACTCATTGTAGAAAGAATTTGTCAGATCGAAACGAAGACAGTAAATGCTTTAACATTAGCCTTTCTGAGCTCGAAGAAGAGATTCTTGCAGAAATGATGAAGGTTGAATGGATGGATAAAGAAGTTAACAATGTCTTAGAGATGCGACTGGCATTAAATAATTCAGACTTTAAAAGATACGCTGAGTCAAATAACTTGAAAGCAAAAATGGACTTAAGAGACAATATCCAAGAACGTGTAAACAATCTTATTGTTCAATACTCTTACTCATCATATGAGTGGAAGTAGGTGAAAATATATCTTACAAGGGTTTGAACGCTCGAATTAGGAATATTCCTGCAACCGTCTCAGAAACAAAAAAGCAACAAAATATCAGTATCTATAGTAATGATTTCACCAACTCTCTATCTTATGAAGAAGTCGCTATCAATGACTCATTGGATAAATCGCCAGTACATATTTTATCTAACGGAAAAATTCCAACAATCAAATCGATTATAATGTACCCGGGCTTAGAAATTAAAGCTGGAGATAAAGTTACTCAAGTTAATGGCTCCCAATGGATATGCCTTCATGTTGATGATAGCCCTCTATATTCAAAAGGTAAAATTGAAAAGTGTAATTTTGATTTGAAGTGGATTGATCAAGATGGATTTATCCAAACCTTCCCCTCTATACTCTACTTTAATGCTCGTTCAAATTTTGGAACTGAAGAAGATAAGGTTATGAATCTACCTGCGGGACGAAGACAGATTGTAGTGAGTAAAAATAATGAAACTCAAGCTATACAACGTGATACACGTTTCATAATTGGCAATGAAGCATTTAAGGTAATTGATACAGATTATATGTCAGATGATGGATTAGTAAATTTGAGTTTGCAATCCGATCAGATTAATGTGACCACAGACAACCTAGAATTAGGTATTGCAGATTATAGCAAGTTGACCAAATACACTCTGCAAATCATTAATGACAACCCCCTCTCAATTAGCCAACACCAGAGTGCTAAGGTAAACGTTAAAGTGACTAAAAATGATATCCCAGTGTCACAACCTGAAGTTGTTTATGAAAGTACAACTCCTGAGCTTGTTCAAGTCGACTTGGACGGGAACTTAACAATCCTTCAATCCGGTGATGCAGAGATTAAGGTTTTTGCATATGGTTTGACTCAAACTCTAGAAATTTATGTCGCCCCCACTAGTCATTACGATTATGTTGCAACTATAGACGGAGCAAATGATATTTACTCGAACCGCCAGTCTGAATATGTCGCAACCTTCTGGAACAATGGACTGCAACTATCTGATGAAAGTATGTTTTCATTAACTTCTGAAGATGGTTCCCCCACTCTCCTCGCTACAATTACCTCGCAAGATCCGATTAAAAACACCTGTATAGTCAAAGCAAACAGTAACCGTAAGCTGGGTACTGTTATTTTGCACGTTAAGAATGCCAATGGATTATCGTTTGGGCAAAAAGAAATAAAAATTAAATCACTAATATAAGGAGTGTGTACATGGGTCAAAGTATTGTTCGCTTTGGTGAACTGAAACCAGAGAATTACACAGAGGGTTTGAATAACGCATGGATTACGTTCTCTGCTCTCCCCTACTCGCGTCAACATTCATCTGGCATTGACGGTGACATTGTAATCAGTGCTACACCTACAGTGGAAATCGTCGAAGTAGACTTGGATGTAGCGATCAATTCTCAATATGAATTCGCCTATTCAATTGGTACAGACAACAAGCTGAAGATGGCTTTTGATAAGACTAAGTATAGTAAAGCATCAGCAATCGAAACACTCAAATGCATCAGCATCACTTATGAACTGGGACATCTTGAAGCAAACGGTGGACTGTACGTAGCGATTGCCAGAAACAGTCTGGGGGAAGAAGTGCATCGTACTGTTCCACAGACATTAGATCAACTAAAGAACGTTATTTCGACTTTTGATGATACTCGTTCAGTTGACGTGAGTGGATTCTTGAGCTATCAAATTGTACGGGATTATCGGGTTACCTAACCTCTGAGGAGGTGTTCACGTGTCAAGGTTTGAAAGTTTGGCCAGAGACAAAATGACTGTTATAGATAAACTCCTGTCATCTCAGGAAATACTCAAAGCTTTAGCCCACAATGATTCTGACTTCTTAGATAAAAAAGATATTGATCCCCTCACAATGATGTATAAGCACATATTTCCTTATAAGTTTGTACCGAAAACTTCAGAAGAGAAAAAGACTTATATAACAATGACCTTTGGAAACTACAGAAAAGTTGGAAATTCTTATAAATCTGGATTCATCACATTCAATGTCTTCACGCATCAAGACTTGTTTCGTACAGACTATGGTACATTAAGAACAGACTACATAACCATTAAATTGGATGAACTGTTTAATGACTTTGATGGGCTTGGAGTCGGGAAAGCAAATTTTCACACGATGGATCATTTAAGTGTAAATACCGACTATCATGGATCTTATGTTGTTTATAAAACTTATGATTTTAACTGAGGTGATTAAGTGATTATTGATCGCCTTCAAGCATTTTTAGCACAACCTATCTTGTTTAATGGTGCAGTTAACATTCATTCCCCCACTATGGATGAGATATCAAAAGTAGGATATGAAGAGTATATGCTGAAAGTGCAGTTCTCTCTATTCGATAAGGAGAAGATATTAATTGATTTGTTCAATGTCTCTGATGATGAATACGATTTAATTAAAGATACTTCTGACTTTGATATTCTTACAGACCACCCCAATCTTCAAGATTATATGACCGATTCATTGTCTTTTTTTTCTAAGTCTGAAGTAGTCTTTGATCGTATATCTAAGTCTTTTAAGATTGATGGTGTAGATTTTGTACATAAAGATAATTTTAAGGATTACGCATTAGTCATTAAGCAATTGAATGCAATGGATCTAGAGTCAGAGAAAGGTACTAAGAAAACTGCTAAAGCACAGGCTTTTCAAGATCGTATCAATTTCTTCAAAAAGAAAGCACAAAAAAAAGAAGACGTGCTTGAAATTAAAGATATCCTCTCTATCCTCTGCAATGCAGGTAACAATGGAATAAACATCTTCAATGTCGGTACACTCACAATTTATCAGGTTTATGAGCAATTCGAACGCTTAAACATCAAAGAAAGTTTCAACAGGCTTCATCCAGTCTGGGCAAACGGTCATCTTGGCGAAAATACCAAGTTACCAGAATGGATAAAAAGAACAAAACTTTAATCTCCACTCTATTAAGGGTCGGAGATTATTTATATTAGGAGGAAAAAATTAATGTTTACAGATGGTCGTTATGGTAATCGCGACATTCTAGATTTACAGATTGTCGATTTCGTAAGCAGCACTCCATTGATGAAAATGGACTATGCCAATACTTCATCTCTTGAAATGGCATCAAGTCGTGTTTATGCAATGGGTGCAGGTACTCGGCGTATTGCGTGGGATGGTGAAAAAACAGCCACTCTGACAGTTGAAACACAAATCTTCTCACTGGAGCATTTGGCAATCTTGGCTGGCGAAGAAATTAAACGCGGCAAACAAAATGTCTATAAGACAGAAATTCTACCAGTCCTAGCAGATAACACAGTTGCACTTAAAAAGGTTCCAGTTGGTGATGTAGTAGTCTTCCCGTTTGTGAACGGTCTTTCTGTAAAAGAAAATCAGACTCACACTGTCACGGACAAGACCATTACTATTGGAGCTGGTGCAACAGTACAGCCGGGTGATGAAGTTGAGGTTTACTATCAAACTGAAGTTGCGCAGGCAAGCAAACTATCCTTCACCGCTAAAGGGTTCCCTAAATATGTGAAACTGATTGGTGACACAATTTGGATCGATGAAACCAGTACATCTGCTGTGGGCTCACAAATGGTTTGCTATAAAGCAAAAATCCAACCTAACTTCACTATCTCCAATAGTGCTGAAGGAGATCCAAGCACACTCACTCTTGTATTTGACCTCTTCCCTGCCAAAGTGGATGGTGTAGATACATTGATTGACATGATCGTTTACGACGACCAAGACTAAAAAATACATACTACACTGAGACGGCATAATATTTGTCGTCTCTTTTTATTTGAGGTGAATAGAAATAGGCAGAAAGAAAACAGCAGAAGAAGTAATTAAAGAGTTATCTGATAATAATTTTAAAGTCATTGATGAAAATTTTATCTATATCGGAAATAAAGAAAAATTTCATGTTCAATGTATTAGAGGTCATGATTTGTTTACAAGCTACAATGCTTTATCAAAAAAATATGTGTGTCCTGAATGCTCTGGACACAGGCCAAAATATACATATTCCGAAGTTTATAATGAGTTCAAACAAAATCAATGTAAACTACTTTCTGATACATATATAAACAATAAACAAAAATTATCATATATATGTTCATGTGGGAATGAGAGCAAGATAGCTTTTTACGAGTTTCGATCTGGTGTTCGTTGCAGAAAATGTTCTGGAAACCAGAAGTACACCATTGAGCAAATAAGAGATATTTTTAGTTCTCAAGGGTGTGAGTTAATTTCCTCTGAGTATCGTTCTAATAAAATAAAATTGGACTACATTTGTCTATGTAGTAATCGGAGCTCTATACAACTTTCAAACTTCTTAAAGGGTGTTCGTTGTATGAATTGTTACAGAGAGAATAACAAAAAAGAAAATCATCCTGCATGGAATCCCCTACTAACTGATGAAGAGAGAATTGCTAAAAGAAAGTTTTCTGAGTATAAACATTGGAGACTGTCCGTTTTTGATAGAGACCAATACACATGTCAATCGTGTGGTGATAACAAAGGTGGAAATTTAAATGCTCATCATCTGAACGGATGGAATTGGGCTATAGATGAAAGAGTAGCTGTACATAACGGAGTTACTTTGTGCAATATTTGTCATGATGATTTTCATCACTTTTATGGATATGGCGACAACACTAATGAACAGTTTATAGAGTGGCTCAATAAAATACATAATCAAAATGATAAGGCGATAGAAACATGAAAACAATTACGATTGCTGCACCAATTCGAAATAGAGAATGGATACTTCCACAGTATTTATTGAAGATTTTTGAGATCAATTATCCCAAATCTTTAATCAATCTACACTTTGTAGTTAACGATAGTTCTGATAGGACACTTGATCTGTTAAATGGATTCAAGAAGGATAATAAAGGATTGTATAATAATATCAGAATCGATGTTATCAACAATAATTCACCCGAAGATGAACGAGAGTTTACAGTAAGAAATAAATACATATATAAGAGTTTGAGCAACTTAAAGAATTACATTATGAGCAAAGTTCGAACCGATAAATTGATTTTTATCGATACAGATATCCTTGTAAAACCTGATGTCATTACTAAGTTACTCAAGCATGGGAAAAAGATCATATCGGGATTAATTTACAATGGATATTTGACCAATAAAGATAAGCCGTACTTGTATCCAAATATCATGAAATTGGACGATAAGGGACAATATCGACATATTACAAACTACCATGTTAAGACCGCCCCTGCCCTACTCTGCTCTAAATTGCAACGAGTGGATTTAACTGGAGCAGTCATTTTATTGGATAAAGCAGTTTATAAGTCCGTAAAATACGGATTTCATCCACAGGGCGAAGACGCATATTTCTGTAAGATGGCTCAAGACAATGGCTTTGAGCTTTTTTGTGATTTGTTTGCCTATAGTCAACACATTATGTCGCCAGAACAATTAAATCAAATAGGGAGATAAAAACTTGACCAAACGTAAAGTAATGCTTTATCCGCCAACATTAAATTGGGGATTTTTAAAGCAAACTCCACAGCAAATTTCAGAGCAATTCGCCAATAATGGCTACGATGTTATCTTCTGCAACAACGAACAATCAAACAAACCTGTTGAAGAAGTATATCCTCATGTTTTTGTATATCATAATTTTCAAGAAGTACTAAATAAGATTAAACATAAACAACTTAAAGTAGATGTTTATTACTACACTTGGGCTAAGTCTGCTCAGTATGTAGAAAACATCAAAGCAAAGATCAATATCTATAATCGCGTTGACGAGTTTCCAGATTGGATTCCATATGAACAAGAAGCAATGAATAAGGCAGATATGATATTTACTACAAGTCAAAAACTATATGCTAAGACTCAGGAATCCAAACCTACCTATTTGATTAGAAACGCCTGTCCAGATTCGTATATTGAGCGAAATTCAAACGTGCCTGAAGAATATAGAGATGTTAATGAACCTATTGTGATGTTTTCTGGAGCTGTTGGTTCATGGATTTCAACGAACTTAATAAAAAAAGTAGCGGATAGATACAAGACTTTTTTAGTAGGACAAGAATTCGGGAAACACTGTCCTGAGAATGTTATTAATTTGGGCGTTAAAAGTCATGATGAACTACATGCATATTATCAACATGCTAACGTTTCTTTGATCCCTTTTAATCTAAAGGACGGCATCACTCAATCATCATGCCCTCTCAAGTTATTTGAAGCTATGGCATCTGGTACGCTGTCCGTGGCTACAAAATGGGAAGAAACTGAAATTTATCCCGATGTAGTATTAACGGCAGAAGACGATGAGGAATTTTTATCTCAAGTAGACAAAGCAATTCAGTTTTCAATTAACAATAGGGAACAGGTAGCAGAGATAACAAAAGAAGTAGCAAAAAAGAACACTTGGGAAGTTCGATATCAGCAAATTGAAAAGGCTATTGAGGAATATACACTGAAAAGTGGTGTTGTGATTGGGTCTTAAAGTTTTATTTACAAATAACTCTTCACTTATAAAATATGGAATTTCAGCAGGATTTAAAAATCTTGGGCATGAAGTACATATTATGGATGGCAAATATCAACTGTGGGATAAAGACAAGGAAACTCAAGTTGAATTATTCAAAGATTACATAGAAAACAATCATGTAGACATTGTGTTTTCTGAATGTTTTGCTAACTTTGCTGAAGGTATATTTGAACATACAAGAGAAAAGGGAATATTCCATGCATTGTGGTGCATAGAGGATACTCCGTTCGATCATTGGATAGGTGATTATTGGTCTGATTATGCTGACTATATATTTACTACAACTGCTGAATGTCTCCCTAACTACTGGAGGAAAGGCAAGCAAGCTGAATTAATGCTATTTGGATGTAATCCTGATTTTCACAAACGAGTCGATTCAGGTATACAAAGAGATATTGTGCTTATTGCTAATAACTACGAACGTAGATTTGAGCAAACTCGCAACTTTATTATGCCAGTTGTAGAACGCGGCTACGATGTGAGTATCTTTGGCAATGAGTGGTGGATGGATTCGAACCGTGAAGTAAATTTGCTGAACCATCCTTCAGCCTATAAGGGGTATGGTGCATACGAAGATCTTCCTTACTTATACTCCTCTAGCAAGATAATTCTCGGACAAAATTTAGATGATAAGTCAATTACACAAACATCAATGAGACCTGCGGAAAGTTTGGGAATTGGTGGTGGTATTCTAGTCTCCCCCTTCACCCCTGCGCAGCAATATCTATTCCATGATCATGTTTACCTACCTAGAAACACCGATGAGATGTTATTGATGATTGATGAAGTGTTGAATATGACTGACAGACAAAGGAATCAGAAAGCCGAAAAAGCTCAACAGTTTGTATACAAATATCACAACTATGATCTGAGATCGGAACAAGTAATTAAAGCTTATCATGGTCATAAACCATAGGGAGATGAATAAATGCCAAAATCAAATAAATTAACTCTAGCCAAACTTAATGCTATTGACAGTAAAAATAACCAGCGAAAAACAATCTATGTAACTCCCGATAATCACGAAGTAAATGTACATACATATTTTCGTGAATCACTAATGGAGGATGTAGTAACAGAATATATTGCCATTGTAGATGAGTTGAGGTCTCGTACTGAGATTGATGATATTTTGATTAAAAGTACTCTGAGTTTGTTCAATACTCTGGTAATGAAAAAATTTACCGACCTCCCCTTTCCTAAAAAGTTGGACTTGGAGAGTCTAGTCAAATATTCTCGTGTGCTTTTGGATAATGACATTACTACAGAAGTAATCAACTCTTTTCCTAAAGAAGAGTTAGATAAGTTGGAACAACGGTTTAAAACAGCTCAACAACAAGCAGCTAAAGTAATTGCTGAAATGGCTGTTGCTTCAGTAGCACAAGCTCAGGAAATTTCAGATGCAAGTTAAGACTCAACAAGATCTGATTAAGTTTCTACAAAAGCTGAATCAGCCAATTTCTATGGCGTTAAGTAATGACGTGGCTAAGACCGTAAAGCAAATTCAAAAAGAAAAAGTAAAAGAAGAAGTTTATGACGTGTATGAACCAACTATGTATTCACGGACTGGACTATTAGGTAGTGAGGAAAGCATGAAATCTGAATTGATCAATGAAACAACTTTAGTAGTTGAGAATATTCGTTCAGATGGAGATAGGAATGTTGCTGAAATCGTTGAGTCAGGCCAGAATTACCAATATGGATTCGAGTATGCTGGTGTACCCCGTTCATTTACTGAAGCAACACGAGAAGAGTTAAGATATACTGGTGCTCACAAGGCAGCTATGTATAAAGGCTTAAAGTCTCAAGGAATTAATTTGAAATAACAAAACACAGGGAGCGTGTTATTTATGGCATTGGAAAGTTACGATCAATATACATAAGGATGATGTTAATTGAGTAAAAAAGAAGTAAAGCAAAACACATTGCGTGAACCAGCTAAGAAGCAAGCAGAAGTAACCGAGGAAATGTGGCTACAAGTCAATGAGGATTACAGATTAATTGCTGAAGAATTCGTATCAGTACAAGACCTCTCCCCTGCTTCACGAAAGCAATATACAAGTGTCATCCGACAGTTTGGATGGTATATGGTGAACTCCATGAGCAATAAACCATTTTATAAAATTACTAAGCGAGATTTCTTGAGATATCTAAGCCATATTCGGGATAATCGAAAAATGTCTTCATCCGCTATTAGTCTCCGTAAATCAGTAATTTCTAGTCTGTGTAACCACATTGAAAATATCATCGCTGACGAAGAAGAAAACTACAAACAGTTTAGAAACTTTACTCGTGGTCTACCTGCAATTGCAAGGAACCGCGTCTATGAAAAAGTAAAAGTAACTAAAGATGAATATGACATGATGATGGATGTTCTTAAAGAAGATGAGAATTGGCTAGGTATGGCTTGGTTAGCTACAGCTTTTAGAGTTGGTGCGCGAAGATCTGAAATCATTCAATTCAAATCTGAAATCCTAGATTATGAGGTTCCTGAAGGTCAAAACTATGTCACTTCTCATACAGTTCGGGGAAAGGGGAGGTCGCTCGATGGTAAGAATCTGCAATATATGATTCCTCTCGATGTAATTCCTCACATTAAAAAATGGATCGATGAGCGCGGTTATGAAAGTGACTACATCTTCACGACCAGATATGGTAATGAAATAAAACCAATGTCAGCAGCATGGTCTGATGATTTCTGTTCCAATACGCTGTCCGACATTCTAGAAAGACGAGTCAATGTACATATATTCAAAAACTCTTGCATCACATATCTGCTGGAGTCAGGAGTAGATATTAATTTGGTTTCCAAGTTTGTTGCACATCATAATGATATTTCTACAACTTCAATCTATGATTTACGTGACTTTGAAGATGAAAAAAGTAAGATATTTTAAAGGAGAGAAGTTTGTGAAGGCTAAAATTCATGGAATTGAAGTTGAAGGTACACCAGAAGAAATTTTGGACTTTAATTTAAAAATGGAGAAACACATTAATCAGATAGTACTCGACATGAAGAAATATTCTCCTTTCCCATCGCCGAGTATTACCACATCTACTCATCTACTCCCCTTAATCTCTTCCAGTATCAATCACTCAAAATGTATATCTGTCCCAATTCAAAAACCTACTGTAATCATGGAAGTTGACTATGGAAGAGATAAATCAGTAATTATCGTTAAAGATTTAAATAAAAGGACATCTC
Organism: Paenibacillus sp. O199; assembly: GCF_001636635.1. Classification (NCBI taxonomy): domain Bacteria; kingdom Bacillati; phylum Bacillota; class Bacilli; order Caryophanales; family Paenibacillaceae; genus Paenibacillus; species Paenibacillus sp. O199. The sequence goes on from NZ_LGRP01000001.1 coordinate 451,633, forward strand.
AAACAAAAAAAATTTGATGCTGCACAGAATATGAATATTAAGGAGATGTCTCTCTATATACTAACTATTGCATTAATGAGAGGTGTTAATGAAGTTCATATTAATACCAATGGTATTGCTAAGGGTTTGTACGAGCATCTGATGTCGTCCGAGATTAAAGATAAGGTCATTGAATTTAAGCACGAAAGATTCATGTAAAATTACCATTTCATTTGAATACATAGGGAGTAAAAAATGAAAATACATAACTATCAACTTGAGAAGTTTATTGTCTTCCTCCACTCACTGGAGTTAGAACGAAAGGCTTCTCGAATGCGAACACGATTTAAGAATCTGCTTCTTCAACAATTGCAGGTTATAACTACTGAAGTTTTAGCAATCGACAAAGAATATTATAGATACGATGAAAACAGTCAACCAATTATTGAAAATAATACTTACCAATTTAAAGATATTGAAGCAAGAAATCAAGATGTATTAGAGTTGACTAACGAATTCTTCATTATAGAACAAAGTGAAGTGAATAAAGAAATGCTTTTATCGATTAAAGATAGCGTTCTAAATCACTCTCCTTCCACATTTAAAGGGGATGAGGCAGATATATTTGATGGAATTTGTGAGCTGGTTGAACAAATTAATTACGAGTAAACATTAGGAAGCGATCATTTGAATCGCTTCTTTTTTATTTCTCTTTAGACATTAGAAGCAAAAAGGAAGTGATTTAAGTAGTGACTGATCTGAAGATTTTGATTGAAGCTGGCCTCAGCATGGGTTCTAGCGTTAAAAATATCAACGATGAAATTAAAGCTTTAGCTAAACATCCCTCCCTTCAATCTCTGAATTTGAAGGTGAACATCGACCAGTCATTTGTTAAATCAATGAATGACTTTGTAGCAGCTACAAAAGTTTTAAATACAGCATTAGAACAACAACAAAAGGTAGTCAATGAGTCAGTTAAAACGACTAAAATGCTGGATGGCTCAATTGAAAAAGTAACACAGAAACAATTAGCCAACGGCTCAATCATCACGCAGACCACCAAGAAGATAAATGAAGAAACTAAAGCTTATAGTGAGCAAAAGAAAACTCTTCAACAACTTGAGAAAGAATTAGATGGATACACCCTAGCAAGAACCAGAGCTAACAAGAATAAGCTTGGCGAAATCAATAGTACGACAAATACATATAAAAATCAGGCTGGGCAACAAGTAAGCGTCAATGTAGATAATGCAGGAAATGTTAAGAATTATAGTCAGATAACAGATTATCTCAAACAACAACAAGATGCTTTACAAAAAGAGCAAGCGATAAATAAGCAGCGCGAACAAGCAGCTCAACAAGAATATGCTACGCGTAAGGCGTTGGCTGACAAGAATCTAAAAGAAGAAGAACAACGTAATCAACAGTTTCTTGGTCAGTTGCGTACTCGATTTGCTGAGGAGCAAAAAATTGCTCGTGATCGTGATGCATTAGATAGAGCACATGCAGCGGCAATGACTGAGAATTTAAATAGGAAAAAAGCTGTTGCAGATATGGAAGGAAAAATTGCAGCAGCTCAATCTAAATTTAAAGGTAACGCTTCGGCGGTAGCAGAGTTAACCGCGCTAAATGCTCAGTTAGGGAATATATCAAAGGTTAGCAATTATAAGAATGCATTGACCGAGTTGCAGACCAAACTAACACAAATAACTTCTCAAGCAAAATTAGCAGGAAATGAAGCTAAAACACTTGGAGAGCGCTTTGCGAGTGCTGCATCCAAAGTAGCACTGTGGACAGGTGCAACATCATCCATTTACTTGACCATCAGAGCATTGAAAGATATGACCGATGTCATCATTCAAGTAGATAGTCAGATGACTCAATTAAAACGTGTAATGGATGAATCAACGGACTTTGAAGGTATGTTGAGTCGTAGTATTCAATTGGCTAATGAACTTGGTCGAAGTATCACAGAAGTCAACGAGAATGCTATTGGTTTTGCTCGTATGGGATTCGATGAAGATGACACGATGAATCTGGCAAAGACCACAACATTGTTACAGAACATTTCAGAATTAACACCTCAAGAGTCAGTAGATACGTTAACAGCAGCTATGACAATTTTTAATGTTGAAGCTGGAAAAAGTATTGAAATTGCGAATAAGTTAAATGAGATTAACATCAGTCTCCTCATGTAGTAATACATGTAGAAAAATTTGGCTATATCAGGGGAAGCCGAGAGGTCGGTAATCCTGAGGAAAGACCTGTTTATTTACTCACATCTCTCCCCCAAAAATGGAGGTGCGAGTTGCTACTAAATGAATTAAAAATCAAAATTTTGATTACAAATTATAATATAAAATACTATAATAATCTTGGTTATAAATGTCAGGCTGGCGAGGAAATAAATATACCACAAAGCGACTTGCCAACTGCATCGAGAGTCAAGGTTAAGTGTAAATGTGATAATTGTCATAAAGAATTTGAAAGAAAACGAATAGACGTTAAAGACGTGACATTATGTGATCGCAATTGTAGAAATAAATATTTAAAATTACATAACCCTAATCCCAGTAAAGAAAAGATAAAGGTACAGTGTGCTTCGTGTAAAAAAGAAGTGTTCGTTCATGAATCGAAATATAAGAAGCAAGAATATTTTCTCTGTTCGAGAGAATGTTATAAACTCCACAGATCAGAAAACTATCATTCTGATAGATTATATAATTATCAATCCACCACAAGAAATTGCGCCAACTGTCAAAAGGAGATAAAGGTTATTGCATATGATTTAATTCATCGAAACAATTCCTTTTGCACAACCTCTTGTTATCATACTCACAAGAAAAACAATTTTAGCAAATATTATTTTAATGATGCCCTAAATAAATCAAGAAAAGAAACAAAACCTGAAAAAGCTGTAAGAGAATATTTAGAACGCAATAAAATTGAACATGAGCAGGAATTCTGTATTAACAACATGTATTTTGCTGATTTTTTGATTAAGGACACCAACGATATCATTGAAGTTTATGGTGACTATTGGCATTGTAATCCACTCAGATACCCTTACGATAGTGAGAAAAATGAAATTCAAAAGAAAAACATTAGAAGAGACAAAAAGAGAAATGCCCATTTAAAACATCTTGGGTATAACGTTTATATAATATGGGAAAGAGACGCTTTAAATAATATTGATTACTTCATGGGGGAAATAATCAATAAAATAGTAAATAAACAGGAATCCGCAACGACTACACGCCAAAGTCCTTTCACAAAGGAACAAGATATAGTCTGATCTGCATAGTACCCGTAATTAAATAATATGCAGAGAGGTAGTCAAGTGTAAAGACACTTTAAAGAAGAACTGCCTCCGCTATGCTTTTAAAGTATAGTCAGTAGGATATTAATGATATCTGAAAGTAACAGTTAAGTGATAACAACTTCGCAGTGACGACGCAGAACCTAGCAACATCTATGACTAGAGCTGGAGCCAGTGCCAATACCTTCGGTGTTTCTATGGAAGAGCTTTTAGGACACACGACCGCAATTGCTACAGCCACTAGAGAAAGTGGATCAGTGATCGGCAATAGTTTAAAATCAATTTATTCCCGTATCACAACTATGGATAAATCTGAAGATATTCTCAAAGCTGCTGGCGTGTCCATGCGAAACTTTAATGGCGAAACACGAGATGTGTCTGACATCATGGATGAACTAGCAAGCAAATGGAATGGTTTGTCCAAAGAAACACAACAGAATACAGCAGTCAATCTAGCTGGTCGATACCAGCTCACCAGATTTTTGGCGTTGATGCAAAATTACAATATTTCCCTTTCCGCTACAGAGACAGCACTCAATTCTCAAGGTTCAGCTACACGAGAAAATGAAAAATATATGCAATCACTTGAGGCACGAATTCAAAAGATGAAAACTGCATGGGAAACTATGTCTCTTGCCTTTGGTGAAGCAATTATCTCAGATACAATCATCACGCTTACCTCCCTCCTCGCCTCAATGCTAAATGGTGTTGCTGGTGTGGTCGATGCAGTTGGTGCACTCCCAGTTATCTTCGGACTGGCAAGTGTTGCTCTACTTGGACTTCATATGGGTTTCAAAATGTTAATTGTAGAAATGACCAAGACAATAGCTTCGTTATTTGGTATTACAATTCAAACAAGCAGTGCATCAGCAGGACTGCGTGGACTATCTCTATCTACAATTGCATCTAAAATTTCCTTAATGGGCATGGCTGGAGCAGCAAATATTGCCAAGGTGGCTTTGCGTGGTTTGCTCGTTGCTACAGGCGTAGGAGCTGCTTTTGCAGCAATTGGGTGGGCTTTGGAAGGCATAATTGGTTTATTTTCCTCGGCAACGCAAGTTACTGAAGACTTCACAGACAAAACTGAAGCACTCAATGAGAAGAAGTATGATTTAGCTAATCTCAAGCAACTACAAGAAGAGTATGATACCCTTTCCAAAAAGACATCTCTCAATTTCGACGAGAAAACAAAACTAGCTCAAATTGAAAGCGAATTGTCTTCTAAGTATGGAATCACTGTTCAGGGAATAGATGGTCAAACTAAAGCTATTAATGAAAATAGTGAAGCCATTAAAGCGAAGCTCTCTTTAATGGAAGATGAAATCGCAATTGAAAATAAAAGAGCTGAAGTCGCTTATGCTGCCAATGCAAAAGAAATTGAAGGCAATATTTCAAAGTATAAAGATGAAGTCAGTAAACTTGCTGAACGAAAGAAAAAAGCAGAAGAAGAATATGCACTTCGACAAAAAGTTTTAGCAAATACAGATCCAAATGACTCTTACTATGATGTTAATAGTAGATTTGCACAAAGAGCGGCAGAAGCTCTTGAAGCTGAAACGAAAGCATATGACGAAGCAAACACTAAGTTGCAGGAAAACACAAATAAAAAGGCATTAATATTGAAGAATGCTGGTCAAGAATACATTGATGAGCAGGAAAGAAATAATGTCAAAATTAATGGAATGACTCGCAAGTTTCTTGACATATATGCTACCGCTGCTGCTGATAGTAAAATACCTGCTGATCAGATCAAGAACAATCTAAGCAAAGTTTTTGAATCCGTTCAAAGCGGAAATATAAAAAACGCTGCTCAAGGGATGAAACTATTAGAGTCTCTGCCGGGTGTTGCTAACTTAACTGCTGAATCCTATAGAAATATGGGCGCTGCTATTTCACAAGTCGATTATGCTCCTGTAGTCGAAGGCGTTGAGAATACTGAAGACGCTGTAGATGGTTTGGGAAATTCCGCTGATCAAACAGGACAAAAAGTTAGTGAAATGTCTAAGAAGCTTGATGAACTCTCAGTTTGGGCAACCAATTCAAAAGAAGAAGTTGAACTGCTAAATAAAGCACAGTCCGAACTAGCAAAGAAGAACACTCTTTCTGCTGACACAATTAAGAAAATGAATGAAAAATATGGTGACTTCATTAAGATTACTGGTCTTAGTAAAGATTCTATTTTGAAATTCATTAAAGCAAAAAAGGAAGAGAAAACTGAGTTCATCGATTCTGAGATTAAAAAAACTGAGGCTGCCATTAAGGCTTCAATGGCTAGAATTGCGGCTGTTGAATTAGAAATGAGCGCGCGACAGAAGCTCATTGATCAGATGAAGGAAGACTACAGGGATGTTGCTGGTCAAGATACTTTAGAAGATATTAAGACAGAATCTAGAATGGGTGCGGTTAGATCTGCTGGCGGTAAACAGGCCGACTTAACTTATGAAAAAGAGCGATTGAACGAGCTGATTGCTACATTGCAAACTTGGAAAAGTATCGGATCTGACACGAAGCAGATGATTGAGAACGGTGACAAAGCCACCAAGGATGCAACTAAATCCAATGACAAATCAAATGAATCCTATACTGATACAAACGAAATTCTAACTAAAACTCAAATGAAATTTATCGAATTAGCGGATGCAATCAAGAAAGTTCAAAATGAACGTAGTACTATGGTTAAGGGTTCTAAAGAGTACATTGCGAGTTTAGAGAAAGAAAAGAAACTCACTGAAGATCAAATCGCCCTAGCAAAAGAAGCTCTCAAGAATCCATCTGAATTAGTTTCTACAAAAGTTAAGACTACAACAACTACCTCAGCAAGCGATACTTCATCTAATACGTCTACTTCATCTTCAAGCTCATCTTCAGGATCTGGTACGAAACTAGATACGCTTCTCACTAATGCTCTTGGCTTGCAAGGTAAGTTTACATATAAGCAAGTGGGCGGCAAATTCAAAGGTACATATGATCAATTTGTTAAAGGTGCTATTTCTGACTGTTCTCAATTTGTTCAGGAAATGTTTGATGAATTTCTAGGTATCAACCTCCCTCGTACTGCTGCCGAACAAGCAAAACAAGGCGTTGCTGTGCAGAAAGCAGATCTACAAAAAGGCGACCTTGTTTTCTTTAATACCACTGGCAAAGCAAATAGCCATGTAGGTATCTACACTGGCAACGGAAAATTTGTTCAGATGGGTAACAGTGGGCTAAAGGAGCAAAGTTTAAGCAGTAGTTATTGGTCTCCAAAATATCAGGGTGCTAGACGTATAAATGGTGTTGGCGAATCCACATCTGCTTCCACTCCTTCGGTTAATACAAATACATCTGCTACAAAGACTACGACTACCAGTTCCGATGGTAAAGTCAAAACTGAGGTTGTTAAAGCTACTCAAAAAGAAATTGACGATGCTGTACGTGACTTGGAACTCAATCTATCTGCTTGGACTGCTGAAGTGTACCAACAGAGTCTTGATATAATTGATGCATATGTCACAAAAACCGATAATGAAATTGCAAAACTTCAATCCAAACGCGAATTGTCTGCTAACAAGCAAAGTCGTTATACACAAGATAGCGCTGAATGGCGTAAAGAAGAAATGGCTCAGAGTAGTTACCTACAGCAAGAGCAGAAGTTACTAGAGCAACAAAGCAAAGATATACGCCAACAACTTATTGATAAAAAGATAACAAAAGGCGAATATGACGCTAAACTTGCTGAAAATAGTGCTAAATGGTGGGACTATCAAGCTCAGATTGATGAGAAGCGTAAAAGTGTCTTTGACTCTCAAATTGCTGCATACGAAAAACAAACCAAGTCAAGCGATGATGCATTAGCGGTTTCAGATGCAAACCTGAAGATGATGACTGAAGGTACAGTTGAATTCAACAAAGAATTGCGCAATCAGATACCGATTTACGAAAATAAAGCCTCTGTTTTGACTAAGGAGATTTCATATGTAAAGTCATTATTGGCTAGTAACAAATTAAATGCCGAAATGACTCAGTATTACAACGATAAACTCCAAGAGCTTAATCTCTCTCTTCTGGACACCAACTCTGCTCTGAAAGATGTCAACGATAGACTGAAGGATCTACGTGAGTCTGCTGCTGACAATATCATCGAGGAATACAAAAAGGTCATTGAACAACAGCGCGATTTAGCATTGGACGCTATTGACCAAGAGCGTGAAAAAGAAGATAAACGTCATGAAGAGCGAACTAAAAACATCGACAAAGAGCAAAAGCAGTTCGAAACCTATATCAATGCTCGTCTCAAAGCTTTTGATCGTGAAAATGCCAACGTTGACTATACAGAAGAGCTAAAGAAGAAAATGGATGAGCGTCAAAAAATTCAAGATAGGCTCAACACTCTTTCTGCTGATAATTCAATGGAAGGCAAGGCTAAACGTAAAGAGTTACAGGATCAACTTACAACAATTGATGAGGAGATTCGTAAATTTCAGCGTGACCGTGACCGCGAATTAGTCAAACAGGGCTTGCAAGACCAATTGGATGATCATAAAGATTACAACGATAAACTTAAGGATGGAGAGGATAAACTCCACGAAGACACTCTTAAAAAGTTAGACAAGGAAAAGAAAGAAACTGAACGAAAATACAAGGATATTCTTGAGGATCAGAAAAAATTCTATGAACTGAAAAAAGGATTGATGAGTAATGATGCAATTGTGGTCACTGCTACTCTAGGTATTATTAGCGGTGAATATGATAAGTTGTTCGGTACAATAAATAAACATGTCTTTGAAACTTCAAAAGAGATGCAGAATATGGTCTATGACTTCCAGAAATCCATGGAAGGATTAAATAAATATTCTGGTGGCGACTATTCTGCGCCGAACTCTGATGCATCAACTGGTGGCTCTACGGGTGGAAACACTGCTGGAACCATTAAGGGCACAACCGCCGCACGAGTTGCTTGGACAGAATACTTGAGCAATAAACAGTCTGCTGAATCAATTAAGACAAAAATGGCGGCTTTACAAAAGGGATCTATGGAGTATAAGGGGTTTGAACAGCAATTTGACGCCCTGAAGAAAAAGAATGACCAATTGCGCTCAGTTTATGGATTTCCCGATGGAAGCTTTAACGATTTAGTAAACCAGAAGATATTTTCTGCTGAGACTGGTGGTATGACTCCTGCTAACATGGGTAATGAAGGCAAGTTCTTATTGGCTCACGAAAAAGAACTTATCCTCAACAAATCTGACACTGGGAATATCCTTAAGGTTGTAGATGTTGTACGAGGAATTACAGACAAGATTAAAAGTGGATTGAATTTATCTGGACTGTTTCCTAAAGTATCCCCTACTCCTTCAAGCACCGACAATAGTGTGCGCATTGATAAAGTTGAGATCCATGCGAGTGACAAAGATACTGGTACAAGCTTACTCAGTAAATTCGAGAATGCTTTAAACAGCAAATTAAAAGCAAGAATGATTTAGAGAGGGGACTGTTCCCTCTCTTATTTATTTCTACAGAAAGGATCGTGTATGTTAGGAGAAATTGACCGCAATAAAAAACCTATTCAACCACAATACTTTCTTGCCAAGCCTAATCGTGAGATTATCAGTAAATTAAGCGAAATCTTTAATGACAATAAAAACATTAAATTAAATGATGTGAGCGAATTATCGTTTTCCCTCCCCTATTTTATTGATAAGCATCACAAGTTGAAGCCGAATAAGAATGTGGAACTAATCAAGGAACGCTATTTGATTAAGGTTGTAACTGGGATCAAAGTTGAGTGGTTTATTGTAAATGATATTAGTGATAATCTCGATGATTCAGATGTAATGAATGCAAAGTGTTATTCATTGGTTAGAGAGCTGTCAGATAAGTTAATCAAGAGTTATTCTGTAGAATCCTATGGAGCAGATAAAGTTATTGAAGATATGCTTCGAATGGGTAATACAATCTGGAATATTGATTACATAGATGCAGATTTTAAATTAAGCAAAAGAGCGTTTGAATTCCCCTCCTCTACTGTCCTCGAAGCTATCTATTCCATTGCAGAAGTATACAACGCGATAGTCACATTTGATACAGATACTAGAACATTGAGTATGACTAAGCCTGAGTTAACAGGGATTAATATGGGATTTACTGTTTCATGGGGGAAATTACTGAAGAGTATGACTCGCAACAGGAGCTCAGAGGAAATGGTTACACGTCTCTCCGCTTCTGGTAAAGATGGGTTAGGTATCAATAAGGTAAATCCAACAGGACAGAATTACATTGAAAACTATGGTTATTTCATTTATCCATTTGAACGAGATGCTGATAAAACTGTGATTTCACCAAGTTTTTATATGAGTGATTCATTGTGTCATGCACTATTGGATTATGAAGCGTTGGTTGAAAGTAAGACTGGAATGTTTAAGCAATACCTTGAGAAATTGGAAAATTACGAGACACAGTTAAATCAATTGAAGATAGATTTAAACAAGCTACAACAGGATGAAAAAGTTGTACAGGAAGTAACATTGGCTCAACAATTTGGTGATAAGATGTTCTTTGAGAAATACAGTCATAGTGGTAGTACATCAAGAACATTTAAGTTAAACAAGGGCTATAATTATGCTGCAATGATTAAAGTTGACTCCTCTTCTGGGGTTACAGTAGCGCTGAATGGATCTGTTAAACCAGTCACTTCGGGTAGATGGGTTATGTTAGGTAAACTGAACAATTTAGAGACAACAACAATTACTGTGAATGGATCATCTACAGGCGTATTTATGCAAGTTGCCACCATTAGTATTGAAGAATATCAGATGGCTGGTAATGATGCAGCTATTGTGGAAAGATACAGCTTAGACAATAAGGAAAATCAAATTAATCTGAAGCAAATTGAAGTTAGTAACAAGTTAAATCAGATTGCAGATGTTCAGAATCGGACTAAAGCGTTACAGGTATTATTGGATTCAGGGAATAACTTTACCAGTGCACAGTTACAAGAGTTGAACTATTATGTGATTGAACGAGAGTTTAATGATGATGTATACATAGATGAGCAAGATTTATATGATGCTGCGATGGAAAAGTTTAAAGAGTTACAAGTTCCACAATTAGCTGTTGAGATCGATATTGTTAATTTTCTAGAGATTATTGAGGAGCAGCGTAATTGGAAAAAGTTAAACCTTGGTGACTTTGTAAATGTGAAATATGAACCATTGGGGATTGAGTTAACAGCAAGGATTAGTGAGATTAGCTATGACTTTGGTGGATCGAGTATTAAGTTAACATTGAGTAATGCTAAATCTGTTAATGATGAAAGTACGAGATTAGAGAAGTTCTTGAAGGATACGAAGAATACTAGTGTAGTTGTTGATACGAGTAAGACTAAGTGGGGTCAGGCAGTTATATCGTCTAATGATATGACTAAGTTATTTGAGAATTTCTGGAATAAAACTACGGATACTATCAATATGAGTAATAATGAACAGACCGCTATCGATAATAAGGGCATCACAGTTTATAGTCCAGACGACAGATTAAAGTTCGTTCGAATCACTCATGGCGCAATAGGAATGACAGATAACGGTGGTTTGTTATATAAAATGGCAATCACTCCTACACACATCGTCGCAGAGAACGTATGGGGTAAATTGTTCGTTGGTGAGCGATTAACTCTTGGTGACGCAGATGGTTTATTAGAAATAACTGGCCCAAAATTTATGATATTTGACCGCAATCAGAGGTTGGTTCAACAGATTGGACTACTATCAGATAATCCTGATGTATTTGGAACAGTTGTAAATCGATATGCTAATGCTAATTCAGCCAATTTAACGAAGACAAATGAAATTGGGATGAACAATAGTCGAGGATTTTATATTGATAAGTTTCGAAATGGTGTAAGATCCGATGTTTTAACCTTATCGACTGACGGAAACTTTAGATTACGCGTTGGTGACAACAATGAAATTATGTTGGTGGACTCAAACGGCCTAGCCTTGGGACACAGTCAATGGGCTTTAGCTCCATTTAGGGTGGATTATTTTGGTAATTGTTGGTTGGATTCCCTATTTGCTAACAATGCCGAAATTAAAAATTCACTCTTCAAAGATGGGCATATTCGAGGTTCCGATTTGGAACTCCGTGACACCAAGGGGGGCGTAATCAAAATGTACCCCGAATGGGGGCTTTGGTTCGGTCATGAAGATTTCGACAAAGCTCCTGCATCTATTTCTATGGATGGGACAGCTAAATTTAAGAAACTTATCGTCACCGATGGAAACAACACCCTACTAATGGATTCCGAGAAAAAACAACTCCATCTCAATCGGTGGGACATCGTGGGAGCGGGAGCAATTGACACAGAGTTGCTGGCTGCCAACATTTTAACTGCTGAAGACGGATTCATTAGCTCCCTAGTTGCAGGTAAACTCTCCACTCTCACTAATGCAGCTCTTCAAGGATGGTCTAACTATGTAAAAATTGAAGGTAAAGAAATCAAATTTCTTACTGGTAAAGTCAAAGGATCTGGAGTTCACAAAGAATTGTCTGATGGTCGAAAACTATACTGGCTATCCTCTGAACAAAAAGGAGAAATGACAGTTGAAGTTACTCCTTGGCCTGTTTACGTTTATGAGATGGAAGATAAGACTAAGATGCGTCTCTTCTTTGAAGGTGATGGCGAACAAGCTTATCCGATAATCGATATGGGTGAAGGGGATTCACGGGGGTACGGACGCGGCAGTATTCAGAAGCCTAATGGTAGTTTTGACTTTGTTTATCTTAATAGTAACTATGGACGTGAAAAAAGTTTAAGATTAACAGATGATGGAGTAACATTGCTCTCTGAGTTAGGGCCAATAAATATCAAAGGTAAAGAAATCAATTTAATAACGGAATCGGGATCTGCAATCAAAATGACCAGTGATGGAGATATTGAAATTAAAGCTAGTAAAAATGTTAAAATTAATGGTACTCGCATTGATTTAAACTAAACTTTCCCAATTTAAATACCGATAAATATAGTATAATTTATCTAGCTAAGTAGGATAATTTTACTATAAAATTTCGGAGGTACATAACTAATGAAGAAAATGTTATCTAAAGTCCCAACATTCATGCTTGGTGCAATCGTTGGTGTTACAGTAACTGCTGGATCTGCCGTTGGAGCTGCTACTTACCTGAAAGCAACACAGTCAAATGTTAAGCTAGTAGTTGACGGATCTCAAGCAAAACTGTCTGAGAGTCCACTCAATGTTAACGGAAAACTCTATCTTCCGGTACGAGACACAGCAAATGCCATGGGCTACTCTGTTGAGTCTGTAACCAGCACTCAAGTTTCACTAAAAGAATCAGTAACAGATTCGAGTTCAGTTACATCACCAACGAATAACACACCTACTACTCCAAGCGACCCAACAAACACAAATACAACTGCAAGCAAAAAGGTGAAGAATTTGAAAGAAACATACTCAACTGATGGCAAATTAGATGCAACTAAGATACGGACTGCTTTAGATAATAAAAGTTTAGATTTAAACGCGGTTGACCAAGATACTGGAAATGCATTAATACACTATGTGATTGAAGAAAATAATTTCGAAGCATTCAAAGCAATCAAGCGAAATGCACTCAACGTTAATGTTCAAAATTCACTTGGACAGACTCCGTTACACATAGCAATTTTGAATAACAGTAGTTTTTATCTTGGTGAGTTGAAAGATCTTAAAGCTAACGCCGACCTCAAAGACAATAATGGAAGTAAGCCGATTGACTTAGCAAAGAAAAATTCCCCGAACTATATTTCACTGGAAGCATATATGTTGTAAATAAAGGGCCCCTTTTCGGGCTTCTTTTTACTTTCTCCTCTTCAGCAAAACAGGAATCATATCGAGTATCTGAATCTTATCCTCCATGGTTAAAATTTCTCCCTCGAATGAGAGGTAGTTATTGTTTAACATTATCTTCTGAAGATCGTTCTCTTCCATCTTCTCATTGACTCCATAATCCTCTGGTGTTTCTTCAATTGTATAACCTTTGAACCCATTCTCATCATATTCAAATTTATATGCAAGTTGGTTCCACAAGTATCCTGCCTTTACTAAAAGATCTTCATATGGATGATTGTATGCAACAGAAAGCTTTTGCAATGCATCTGGAGTTACTTTAATTGGTTTATTTGATCCGGGTCTTACACCCTTCTCTATCGTACTTATATATGTGTAACTTAGTCCACTTTTCTCAGCAATCGTTCTAAGGCTTTCCTTACCACGAAGCTTTCGCAAAAATTGACCTAGTTCGTTAGCACTCATATTTGATGGATTCATAGACTACTCCTTCTTGGTTGTTGACTATAGTCAATTATATCTTAGTCATAGCAAAAGGTAAATCAAGATTCACTTGTTCAACATGATTGACAGTTAATGAATAACGGTGTACTATTTTGATAACAAGTACAACTTGTATTACAAAATAGGAGTTGATTTCATGCGTACCAAAGTTCAATATGTTGGCCCTTTTGATTCATTCGAGAATATTTACTATGTCCGAGATTCATATGGACGTGTATGGCACTCAATTGGAGAGAATGAGAAAGAAGCTAAGAAACTTGCGCAAGGTGCGGAGGATTTTATGAGTTACATACTTTATAATCCACACAAACACAAGAAATTCCACAACTACGATTTCAAAAATCTGATCCTAGAGATGATGGAACAAATGGAATTGCAGAATACATATGAATACGAATTTGTTTTGGAATGGAATAGCAATGAGGTGTTTGAATTTATGAAGAAGTCCTCTCTTTTACCCTGTGATTTATTGTTAGAGATTAATAAATTTAAATTTAGAGAGGTTGTTGGTAAATAAGTATAAAAGAATCAAAGGTTCATGCAGGTGTTGCAACAAACCAAGCTTGGTTGAGACTTAACCTAAAAAAGAGGGGACAAATATTGTCCTCTCTAATCATCTTTCTTCTCATCTAGACGCATATCTTCTTGTGTTACAGTAACCTCACTACCATCTTCAAATGTATACACATATTGAATACCAACCTTTTTGATGTTTTCTTTCCAGCGATCTTCTTCTTGCTCTCTTCTTTTCTTATCAATCTTAACTAAAAAGAAAGCATAAACTATATGTATTACAAGAAATATTACAGTCCACATCACAATACTAAATACAAACCCATCAAACAATCCTTTGTGATAGACGATTCTGCAATATTGTATAGCCAACATATATATCCATACAGATGTTGACCATAGTGCTGAAGCATCGACTAAAACCTTCTCGCCCATTGCACTCATACCGACAATTGCTCCCAATATAAACATCATACAAAGACAAAACATCATTCCAAAACTAGCCTTCTCAGTCGTATAGAAGTTTCCTTTTCGCTCAACTGGTATACTGATATCTGAAAAAAGCACCAGCGATAAACTTAAAAGTGCAAATATAACTACGACAATAACTATTTTGTAAGTTGGTTTCATGCCTACCTCCCTTCAATTGATTAAATGATACAATCATTATCGGATGTTTACTGTCTCATTTGAATATTTCACTAAATTAACTCCCATGAAAGCATACTTTCATCAACTAATATCCTTTAACTCCCTACTATTGTTTGAAAAAATCATTTATAAATTGGCAACACTGTTGCACATATCGTGCATATCTAGAAAGAACACAAAGAATTTTGATGAATATAGGTATTAATATATAAATATTTATATGTAATATAATTTATGTAAAAATGTATGTTATTGAAATTAATTCTATTTATGTGTAGTATTTTAGTTACCAATTACTCTCATATAATATATATAATTAGGAGGAACTAACAATGAAATCAAAATTGAAAGTAATGTTATCTTTTATCCTAACCCTTAGTTTATTATTGGGAAGTAGTGTTTCTGCAGGTAGTATATCTAATTCTCAGGAGAATGAGACATCCAGCAAGGATTTAATGTTACAATTTACTTATCAGCCTTTTCAGATTGAAAATCCAGATGGAGAAGTCCAAACAGCTGGACCAATAGTAGGAATAGCTGTATTCTTGGCTGGAGTCCTTGTCGGCTATGTTGTTGACGGTGTTGTTATATATGCAACAGGGCAATCAGGTGGCGAATGGGTAGCTACTGCACTTAATTATTTCAAAAGTAATACTGGTTGTACTCAAATACAAATAACTAAAGCGGGACACCCTTACTGTGGAGTAAGTGGGAGCTTCTAAACTTATTGTTTGATGATGACTAGAGAGTGATTGGGGATGGTTCGTACATGAAAAAACGAACAATGTTGATAATTTTCTTAGTCGGTATAATTTGTTATTTTATCATTTCTGCATTGCTTAAATAGCAAAGACATGTCCCAATCATAATATGGTTGTGGGCATTTCTTTGAGTTAGGAAGAGAAAGTGTGTGTATGCCGACTGCTCCCTTTTTATTTAAATGAAATACCGATTTTACATAGAAATTAGCTTCCGAAAAGCCTTATAAATAGGGCTTTTTTTATTTGTCCAAATTTTATATTGGAGGTGATTTGGATTACAATACGTGACTCCCTCTACTTTTCATTCGCTGGTGAAACTTCTGTTAAACATGGACTCATCAATGTCAACTTAAACAGTGGTATGCAGGAGGAAATCTTCTTTCCTTCCAGAGAAATAGTTGAGGAAAAAGTTAAAGGTAACGATAGACCATATTTTATGAGGACTGAAACTGAACCATTAAAGTTTTCGGTCTCTTTTGCATTTGAAGAAACATGGAACACTGCTAAGATTCGTGAAGTGACAAGATGGCTTACTCAGCATGATTATTATCAGGAACTTTATTTTACAAATGATCTAGCTATAGGAGCTGAACGCATTTTCTATGCAATGGTAGTTGATGACTCAACTGTTGTTCATAACTGTTTGAAACAAGGTTATATAAGTCTAACTTTTCGTTGCGACTCTCCCTATTCCTATTCCCCAATTATGACTTCTCGTGTATACAAGTGGAACTACACTCCACTTGAAATCAAAAAAAACACATATTCAACTGGCACACATCAATCAACTATTACAAATACACAAGGCAATTTGACACTTAATCCAGCAAGACCTAAATGGTCTGATTTCGATTTTGGAACGAAGTGGTTTGAAATTTAAAAAGAAAGGAGAATTGTATGTCCACGGAAACAGACAAGCTACACTTGAAAATACCCTCCTTTACTGACGAGATAGAAAATACAATACGTGAACTGGGCGATAACTTTAGACTGTTAGACTTAATATCAGATGATTATGTTTCTGCAACACCTACAAGTGGAGATTATCTGATAACTAAACGTCTATATAATACATCTCCAATTTACGGCGGATATGTAGGTTGGGTCAATGTTCGTACTGGTAAAGCTGCTCAAATGTGGCGATCCCTTAAAGCGTATAAAAATGGTGACTATATCATTCCCAACTCAGATAATGGGCATGTTTATATTTGTATTCAATCAGGACAATCAGCGCTCACTGAACCAGTCTTTCCAGTCTCTACAGGAATAGAATTTAACGACACACGTAAGTCAAGTACATGGGCTGTTACTACACAATACAAACTTAATGATATAGTGTTACCTACAATTGAAAATGGTCGATTCTACATATGTATTCAGGCTGGCGAATCAGGGAACACAGAACCTCCATGGCAACAAGTCGATGGTGCTACTACATATGATAAGAATGCTAGTTGGGCGACATATCGAATTTGCATGTGGAAAGAAGCTGGATCTGCTGCTCTCTTCTATCCTTTCGGCAAGATTGGTTAGGTGAATGTATGACTACTTGGCAATCTATAATCAATCTCAAAGGCAATTATACTTCTGAGCCAATCCCAATTCCAATTAGCGCAGATGGTGTGTTGAGCAAAGTATCATGGGAATCCGTTGAGCCAGTGGGGTCAAAAATAACGGTACAGACACGATTCACACGAGATAACGTTAATTGGTCTGAATGGAGACAATGTATCAATGGTGCTCACATCCCTGATATTGCTGAAGATGTTGGTTTTTATAACGTAAAGATAATGTTTAGAGTGCTCTTCAATAAGATTTCATACGATGTTATTCAACCTGAATTTAAAGGAATTACATTCTATTTTGAGCCTGTGCTTCTATTTGATAACAAAGGAGATAAGGACTGCTCACCTGAAATTTGGATTACAAAGCAAGGAAATGGTGACTTTAGCATAGTCAATTCTTCTTATAACAACGAAGAGTTCAAATTTAAGAATCTAATTCATGACGAAACTGTGTATGTGGACAATGAACGCGAAGATATAGTGACATCATTGGCTGTTACATATCGATATAAAGATTTTAATGACAACTACCTATCTTTCCCCGTGGGCAAAAATATACTTAAGGTTACAGGAGACGCAGATATCAAATTCAGGTATCAATTCACACTGTTACAATAGGAGGTTACATGGCTGGAATAGCTTACAAAGGTTCAACGATACAAGAATCAAATAAAAGTGGGCATGTATCGTTTGTAGAAAGATATGTTTCAGGATATGACAACGAAGGAAGACCGCAGTACTCTACTACTACACATACTACTGGTGCAAAGATAACTGGAACAGTGAATTCAACTTCCACTGTCTACGTTAATGGACAACCGATTGCTTCCGTATCATCGCTAACTCAAGAACAATGGGTGGCTGATCCTTCTCCTGCACCTAGACTAGGTGGATCAATAATATCAATTAGTCCCGGCACATCTGGATCAGGGTCAGGTCAAGTTTCAACAGGCAGTTCCACAGTTTTTATTGGTGGAAAAGCAGTATCAAGTATCGGCAAAAACGTAAACACTCATTTAGGTACAACTACTACAATTACTTCTGGCAGTACCAATGTATTCGTCAACTAGAAGGAGGTGAACATTTGCCAGAACTATACACACATCTACAATACAATGACCCCGTAACAATCATCTCACGCAGTGGTACTCCTTTAGACCCGTATGTTGATCGTGCCGACTCACTCCCTGTAATCAATGGAATGATAACTCTCCTTGAAATTCCCTCTCCAACAGATAGAGTTAATATCGCAGGTTTCGTAGAGATCGATCAAGAGGTATTTGAGAATCGACCATATTTAGAGCAACATGAATTTCTCGTTCATTATGGTATGGGTGTAATTCAGTTTAACCTCTCTCAAGAAGGGAAAGCCCATCTTTGCAGGTATAAAGGTAGAGGATTGATTATGTACCCTGCCTCTCGTATTTATGCAATGGTGAGCCGTAATCCAGATGTGGTAGTTACGCTACAAGATTACATAGATCAAATTCAAGATAAGATCAACGAGAATCAAATTGCATTGAGTCGGATTGAAGAAGCGATAAAACAATCACAGGCACAGACAGACTTGTCTAAGATTGCAACTGACAAAGCAAACCAAGCTGCTGAAGATGCAACTCAATCTGCGATTAAGGCCAAAGATGCATACAATACAACTCGACTCGTCTTTAAAGAGCCTGTTGCAGACATGAATGAACTACGTGCTACATATCCTCTCCCTCAAATTGGTTGGACAACTCAAACATATAAAGACGGCAAGCGTTATCGTTATGACGGTAATCACTGGATTGAAATTGATGTATTTGGCTCAAATTTGCAACCTGTTAACGAGTTTAAGGATGGGCTTATGAGCGTAGCCGAACATCTTAAACTTAAAGATATGCCATTAGAATTACAAGACAGGGTAATTGTATTATGCAAAGACTCATATGTCTTTCAAGAACCCACAGGAATTTTAGCACCCTTTCCTTTCACTGGCGAGATCGTTAGTGTAGAGGCTATTTGTGCTTCTTCTGGGGAAACGGAAAGTGAAATATCAATAGAAAGAACAAGAGATTTTAAAACTTGGCTTAACGTATTAGACAAAAATATTAAGTTCAATCCCCACGAAATGAAAGACAACAAACAAACCACAATCAAAAATAAGCAAGTATTAGCAGGTGACATATTTAGGGCTAATGTTATCAAGGCCGGACTGAACATTCAAAGTTTAACAATTTCAGTAACTATAAGAACATAAAAGGAGTTTTATAAATATGGCTCAACCAATTGTTAGCTGGAGAAATTCTACACATATACAAGAAATTACAGGCCCATTTGACTATGGGGTTATTGATGCAGACAGTAAGAGCGAGATCTACATATTTAATGTCTGGAACAACTATAACGGTGCAACAGATGTTTCAAAAATGGAAGATTGCACAATTACAACTCGTGATATGAGTGGTGGTACAGGCGATACAGTAGGAAATGAAGTTGAAGTCGTCAAAAACAACTGGTTTCACGTTCAAGTCGACTCACTCGATGAAACAGATATTGATGAAGAAACATCAAGAGTAGGTAAAGACTTTACTAAGCCAATCGGCACAAAAGGATCAACAACCAAAGACCACACAGGAGCAACTTACACCACTCCGATTAAACCGGGAGTAAAAGAAATTCTTGGAGTAAACAACAATGGTAATCCACAAGATGCCGCAGGTAATTATGTAACTTTATCTATTCGTTGCGAAGTACCACTGAATGCGCGTAGTGGCAAACAAGCCTTTAAGAAGCGTATTTCTTATCGTTTCGTGTAATATCATTTATTCATTTGCAGTTGGACAGGGTTAATACCTTGTCCTCTTTTTTTATTTTAAGGAGGTTTAATCTTGATCCTAGGTAATAGACAATATACACGTTCACCTGTACCACAAAAATATATATGGATTGCAGATTATTACGATGGCACAAACTTAACTGAATATGACTTACAAACTAAAAAACCTAATGATTTTTATAGTATAGACAGAGATAAACTAATAAATTTTGGCATTGTCGGTCAAGGCTCACAGCTCTACTATAACGTTGCCAATGGTGTGTTTCATATCAATCAAGATAGGTTTGCGATCTCGTATATTGCCGATGACGAAGAGTTGCCATTGACAGGTAGAGCATTTTTTTATAACGATCATATTCAATTTAAGAATGGTTCCTCCGAAGCCACAATGAGAAGTGTTGATAAAGAAGGAAAATTTAAAAATAGCATTGACTGTTTCAATTTTGGCTACAAGAAGACTATGACTCTTAATGATGTAAATATCAACTATCAATGCATCTGTTCTCTCCCCGATAGAGACATACCCTATTTACAGATCAAAATCACTTCTGATCAAGATTTGAATGGTCAACTTATAATCCGTAAAAATGGTATTATCATTGATCAAATTGTTGCTCCGTTGAAGGCAAATCATTCTGGACTGATAAATTGGGAGTTGAGATAAATTGAGTACAAAAGAAATTGGACTTCCCCTCCCCTTGCTCGGAGGTACTCACGATGGAACTGAAATTAAGGACGGTAAACTGCAACTCAAGGAAGTTGCTACGGATTCAACTGGCAGGTCTGTTTATGCTTCAAAGGGAACATGGGAATCATCTGTTATTTCAATCGGTGATAAAGTAACTGCCTTTCAACGAGTAGTCAAAACTATGATTGGTACTGGTTCAAATGTGGATTACAAGATTTATACAAAGTCGTCCACCAACAATATTGATTGGTCAGGTTACGTTGAAATTGCATATATAGATGGAAAAATCAACAGTCCAGTTGGTCTATATGCAAGAATTAAAATTGAACTATCTTCCACTCCGTCTCCTGCCCTATTGACCGTTGATGAGTTCACAAACGGTAAATACAACAGTGATTATGTAAGTTCGTCAGATGGGACACTTAGACTTAAACGTAATTTTCAATTATCACCTACTGTTGAAAGCAACGCAGATGGATATCTCTACAGAACTAAAATTGATCGTAGTAAATTCAAAAAAATTAACACTCTGATCTTCCAGTAAATGAGGTGATAACTTGGCAAATTATTCGTTGATTCAAGACTCAGCAAACTATAAAACATTAAAGAATAACACTTGGATCGCCCTATCTTCTGATCTCCCCAACAAAAATATATT
The DNA here is from genome assembly GCF_001636635.1 of Paenibacillus sp. O199. NCBI lineage: Bacteria > Bacillati > Bacillota > Bacilli > Caryophanales > Paenibacillaceae > Paenibacillus > Paenibacillus sp. O199. The sequence goes on from NZ_LGRP01000001.1 coordinate 472,910, forward strand.
CATATCAGAGGGTATGACCAATCTAAATGTGTTTGATCGCAAGAGTAAACTTATTCTTCAGAACATGAACAATACGGGCAACTTGGGATCAGGGAGAGTATTTAAATCGACGGTCAATCTGAAGAAATACATAGAGATCACAAATTTGTCTGTAAAATAATGATTTCACTTAGAAAGGAGATGGTTAAATGGCACTACTTCCATTTCCGTCTGATGCCAACAATAGGTTGGGTTTAATAGTTAACAGTTATAAGAACCAACAGACAGGAGCGATTCCTCAATCCTTGGAAGATGGGGATGTTACTAACGCTTCATCATCTATGTACTGGTTCAACGATACTGCTCAATATATTGATGTCAACTTTAATGCAGAAGTAAACATTTGGAGATATCCAATTGAAGGTTATTCTGGTTATACAGGTAAATTAAAAATTCAAGTTTGGAATGGAGTCAGTTTTGTGGATTTCCCACAAACTGAAAGCATATTAACAAGCGAATTAAAATGGACGAAGATATTTTCAAATATACCAAAGGGGAGGTATAAATTCGTATGGGAAAGTGGAACATACAGGGCTGATGCAGAGTGGTTTGTAGAAAGAGTTATTAAAAATAAAATCTTACTTTCATCAGGTGATGGAGATGTGAAGTCTGTAAGCAGTAAAATGGTAACTGTTCCAACTATGACAAGCGCCACTACTCCTAGCGGAATAGTTAGTACAAATATTACACCAATAAATGCAACCTTCCCATATCAAGCTTTTGATAGGCAAACAAGTACATTTTTCCACACAAATGCAAATATAACAACAGCATGGTTAGCATACGAGTTTCCATCAAAGGTAATAATTCGAAAATATTCATTAGAGAGTCAATCAAGTTACAATGGCAGAGCGCCTAAGAACTGGACATTCGAAGGTTCGAATGATGGCTCTAGTTGGACTATATTAGATACAAGGATTAATCAAACTTTTGCAAATGGTGTTAAAAATAACTACTCCTTCAGCAATGATACTAGCTATAAAATATACCGAATCAATATCACAGCTAATAACGGAGAAGCCTATCTCTCATTTTCTGAAATGGAGATGATCGGTGAGCATCCACCAACACTTTCGATTTTGGGTGTGAAAACGCCCAGCGAAGGAGATTATATCAATAAAGGGATGGACGAAGGTATTTTAAATTTCAAATCAAAAATTTCAAATATAAAGTATATAAAAACTAATTCTTCTGCATTAAATTCAGGAAAAACTTTTGAACACACAATTGATATGTCAAAACGTCGAGTAGACAAGATTACACTTGGCTAAATTTACGAGGAACACATCTATATGGTGTGTTCTATTTATAATGAAAGGAGATGATTGCATGTATACTTATACTGATAATCTGATTCCAATTATGACATCAATGACCACTCCAAGTGGCAGGGCTTTTTCTAGCAGTTATGCTAATTCGGGCAATAATGCAGATAAGGCTTTTGATAATTCAGACACCTATGGTTACGTCAGTGGAAATGGTAGTGTCGGACATATTGGATATGAGTTTGTGAATCCTGTTAGGATTGGAAAGTACATTGTTAGGAGTTTATCTGCAACTTATTTTCCCCACATGCCAAAGAATTGGACATTTGAAGGAAGTAACGATGATAGTAATTGGACTGTTTTAGATACTCAGGTTAATCAAACATGGACAACTGTAAACACAGATAAAGAATATATTATTGATTACAGCAAAGCTAAAAGATTTAAGATGTATAGGTTAAACTGGACAGCTAACAATGGTGGACCACAAGTTGTAATCAATGAATTGAAAATGTTTGGAGTTAGTTATGCTGATAAGTTCTTGATTTCATCAGAAGATGAAATACATTCAATTGTTTCATATAAGGGTACAACTACAGCAATACCCGTTATGACTTCGGATACAGTGCCATCAGGCAAGGCTTTTGCTAAAAGTTTTTATAACGCATCTTATGCACCATGGAAAGCATTCAATGGAATTGATGATGTAGAAGGATACGCTTCGCTCAGTGGCAGTGGTGGAATAGGGTATCTAGGATATGAATTTCCAAATGCTATCTCTCTATACAAATATGTTGTCCGATCAAATGGTTCAGGTTATCTAGATAGAATGCCTAGGAATTGGACGTTTGAAGGTTCAAACGATGGAGTGAATTGGAATGTGCTGGACACACAGACTAATCAGACTTGGACAACTCAATATACTGACAAGATTTATCTATTAGATGCACCATTCCATTATATGCAATTCAAAATGTATCGTTTAAACTGGACTGCGAATAATGGGTTTGCAAGCTACACAGATGTTAATGAGTTGAAAATGTTTGAAATAATTGCACCTAAACTTGTAAAGCTTCCTGCAACGTCTGAAAGTTATTTTGTCACATATGGTATGAACAAAGGAGAAATTATTGATTTGGCTTCTGATGTTTCTTCGGTTGGCATTATAAACACATCGCCATCAACTCTCGTATCAGGTAAAGTCTTCAGACAAAAGATAGACACAGCTAAAATACCAATCAAGAAAGCATCAATCACATAAGCAAATGAAATGATTGTTTGATTTAGGTTTAGAAAGGAGATGATTAAATGGCTACAATAGGGCAACCCCTAAAATACCCAGAATCGGGTTGGCAGAGGATTGATGACCGACATGAGCTAATAACCTATACTGGAAGTAGTTGGTCGAAGCCAAGTTCTAGCGATCTATACAATAACACTGCAATGCTAGCAACGACTAAAGATAGTTCAGTAAAGTTTACCTTTAAAGGAACTAAAATTAGGTTGATTGGTGCCCAGTATACAACTGGGAGTAGTGATATTAGTGTAATAATAGATGGAGCAGTTGAAAAAACCACCCAAAATGCTGGATTAGTTTATCAAGTCCTAACTTATGAAAAATTAGGTTTGAGTAACAAAGTCCATACTGTTGAAATAAGAAATAATCAAAACGCAAATATCTGGATAGATGCTATTGATATTGATAGTTCTGGTGAGTTTGGTGCTACTGGCTTATATAAAACGCTGTTCTACCATTCAAATCAATACAAATATATCAGTGGAACGAACTGGGTAACTCTAACCACCGCAAATCCGACTGAAAATGATTATAAAGATTATGGAATTGATGATATCAGTACTATTTCAGAAGACGTGTGGTTGAAGTTGATAGGTGAGATAGAAATTTGTTATTACACAACAGATTTAAGAGTTTCAGAAGCCTCATTTAATATCGAAACCAAACCCTTCACCCTCGCAGAAGAATGGGAAGATAAAGAAATCAAAATCATTGAGTACACTGACGATCCATCGATAACAGAATCAACGATTGCAATCGAAACTGAACCTTTTACCTTATACGACGAGTTGGGTGATAGTGTCGATGTACTGTACTACACAGATGACCCATCCAAAACGTCAACCGAATTAAATATCACTGCCAACTACTCCCCACTCGATGAGATTGAAGGAGATTTTGACGTGGTTACGTGGAGTGACAATAATGCCTCTAAAAATGTTCAAATGTCTTCTATCCCCTCTCCTCAACTCGTTAAGCAAACAGATGACTATTATATGTATGGCGATCTACTTTCTATTGTAAATAAGCTTAGTTCATCGAATGGTACACTAAGGTATGCAGTTTCATTTAACGAGGGCAGTACGTGGGAAGTTTGTAAGTTTGGAAAATGGAGAACAATTGATATCTCAAGTCTGGATACTTTTAAAAAGAGTGGAATGAGCCAATATGATATTTCTCTGATAAATTCTGTCTCATTAAAAAAAAAGGGTAACAAAATTAGATTTGCATATTATATTGAAGACAACATACATAATTCTGATCCCGGTATTGCGATTGACAATTTGAAACTGAATATCAACTCAGCTACAGAAACAATTAAAATGGACAATGTTGCTTTTTATGTCCTTAATACTAATGCCACAATTCAATTGACACTTACAGGCAGCAAGCTGATAGGTATATTAGATGACAGTGACCAAGGTAAAGTTCAGTATCGCATCCTCCTCAATGACAAGGCATATTATCCATCAGACGGAAGTTTTACACGACTTGCTCCTTCACCTCAAGATATTGATATCAACATTTCTGATCGGGATATTATATTTAATCAACCTAACAAACTCAAAGTGGAGTTTCAAGACTATTGGGGCGAAACTGATTATTGGGAAAGTACATTCATTGGTTCCTATTCTGGATTAATGTTTATGGATGAGTCGGGAGAATATTTATCAGATACATTTGGTGGGATTCTGAAGCAGCTAGACTTTGGAATTATCATAGCTGGACAAACAACTCTAACTCAAAAGGTAAGAATTAAGAACCAACTAGGTTATGCAATTGATAATGTCTATCTAGAAATGGATAAAAAATATGAACGAGATGGTGTACAAGTTGAACTATCTAGACAGGCCAATCCATTCCTCCCCATTGACTATCTAACTTATGGGCTCACTCAACCAGATGAGACAATTGATTTTTATGTTCGCATTGCAACAGACATGAGAGCTAAACCAAATCCCAATGGCTTATTCGAGCTAGTGGTTAACGCTGATCGTGTTTAAATCTCAATACAATGAGATGAGGAGTGACATTTTTGTACTATGCAGACCATGATACGGAGGGGGTCATATATGTAAAGAGTCCCTCCAACCGTTTTACAAGTAAGTACGTATTATATGTTCAAGATGAGACAAACTTAGAATCGGAACTGGTTATTGCCTCAAGAAAAGAGTCAACGCTAAACTCAACCATATCTATAAAATCATCTATACAAAACAAAGATATTTCAAGCAGTCTAAACATTATGTATCGATCCTATAGTAATTTAGATTCAACAATTGAGGCTGTAGCATTTAGCGAGATAGAGTGTTCCATCAATGTAAGACCACACAATAGAGCTCAGGGTAGATTTGAATTAATCGAGGCTCCACGTATAACCATCGATCTCAAACCTATTGGTGATGCAACGACACGAAGTCGCATTGACCTTCAAACAATCAACTATGGTGACACTCAGCGGATGATGATTGGTCACGATACAATTGAGGAGTTTGAGTCATTTGTAAACTTTGGTGACTTAAATGTTGCCATACCAGACCTATTGTATCTTGAAGATGCTAAATTGAGACTCTACTATACTGGATCAATTAAGGCTAAAGCAAACATTGAGATTTATCAGCCTAATACTGTTTGGCGAGAATATGGAATCACTTATGCCAACAAGCCACACTCTATCGAATTATTGGCTAATCAGTACATATTGAATACAACTGAGAAATATATTGAGTTTGATGTATTAGATGTTCTAAAACAATGGCAAGATGATTCCTTGATTAACTATGGCTTCAATATTAGGTCGAACGACGATACGCCAATTTACTTCAATACAAGAGAATCAACTAAGCCTCCAATACTTAGAGTTAAATATATAACATCAGCAGTTCAGTCATTTGGTCGAAGTGAGATAGATTCCGAGTTATACATTTATCAAAGAGGCATTAAAGATGTTAATTCAACCATAACAGTAAAAAGTGATCGTGGATTCAGCTACTTAGATAGTTCAATTTATGTGCACAGATATGAAGATCCACTGTTTTATGACTTCAATAGTTCATTGGCCATTAGTCGTCCTGATCTATATTCTTCTCTTACGGTTGGTATTCGTGTGGAAGAGGATTTAGAATCTTGCATAACGATAATTGAGAACAAGGTATCGGATCTGGACACAACACTTACTTCGTCGAGACCAGATCTAGCTTCGATGATAACAATTGATCCTAAAATAAGTTTAATTTCTGAGATATCAATTGCTAATCGAACCTACAGTGATATTGCAAACAATATTATCATCTCTAAGCCCGATCTTTCATCGTACATTAATATATCTAATTATACTCGTACTAGATCTGATATGGATTCTGAATTATCGATTAGAAATGAGTACTACGATGATTTAGACTCTTTTATTACAATCTCAAACCCTGATACATCGGCATATTTAGTTATTCGCGGAAAGGCTAATTCCGATATTGATGGAATGATAGATATTCCAACTTATCATTTTCAAGATGGCACTATTTCTGTATCACGTCCTGATATCGATGGATTCCTTATCGTTAAGGAAATTGGGTACTCTGAAGTAGACTCGTTCATAGATGTACCAGCATTTGATGATTTTGAATCTAATGTGGCAATATCAAGACCAGATTTGTATTCGATGCTTGAAGTTAAATACGTATCTGATCAAGATGGAACCATTTATATCAAGGATAGAGTGTATTTAGACAGCGTAATCGATATTAGACAGTTTAGTGATTTGGAATCAACTATTCTGATCAAACAATTTACAGATACTGATTCAGAGGTAATTATATCTAAGCCTGAACTTGGTGGATTCTTATATCCGCGAGTCGGAGGATTGTATGATATTGATGGATTAGTGAGTATCCGTAAACGTGATGTTAGTGATATGAATTCCACTCTAATAATTAGAGGTGCGTCTTCAGGTGCTTATTATTACATATTGTAAGTTTTACAGGGCTCTCCATTTTGGGGGGTCTTATTTTATTTGAGAGAAGGAAAACGATGTGTCAGACAAATTTTTGAATTTTATTGTGGGGGTGGTTGGAAGTGTAACTTCGTATATGTTTGGAGGTTGGAGTAATCTATTGGAAACACTTGCGATTTTAACAATCTTGGATTTTATTACTGGACTTACTGCTTCAGCAATTGAGGGACATAAATATCCTGATCGAAAAGATAAAGGTCTTAATTCTAACAAAGGTTCGCTTGGAATAGCAAAAAAAGCTCTAATGTTTACAGTTATTTTTGTAATGTTCAAAATCGATGCAATACTCGGCTTGAACGGAACATTAAGTTTAGCGGTAGGAGCTACATACTTTTATATCGCAAACGAATTGTTAAGTCTCGCAGAAAATTGGGCACGATGTGGACTTCCAGTTCCTTCACAAATTAAAAAAGCAATCTCCATTTTGAAGGATAAGAGTAGCGATGATACTGCAACAAAAGATAACAAAAATAAGGAGTGATTAGATGATTCAAAAAGGAAATTTCCTTCTACTTGATATTGAAGAGTTCCGTCCATGGTTACAGAAGCAAAAAGTAACAAGAAGTATAAAAGGATTACAGGTACATCATACTGGCGCTCCAAATTACACAACACGCAAAATGGTTAATGGAATCGCACAACAAGACCACTTTAAATGCCTAGAGGGTATGCGTGACTTCCACATTAACACTAATAAGTGGAAAGCGACTGGACAACACATCACACTTTTCGAGGATGGCAAAGTTGGAGTGTCATTAGACAGAGACTTAAATATGACTCCAGCCTGTATCCATAACAATAATGCTGGATATGTAGGCATCGAGATTATTGGGTGCTTCGATAAAGCTGTAGACACAATGACCGCTATTCAGAAGCAAGCTGCAATCCATTTGTATGCTGCATTGTGTGAGAAGTTTTATGTTCCCGTCAATACAGATAAGATCGTTTACCACGCTTGGTTTACTGCTTCCGGTACTCGACTTTCAGATTACACACCCGGCAAGTCTTCAAAATCATGTCCGGGAACTGACTACTGGGGCGATGGCAACACAATTGCTGCCGCCAATAAAAACTTCCTACCACAAATAAAAGCTGAATTGGAACGTTTGAGAAACGGCATTACAGATACAATTCCGAATGAAAAGGATGATGAAAAAATGACTGAAGCTGAAAAATTGCAAATGACCACTCTTGAGAAAACAGTTAAGCTACAAGCCGATTGGATCAAAGCTGAGAAAGCTAAAGCGAATATGGAGTGCCCATCTTGGGCTAAAGCTGCATATGAGTATTACAAAGATTATATTTCTGACACCACAGGTAGTTACGATTTTTGGAGACAGCTTGTGATTAACTACCGTAAAGATAATAACATCAAAGTAAGCAAGTAATTAAGTAATCATACATAAAAGGAGACTAGTTTAAATGGATAATATATATATTATTGCTATCATCCTTGTTGCTGTTGCAGGAGGATTATTTGTCATCCCTTATGCGAAGAAAAAAGGATGGATTAACAAGGATACAACTGAAGGAATGCAACAAATGCTACTTGTGACTCGACTTGTTTTAGATGTGATGAATGTCAGAGGATTGAACAAGAATAAAGCAACCTTTGCAATAGATATTGCTGAGTTGGTTGTTAAATATGTAGATGAGCAAATGGATGACAATGTTGATAAAAGGGCAATTTCACTTAGAATTATTGATGATTTGCTTGCAAAAAACGCAGTCGTACCAACGGATTCTGAGAGACAACTTATTGAGATTATTATCGATGCAGCATTAAAACGATCAGATCAGATTAAATAAAGAATTAAATATAACTATACCCCTCTTGAGGCTAAGTAATTCCTCTTGAGGGGTATTTTTTTCATTTTTTAAGCTTGTGTATGTTTTCTGAGAGCACTTGTTTACAGTAAGTTGGGCTTAAACCATATTGCTTGTAGATCTTAGCAAAAGCTAGTCCATCAACATAGTGAAGATTGTACACCTTCTCAAAGTCACGAGATCGCCTTTTAATGCCTCTTTCTTTGGTAGTTAGCAGCACTGCACATTTAGCCTTAAACATTTGCTTAATCGTCCACCAGTCAGTCTCAGTAGCTTCTGCAATTTGCTCAAAACTAAGTAAGTCTTCATTGTACATTTTCAGCATCTGAGGATATAGGTGCTCAATACTCTCCCATTTGTGGGTAAAGGTTTCACCTCCCCACTTCGGCTTGTCGAACGAGATGGTATCATATACATAAAAACTGTTATCTTCGTCTTCACAAGTGTGTCGATAGCTTCCTTCCCAAAATCCTTCTCGCCCCCGCGAGCCAGACTGTACGCCTCATCAATAAATAAGATTCCACCCAATGCCTTTTTGACCAAATCCCTCGTTTTTTGTGCTGTATGCCCGATGTATTCCCCGACCAAGTCTGCACGTTCCACTTCAATCAAATGACCCTTACTCAATACACCCATCTTCTGAAACAGCTTCGCAACGATTCGTGCTACCGTTGTTTTTCCGGTTCCCGGATTGCCTTTGAAAATCATATGATACACGTGCGCCCCACTTATCAGTCCAGCTTCGGTACGCATTTGGGCAATCTGTAAGAAAGCATAGATTTCAAATACTAAATCCTTGATATTTTCGAGTCCAACCAGCTGCTCCAATTCACCTTGAATCTCCTGAAAATGCGCATGTTTGGCTAAACCTTTTGCCGCTTGTATTGCCGTCTCTTCTTCTTTGACCAGAATCTGAGGTTCCTGGTTACGCAAAACAACATTAATTTGTCTGGATGGTCTGCCTCCCGGTTGCCCTCCTGCAGCCATGACCCGTCCGTTCATTCGCCATCACCTCTATTTTATCGGGCTGAACTCTCCTGATTATTAATGTATTCTATCAGGTGCTCTAATATTAGAAGGATGGCGAAGAATTCTGCGAATTTTCCATGACTTAAATCTGAATATTTTTTCTGAACTCCCCATTCTCAAACAAGGATTGTCTATGCTTCAAAGACAGTTGGAAATAAGGAAACACATGAGCATCAATGGCATGCAACAATTCCTTGGCTGTCCGGTTAGCCAGATCATAATCCCCCGTCGTAATGTGCTTACGTGAAAGAGCATCTTCAAGTTCATCCTCGTCCAGCAAAAATATTTCTCCATCCTTCAGGACAACGACATCCAGATACAGATCATCAAACCACGGAACACCCTGATCGGTTATGCCCTGGCTGCGGCATGTGTCAATGTACCATTCAACAATTCGCTCCTGATCGTCAAACATGGCCGTAACCACAAAATGCTCGCCCTTCGGATAATACTGCAACCAGGAATAACCTTTATCCGCAATGCAAAATGTACTTCCTCCATAGGTTTTCCACAAAGGCTCTTTCAAATCTTGTATCGTATACAACGTAATGTAACCCGTAAAAATTTTGGATTGAACGAACCGGCATGTAAATTGTCGGTTCGTAATCCGGCGCCAGTTCGCGCGGTCCCCGAATTTCCGTTTCATACGAACCCCTCTTTGCCGACCACAGGTCCGTGACCTGCTGATATTGGTGAACAGCGAATAACGTCCGCATTACCGATTCCACAAGTGCCTGAATCCGCTTTGCACAACGTATTACGAATAGTTACAGCTTACCATATTTAAGTTATACACTCAAAATCAAGCTTTGCCCCATCTATTAGAGAGTTATGGTTCCACTCCAATGGTTATACAAACCAAAAAACCTGCTTCCCCAATATGAGGGAGCAGGTTTTAGGTTGTAATGATTTAATGCGCCTTATTCTTGTTAACCGCCAGTTCCAGTTTGAGAATCTGTCGGTGCATTCGTTTCTCCATTGTTGCCGTTGTTTCCACTATCTGGTGGCGTGACCACTTCGCCCGGTGTCGACACAGATCCATCATTGGAACCCTCACCCGTACCTCCAGGTTCTGTTGTTCCCTGTCCAGGCGGTGTGTTTCCTTCTCCGGTCTGTCCGTTCCCTTGACCTGTCCCGCCGTTGTTTCCGTTGTTTCCATTATTGCCGTTACCATTGTTGCCATTTTCATTTCCGTTGCCATTGTTACCCTCAGAACTTCCATTCCCCGGCGAACCGTTGTCTGGATTTTCTGTTCCAGGCTGTTCTGTGCCCGGTTCCGTCCCTGGCTCCGTGCCCGTATCTGGCTGTTCCGGTTCCAATTCCTCCGTTTCAATCATCAGCGATATGATGTTGGACGGATCAGTCTCCAGTCCCGTAGCTGAATCAACAGCTGTCACATAGTATTCGTAGGTGAGACCCGGGAGTGCACCTAGATCCTGCGCACTGGTCGAACCAACCGCATCTAATAGATGGGTGAACTGTCCCTCAGATGTCTCTTTTCTGTAAATCCGATACTGTGTCGAGGAATCTCCTGTTGCAGTCCAATTTAACGATACAGTTTGCGTAGATGAATCATACGCACCATTCAAACCACTCACTGAAAGTGTTGGTTTCTCTGGTTCTTTCTCCGGTGGAGGTGTCTGGGCTCCTGCTGGAGCTTTGAAGTCCTTCACAGGAACTCCTTTTAACGCATCCCCCATAACTTTGGCAAAGAACGCCGCTGATAGCTTACTGCTATTCTTAAGCATATGGGTTGCATCAGGATTGTCGTAACCCATCCATACTGCAGCAGTCCATTCTGGCGTGTATCCGACGAACCAAACATCACGGTTGGCACTGTTGCCGGAGATACCACTTTGAACGGTTCCCGTCTTACCGGCAACTGGTCGATCCAGACGTGCTGAACGACCTGTACCGTCATTCACGACATTTTGCAGCATCTTAGTCAGGGAATAAGCATTTTGCTCACTCATAACACGTGTCGTTTCCGATTTATCGTGTTTATAGGTCGTTTTTCCCGCGCTATCCTTAATTTCCTTAATGGAATACGCCTGCTGGTACTCACCCAGATTGGCGAATGCACTATAGGCTTGCGCCATTTCCAGCGTATTCGTACCTTTGCTAAGCCCCCCCAGCGCAATCGCCAGGTTTTTGTCTTCATCCGTAAGTTGGATACCTACGCTTTTTGCAAACTGAACACCTGTATTCACACCAATTTTGTTTAGGAGCCATACTGCCGGGATATTCTCCGATTTTGTAATGGCATCCGTCATACTAATGGTTGAAGAATAACCATGCAAGTTACCCGGACAGTAATTCCCGAAGCATTGCTTTTCATTACTGAGAGCTGAGTTTGCATTGTAATTACCTGATTCAAGAGCCGGTGCATAAGTCACAATCGGTTTAAATGCCGATCCAGGCTGTCTGCGGCTCTGGGTTACCCGGCTGTAGCCTTTTGTTTGATAATCCCGTCCGCCCATCAAGGCGACGAGACTGCCATTTTCATGGTTCATAATTACCATGGAACCTTGAACTGGCTGATCGTCTTTACTTGACTCAAACAAACTGTCATCCGAGAAAGCACTTTCCATGGCTGTTTGAGCCTGAGCATCCATCGTCGTGTAAATTTTGTACCCGCCGATATTCAGATCATCCTCCGTTTTACCAGTCACTTTTTCCGCTTCACGAAGAACATAGTCGATAAAGGCTTGATACTTTTGATCTTTCTCAGGCGGTGTATAGTCATAATCTACTTCTTTGGCTTCATCCATTTCCGCCTTGGTGATGTAACCTTGCTCATACATCAGCTGCAATACCACAGCACGACGTGCCTTGGAATCGTTGGGATTGCTCAGCGGGTTATAGGCAGAAGGCCCTTTAGGCATCGCTGCCAATGTGGCAATTTGCCAGATTTCTAATTTGTTAAGGTCAGATACGCCAAAATAAAATTCGGACGCAGCCTTAATTCCATAACGCTGATGACCAAAGAAAATCCGGTTCAGATACATCGTCAGAATTTCGTCTTTTGAGTACTTGCGCTCCAATGCCATTGCAATGGAAACCTCTGTCGCTTTACGGAAGAAGGTCTTGTCACGGGACAAGAACATATTTTTCGCAAGCTGCTGAGTCAGCGTACTGCCACCCTCCACCATGGAGCGGGCCATGACGTCTTTAACCGCTGCCCGTCCGATGGACCAGATATCCACGCCCTGATGCTCGTAGAATCGTTTGTCCTCCGTAGCAACAAAAGCTTCCTTTACTAAATCCGGAATATCTTCTTCATTGACCGGCTCCAGCTTTTGAATGGACAACTCGCCCATTAACTGTCCGTTACGATCATATACTTTTGAAGTTTCATTGATTGTTGTTTTGTCCTTGTTGGCTTTGAGCAGATTTTCCCCACTCACCATAATAAATAAATATCCACCCAGTGCACAGAATATGGCGATTGCCATGGTGAAAAACAGTGTCCATCCAACGCGTTTACCCGTAATTTTTTTCTTTTTAGAGGTCTTTGGCTTCGCTTTTTTGGTTGACTTGTTATTGCTGTTGCGATTGTTAGACCTCGACAACGGATCGTTTGGCATGTTACCTCCTGACTCCCTTTCAGTTGCATAATTTCTATTCGTCTACTGGCTCAAGCTCCTATTGAGCTTATTTTGCCCGGAATGAAAAGAACAACCCTTATTCAGGTTGCTCTGTTTCGATTCCTATACATGTAGACGAAATGGTTGATAAAAAGGTTTCGTAATTTTTTAAGCTTCGCCGCTATTATCTTGCTGCATCAGCGATACGCTGCGTTGCGGCGTGAACGTGGAGATGGCGTGCTTGTAGACCATTTGCTGGCGTCCGTCGCTGTCAATGACGATCGTAAAATTGTCAAATGCCTTGATCGTTCCGCGGATTTGAAAGCCATTGGTCAGATAGACCGTAGCTGGAATGTTTTCTTTCCGCAGTTGGTTCAAGAACGTATCTTGGATGTTGATGGACTTGTTCATTAGCCGTACCCCCATTGGTTCATTTGAATTCGTGTTATAAGTAATATTCAATATCGCTGAGTAGCTTTCGTGCTATTATATCATGAACGGATTCATATAATCCACAAAAACCCCTTGCCTTCTATTTTGCACCTATGCCTGAGCTTCGCTTGCAACTAGAAGACTTATCCATTATACACCGCTTGTCAGAATTGCAAAAGAGGGACAAATTCTACCTTTTTCCACGTTTCCCTTCTACTTTTCTGGATCTGTATATGTTTTCCCTTCTTCTCTGGCTAACGTCATATGTTTCCGATTCTTTCTATCATGGATTAAGAGTTTGAGGTATGTATTGGTATTGATGAGAACAATAATTAACCAAATTAAGGCGACAAGACCTCCAATGGCGAAACCAATTCCAAATAATCCTGAGAAAAAGAGATATAAACTCGCTACTCCGCTCGGTTCTGCACTCATAAAATCTCCCCCTTCACCTTACAAACAAAATCAAATGGCCTGTCATGTGAATTCATTTTAATATTTATGTTATTTTTTTACAATGCATTTCTTTGCTTAAATCTGCATAGGACTCTGAATATTCCCTCTTTTAATAACATCATTTCATATAAAAAAAAGTAAAAACCTCTACCTTTTATTTCTAAAAGATAGAGGTTCTAAAGTCCTAATCGGTGGCAAATTCCACCTTCTATATTCAGTCAAACTTACGTTTGATCATCTCACATACATGGGCATAATTCCCTGCAAAATCTTCGGTATCCGTCATATCCACCCATTCAATGTCTTTCATATGCCGGAACCAGGACAATTGCCGCTTGGCAAAACGACGTGTATCCCTTTTCAGCCACTCTACCGCAGCCTCCCAGCTTACTTCACCCTGAAGATAAGCCGCAATTTCCTTATAACCGAGCCCCTGCATGGAGATATGTCCTCTCGCTACGCCGCGCTCCAGTAAAGACTTGACCTCATCTACCAAACCCTGCTCGATCATAAGATCAATTCGCTCTTCCACTCGGGCATACAGTTTCTGACGATCCATTGTCAAACCCACAATAAGCAGGTCATATGGAGACTCTTTCTTCTGGGAAGCCAGCTGCTCGGACAACTTCTCACCTGTAAGGTGATAGATCTCCAGTGCACGAACAATTCGGCGCTGGTCATTCGGATGCAGTCGTTCTGCGCTAACCGGATCAATGACCCTCAGCTTATCATGTAACGCCTGCGGGCCATGTTGCTCTGCATAACGGAACTGTTCATCCCGGAACGCTTCATCTGAGCCGCTGTCCGAGAATTGAAAGCCGTAACATACCGATTCTACATACAGACCGGTGCCACCAACAATAAAAGGCAACTTGCCGCGCTCATGGATTTCCCCAATCAGACGTGTGCAGCTCTCCTGAAATTCCGCCACGGAATAGGGGTATTCCGGTTCATGGATGTCGATGAGGTGATGAGGCACACCCTTCATTTCATCGCGAGTAATTTTGGCCGTCCCGATATCCATTTCGCGATATACCTGCATGGAATCCCCCGAAACAATCTCACAATTGAACGCCTGTGCAAGCTCAATACTCATTCTTGTTTTGCCTACCGCTGTTGGTCCAACCAGCACAAGCAGCTTCGGTTTAACTTCCGCTTTCAACATTAATCACTCCGTACAGTGTTTTTGCATTGCCCCGGTCATGTACTTCAAAACCGAGTCTTGTGAACTCCGCGCTGCCGCGCTTCTCTTTCATAACTACCCGCTTGCGAGCAACTCTTTTCGCTTCAATAATGCTCTGTTCATCCAGTGCATTTGGATTCGCATAATCTCGCAAAGGCTGAATGGCGCTTGAATCAAGCATTGGTTCACGGAACATGGGATCGAAATATACCGTGTCACAGCTTCGGTCTGGCAAGGAACGCAGCAAATCGAGATGATTCGCATGCCGCAGCTCAATGCGCCGGAAAGCTTCGTTTACCGCAGGCTTAATACTCTCGTACTGAGACATGCCTTCTACTAATAACGTGTACAGCGGCAGGGAACTTTCACAGGCGATGACCCGACCACTTTTGCCTACAGCAACCGAGAATACCAGTGCATCGGTGCCCAATCCTGCTGTACAATCGATAACGGTATCCCCTTCAAGGATTGCCCCCGCGTCCAGCATCGGATCAGCTTCTCCTTTTAACACACGTTTGGCCCGAACAAATCCCATACTGGGGTGAAACTCAAGCAGCGGTGAATCCGGACGAAACAAACGAACTTTACCCTGAAGCACAACTATAATCTCATCAATCTCATAATGTGCAATCATTGCAGGTAAAGACATCCTTTTGCGTGGTACATATGTTCCTCCCGTTGTTTCCGCAAGATTTCGTGCACGTTCCACAAGGTGGCCTGCTTCCTTTTCACCGGTTGTAATATACATAATTTCCTCCTAAATAGCTACATGACCCGTTTAAACAATTTCTCCAGATCATAGGTTGAAAATGACACCACAATCGGTCTCCCGTGTGGACAAGTATACGGTTGACGGCAAGAACCAAGACGCTGAATCAACACTTCCGCCTCCTGATCCGTCAATTTCTGATTGGCTTTGATGGATGCCTTGCAAGAGCACATGATCGACGCCGCTTCTCGCATCTTGGCAACATCAATACTACGTTCACTCAGCACCCATTCAGACATCTCTTCAATAATGTCTTTCTCATCCCCCTTGGGGAACCAGAACGGGTGGGAACGCACCCGGAAGGTCTGCCCACCGAAATGTTCCAAATAGACACCCGCCTGCTCGAACCAAGCCAGTCTTGTTTTGAGCTTTTCCGTCTCGGATGGTGTGAACTCCAGTGTAATGGGCAGCAGCAACTCCTGCGAAGCCTGAGCCGGATTGCCAAACTGCTCGTAATAATACTCATAATTCACCCGTTCATGGGCTGCATGCTGATCAATCAGATATAGACCATCTTGATTTTGTGCAATCAAGTACGTCCCGTGGTGCTGCCCAATCAGGCTTAGTTCAGGAAACGCAGGCATAGAAACATCCGATTTAACGGCAGATGCCAGCCTTGCCGGGTCAGGTAAACTTGGAGCTTTCCAGCTCCGCTCTCCTTTTGCAGCCACCGCAGATGGATTATAAGATGAACGCCCTTCTCTAACCGGAGAATTCATCGAATTGGAACGATACGCAGAAGTCGGAGCCTGTGAAGTCGATAGCCCCTTATCTTCAGTTGAAGGTAAGGCATCTTGCGCAGCACGATCTGTAGCAGCACCGGTACTTCCACTCACAGCAGAAGCTGAATCGCTATGGGAATTTTCGTCATCACTATAATTCTTCAAAACATTAGATCCTGAGTCCCCGCTCAACATCCCAAATGGATCATAGGATGGTGGTATCTCGGGTGGAGCTTCAGGCAACGGCAGCGTCTGACCCTCACCGTTACCATCAGGCTCTGATTGCACATCAGCCGGAGCCACATCAGCTGGGGCATCCAGATCATCGTCCTCTGAAGTCATTTTAGTGAGTCCAGCATATTTCCCCAATGGACCCTGTTGCCCATACCCTGCGGATTCCGTTTCCTCCTTTAGAGGACCTCTCGGGAACAGGAACTGTTCCTGGATAAAGGAACTGTTATCTCCACGTCTGATTTGCTGCTTGGTTACCTGTGGAATGAGCACTTCCTTCCGCAAAATTCCACGCAGTGTCGTTTCCACAAACTCATACAGCTCCGCTTCCTTGCTGAAACGAACCTCCAGCTTCGCCGGATGCACGTTCACATCGACCAGGGATGGATGCATTTCCAATTGCACCACGACAAGTGGGAACCGATTAATGGGCAGCAACGTATGATACGCCTTCAGAATAGCCTGGTTGAGCCCGTAATTCCGAATAAAGCGTCCATTCACAATGGTCGACATGCCACCACGATTGGCACGAGTCCATTCCGGCAAACTGATCAGCCCGCTCACTCGATAGTCCAGACTCTCTCCCTGAATGGGGAGCATTGCTTTGGCGGCATTTGTACCATAGATTGCTGCAACCACTTGCAGCAGATCCCCATTGCCCAGCGTCTGAAGCAGTGTATTTTCATTATGACGCAGCGTGAACGAGATGTTAGGATGAGACATTGCCATACGATAGAGAACATCCGAGATATGTCCCAGCTCGGTCTGGATCGTTTTCATATATTTAAGCCTGGCCGGCGTATTGAAAAATAGTTCTTTCACCTCAAAGTCCGTGCCTTGGGGTGAGGTTTCATCCTCATGTGAGAGAAGTTTGCCTCCCTCAATCACGATTCGTCTTCCTCGCCCATCATTCCCGCTGGCCGATAACACCTCCACTTTGGAGACAGCGGCAATACTCGCCAAGGCCTCTCCCCGGAATCCAAGACTTGTGATCTGGAACAAATCGCGGCCATGAACTATTTTACTAGTTGCATGACGATAGAAGGCCTTTTCCATATCTTCCGGCTCGATACCGGAACCATTGTCTTTGACCCGAATACGAAGCAATCCGCCCTCTTCCACCGTAACATCAATCTTGGAGGCGCCTGCATCCACCGAGTTTTCGAGCAGCTCCTTAACGACTGAAGCAGGCCGTTCGACCACCTCACCTGCTGCAATCTGGTTGGCAATATGTTCATCAAGCACATGAATTTTCGCCACAGGTTTTCCCCTCCCCTATACTCAGGATAATTGCTGTGCCTTCAATTTGAGATCATTCAGTATTTGCATCGCCTGAAGCGGTGTCATGTTCATTACATCAATATCCTTCATATTACGTATAAACTCCCGAGCAGGCTTGTCAAGGGCAACTACCTCCGTTTTCGGAGTTACACTTGGCTCTTCATCTCCAAAAATGGACAATTGAACCACATCAGCATGTTTGGAGACTGCCTGCTGCTTGCCATTTTGTTTTTTGTCCTGTTGTTTCTGTACTGGAGCTTCAGTCGCAGCAGTGAGTTCGACAGGTTCTGTAGATTCCTGCTCCCGAATCAACGATGAATGATCTGTGGACTGGAACTCTGCACCGACTCGAGCATGATCACCCGATTGCTGCTTGTCATTCCCGGCAAATTCGCTGCCAACCGCAACTTGAGCCGCCGCATGCTCGAAACCGTGCAGCAAGCCATTCGCCCGCTCAATGATACTGTCCGGCAGTCCGGCAAGCCGTGCACAATAGATCCCGTAGCTGCTGCTGGCAGCCCCGGCAATCAATTTACGCAGGAAATTGACCTTGTCCCTGCTCTCCTGAACGGCCATGGAGTAATTCGCCAACTTGTCCAAACTCTCTTCCAGATGAGCAAGCTCATGGAAATGAGTTGATACCAGCGCTTTGCACCCAATGATATCGTGCACATATTCAATAACGGACTGCGCAATCGCCATTCCCTCACTGGTAGACGTTCCCCGACCCAGTTCATCGATAATAATCAGACTGCGTGGTGTTGCTTTATCCGTCATGACCTGAATGTCGGCCATCTCCACCATAAACGTACTTTGTCCACCTATGAGATCGTCTGCCGCACCAATCCGTGTGAAAATACGATCCATAATCGGTACTTCAGCTTGTCCTGCCGGCACGAAACAGCCTATCTGAGCCAGAATCGAAATCAGCGCCACCTGCCGCATATACGTACTTTTCCCCGCCATATTCGGACCGGTAATCAGCAGAATTCGCGCCTCTTCCTTCTGCATAGCAGTATTGTTGGCAATGAAAGCCCCATCTCGCATTACTGCTTCAACTACCGGATGGCGCCCCTGTTCCACGACCAGATCGTAACCATCGGTCAATGTAGGCCGCACAAAATTGCGCTCTGCACTGATGACAGCAAAGGATTGATACACGTCAATCTCCGCGACCAGCTCAGCCAGTTTTTGCAACCTGGCGATCTCCTGGTTAAGCCGTTCGCGCAGTTCCGCGAACAAGCCGTACTCAATATCGACCATCTTGTCCTGAGCTTCCAGAATCAGCGTCTCTTTTTCTTTCAGCTCCGGTGTAATATAACGCTCAGCATTGGCAAGGGTTTGTTTCCGCTCGTAACGGCCTTCTGGCAGAGAAGCCAGGTTCGACTTGGTAATTTCAATATAGTACCCAAATACTTTGTTGTAGCCAATTTTCAGCGAGCGAATGCCAGTCGCTTCACGTTCTCTGGCCTCCAGTTCAGCAATCCACTGCTTGCCATTCACCGAGGCTTCCCGAAGCTCATCCAACCGCTCGTGGTATCCTTCACGAATTAAGCCACCATCACGCACGGACACAGGCGGCTCATCAACGATAGCCTGACCAATTGCATCTCGCAGATCACTGCAATCATCCATAATGCCAGCAATGTGCTGTAGCGTCGTGGAAGGCGAGCCTGCACAATACTGACGTAGCCCCGGAATTTTGTCTAGTGACAGCTTCAGTGCATTCAGATCCCGACCGTTAGCATTACCAAAGGCAATTCGACCCACCAGGCGTTCCAAATCGTAGATGTCTTTGAGTTCTGCACGCAGATCTTCCCTCAATATAAACTGGTTATACAGCGTATCTACCGCTTCCAGACGTTCATTGATTTTTCCTTTTTGCAGCAAGGGTTTATCAACCCAGCGACGCAGCATGCGGGCACCCATAGACGTTTCTGTGCGGTCCAGCAGCCAGAGCAGCGATCCTTTTTTCGAACGCTCACGTACCGTTTCCACCAGTTCCAGGTTACGCCGAGTAAAGGGGTCCAGAATCATAAAGTGATCCGGCTCATACGTTGAAACCTGTGTCAATTGTCCAAGTGAACGTTTCTGTGTCTCACTTAAATAGGAGAAAAGACGCGCTATGCAGGCTTGACGTTCAGGCTCCAAACGTGCCCATACCGCTTCTCCGAATTGCTGACGCACCAAATCTTCCTTACTCTTCGTCCATGGTGTATACACCACAGGTCGACCAATTGGAGATGCCTGGGTAGCCACCGTATCAAGCAACGCAGCATCCCCCACTAGTTCAGAAGGTTCGTAGATTCCGATCTCATCCTTGAGCCACTCTTGTGAGTATGGAACAGAGGTCACGTAGAGCTCCCCTGTGGACAAGTCACAGGCAGCCAGTGCAAGTGTGTTCTGATTCCCTGTCAGGCAAACCATATAGTTATTGGACTTGTCCCCCAAGGTCTTGCCTTCCATTACCGTTCCGGGTGTTATAACTCGTACAATTTCACGCCGCACCATGCCTTTGGTTACCGTTGGATCTTCCATCTGTTCGCAGATGGCTACTTTGTATCCTTTTTCAATCAAGCGCTGTATGTAATTGTCAGCCGAATGATAAGGCACACCGCACATCGGGATTTTATCTTCTCCCCCTCCTGCGCGTGCTGTTAATGTAATCTCTAGCTCACGGGAAGCATTAACCGCATCTTCAAAGAACAATTCATAGAAATCACCTAATCTAAAAAAAAGAAAAGCGTCCTGCGCTTCGGCCTTCACTTGCAAATATTGTTGAATCATTGGCGTATACTGAGCCATGAGTATCCTCCATCCGTTCCAATGTTGTCAGGAAGAGAAGCTGTCTCGGAAGGAACAATAAGGCGGTCAGGCACCTTATTCTGCCACCGCCTCATGTTTCGGCTTCCGCCGCTTCCCTCACAGGTTGCTGTTCCATTTCTTCCGTAACGATGATCAAAATCGACTTATTTCTCATTATACCAAAAAAGTGCCCACTCTTCATGAACCTGCTCGAATATTCCAGAGTTTACGTATATCCCGACTCTCGTCCCATGTTCTACCCTGTCTTAGCTGGCTAATTAATGGAGCGGCGTAACGTTCATAACGCTCATAACCGTCCATTTGCGTCAGGTCATCCAGCAGTGCCGGAATATGCGCCTGCATTACCTCACGGTTTCCTTCATAAAAAGCAGTATGAATAGCAGCCTTCGCCAAAGGACGTTGACGCAGCTGATGATAACCTCTCGCGATAAGACCAGCTAGAGCAACAACACCTTTGGCAACCAGAGGAGATACCAGAAAACTGGGTAACGTGCGGTATTCAAATCCACCGTAAGATTTCAGCCGAAAATCACCCAATGCCCCATAACGTGGACGCCGGCCTGAACCTCGTGGGTCCTGAAGAACGGCAAGCGGCAATGCTAGATAATTGTCAAATGCGCGCAGCAGTTCCCCGTTTAGTGTAACGCCACTGAAATGGATATGTCCGCCGAGCGGCAATCCGCGCTGGGGCATTCCCCCTGCCTGCCAGATCAGCGAGTGATCACTAATACTACGAGATGCGGCCGCAAAGGCTCTCATCAGATGAGCCAGCAGTTCGCGCGGCTCAGAGCTGGGAGCGGGTCGCAGTTCGGCTACCGGATATATTCGTCGTCCACCGATCGTCACGGAATCACAGCCGGCTACGCCTGTTCGTTCGAGAAATCTGGAGGCGGGCACGATTTTGGATTCTGGCATTTGCACAAGTAGGAATTCAGGGTCCATTCCAAGTATGGGGGCTGCATTACGATGCCGCTCTTCATCCAGTTCGGACTGAAGCTGTTTCCAGCCTGCACGGTACATGGCAGAGAGATCTGTCATGCCCTTCCATGGCCTTGGGTCAATCGAGATGACAGAACAACCGCTCTTTCCTGACGCTTCCAGTCTTACAGCGCCGTGATCCAGTCCAACCGTATACAATGTTTTGGTGGCAAGCCGTTCAATACGTTTGAATAACGTTGATGCTGCTTCACGATCCAGCACACTTTCTTGCGCTCCACCCATTCCACTGGTGTCCCTACGTTTGATGCGAATCGCTTGAAGACAGCATATCTCTACATCGTAACGTACACGCAGACCCAACTCCCGGTCACGCCTGCCGTGCGAAGCCAGCACTTCAATCCCGGATCGTTTCAGGCGATCTGCTCGTTCACGAGGGAGCATGCGTTCATATCGGCGCACCGCCTCCTCGGCCTCATCTATCACATTCATCCTGTCCCTCCTCCCAATTCTCGCCCAAAATGAAAAAAGAGGGCTTACGCCCTCTTCACTGCCGCTTGCGGCGCATATGATACCTTAAGTTTATGAATCCAGATCGCTGAGCTTACAGCTCATCGTCAAGCAGGTCGGGATCGAGATCGTCATAATCTCCATCACCACTGCCGAAGTCATAATCCTTGTCTTCGTAATCTCCACAGCCATCCGTGCACACTTTCACACAAACTTTGGTCTCGGCGACCAGTTCAACAGCGAATTCCCGTTCTACCCGGATAATTACGCTGCCTCCACCTGCCGACACCGTGGCTTCCACACAGCTCGGTTCCTGCGTTGCATCCGCAGATACCTCTACAGTGGCGGCCCGGTGTTTCGGGTCCAGATAGGACAAAGGCACATGTTCTACATACGACACCGTTTCTTTGGCTACATCCGTCTGTGAATTTTTGTCATAGGAATACCAAATGTTGATATCGTAAGTACCAATAACTTCAATTCCGTCCCCCGCTGATACGGCTTCATATTGGTGGTTGATAATCCAAGCCCCCAAAATACTGGTCGGACCATGTGGCGGAGTCACGGTATGTGTTACGGTAGAGAACTTACGACCTTTCCCGCAGATCGCCTTCGTGATGATCTCTCTACATTGATGTTTATGACTCAATGACATCTTTAAACCTCCTCCATACAATCATTCTTTACAAGTGTATGCAGGGCATCCGTCTAGGGTGACAACTATTTTCTATTATTCATTTGTAGATTGGGACCGGTCCGATACCGGAGACGGAGCTTTGTCCTTCTTGGCTATTTTCAGATACAGCGCGAGTTCCCGGCACAGCTGGAGAATAGCTGAACGAATCTCGAATTCTTCCCTTGTATCCGGCAACTCCATTCGCTTGAATTCTTCTTGCACATCTGCGAGAAGTTTTTCTGTACGTCCGGTGTAAGATTCAGTGAGCACATCCTGACTGAGCTGGTCGAACAGCTCCGATACCATTTCCGCATGCGGCATCTTCTGATAGATCTGGGATACCAGATGCATCATATGCTGGATGGAATCCAATTGCGTTTTACGCATATAAAAGTAAACACTCCATCCCTCGTTCGGGTGGATGACCTGATTCTCCAATGAACGTTTGGCCGCTTCAATGCCGCCCAGTACAGCTTTGTCAGCTTCGATCAGTTCTTTCCCTGCCCACACTTCATTCGGATTACGTAGCGTAGCTGCAAACTCCTTGAAGATGACCGAGAATAACTCATCAATTCTTTTGCGAATACGCAGCATCTGCGGGTCCGCAGCCGGCATATACGCCAGATTGACAACCATCGCGGAACCGAGACCAATCAGCAACAGCCCAATTTGGACCAAAACCACATGTACGTCCATTTCACCGCCGCCAAATACCCGGAACACCACGACAGAACCAGTCACAATGCCTTCCTTGAATCCGGCCCGAACGATAACCGGAAATGCAATTAGTATGTAGAACGCCAGCACCCAATAATGGAAGCCAAGAAAGTGAAAAAGTACACTTGCAAATAAAAGCCCCACTACGGAAGCGAAAAATCTCGCAGATATGGTGCGAATACTTCTTTTCCGTGTCACATCAACGCCGAGTATGGCTAACAAGCCCGCCGATGTTGGTCCGGGCAAGCCGCACCAGTCCGCAATCAGCACGGCCATCAGCGCGGCTATTGCGGTTTTAATTACCCTAAAACCCATTAACTCCCTCTCCTCTAAGCTGCAAAAATGTCAAAGCCAGCGAGCCATACCTATCCAAGTGAGCGCTTGTCCAATGCCTGACAGCGTGTATCGTCATATATCATATCCCTAGTATTACACATCCTGCCAAAAACCATTTCTTATCTAATCAAAAGAATCATTCAGGAAGAACCGCATTTCGGAATTAGCTGCTACAGTCATAAACGGCATCAACCGACATGCATATGCATGTCGGTCTCAATAACGCGCCCCGGATGAGGGACGCTGGCAATTTGATTGATGCGACAGAAGCCTCTAGGCCCTCTTCTCCAATCGTCGCATTCATTCCGGACTGCGCGGAATATTCGTATTAGTATGGTACTTGATTTTTCGGGTTCGGGCAACGTGACACCTCTTGTGAAATTGTATACATATCATGAAGCATTCTATTTTGCACACGCATGTTTTGTAGAATTACCTGCGTCCTGCCAGCAGCTTGCGTTCTACATATACAACGAGCTGGTACATCGCTGTAGCTACAGCCGCAATAATCAACAGGCTCGATAAAACAAGGGTAAAGTTAAACACTTGAAATCCGTAGATGATCAGATAGCCCAATCCCTGCTTGGCGACCAGAAATTCACCCACGATTACACCGACCCAGGCCATGCCCACATTTACTTTTAAGGTAGAAACAATGGCAGGAAAGGAAGCGGGTAATACGACTTTGCTGAAAATCTCGGAGCGATCACCACCAAACGTACGGATAACCTTAATATAGTTCTGATCTACTTCATTAAAACTGTTATACACGACAAGTGTAGTAATAATGACCGTGATTGACAAAGTCGTCATGACAATGGCCGTAAA
Source organism: Paenibacillus sp. O199 (assembly GCF_001636635.1). NCBI lineage: Bacteria > Bacillati > Bacillota > Bacilli > Caryophanales > Paenibacillaceae > Paenibacillus > Paenibacillus sp. O199. The sequence goes on from NZ_LGRP01000001.1 coordinate 497,866, forward strand.
TCCTGCACCAAACATGACGATAAAGATTGGACCCAGCGCTACTTTGGGCATGCTGTTGAACACAACCATATAAGGATCAAGCACTTTGGACAAAAAAGGAGACCACCAGATCAGAACCGCAAGCAGTGTTCCGACGAGTGTCCCCAGCAAAAAGCCGACTGCCGTTTCCCCTACGGTTACCCCAACATGCGCCCATAGTTCTCCACTGACGATGTCCTTCCAGATCTGATTGAAAATTTTGCTGGGATAACTGAACAAAAGCACATCAATCCAGCGCAGCCTTCCCGCCAGTTCCCACAGCAAAAACATAAACACCAACATGGACAGCTGCACCGCCAGCACTTTATGTCGCCATCTGGCAACCTGCTGAATATGACTTTGGTGCAGCTGTCTCATCCAATCATCACGCATTTCCTGCTTCTGGTTCGTCTGATTCACCCGTTCTTCTCACCTCCTCCGGACTGATCCAATTCACTCCATAACGCCTGAAACAGCTCATTGAACCCTGGCTGCTCCCTCGCGTGAAAAGGCTGTGCGTTCCGCAGATCTTCGGGAATGATAAACTCCTTCCGAATGCGCCCCGGATTACGATCAAGCACAATGACGCGGTCACTGACGGCAATAGCTTCGGACAGATCATGGGTGACAAGCACCGAAGTTTTGCCGGATTTCTTCAGTGTGTCTGAGACCAGATCCTCCAGTTGCAGCTTGGTTTGATAATCGAGTGCGGAAAAGGGTTCATCCAGCAACAGTATTCCCGGATCCGTAGCTAGTGTACGTAACAAAGCCACCCGTTGCCTCATGCCCCCGGATAACTCGGAAGGATACTGGCTTTCGGTTCCAGCTAAACCCATACCTGCCAGCAGCTCACGTGTGCGCTCGCGACTCTCGTCATTGAGCCCACCTGTCAATTCAAGTCCGATCAGGACATTATCCAAAATGGTACGCCATGGAAACAGATAATCCTGTTGCAACATATAGCCAATCTGGGCGGACGGACCTTCGATACGTTTACCTTTTACCTTGACCTCGCCTGCGGTTGGTGTGAGCAGCCCGGCGATGATCGACAGCAATGTCGTTTTACCACATCCGCTTGGGCCAACAAGACTAACGAACTCTCCTTGCTCGACCTGAAGATTCAAATTTTCGATAACCAGAGATGCTTCACGCTCGCTGACATAGACTTGCGAAATCCCTTCCAGTCTGATCACCGTTTCGGATTCAGGCATACATGCTCACGTCCTTTCCTGAATACCTGGTTACTTCGCTGATGCTGCTTGTTCTGCATAGGAATTATCCACAATCGTTTGAGAATCCACACGCTGTTTCAGTTCTCCCGCAGCACTCATGACGTCCAGCAAGTTATTCCATTCGTCCTCATCAATGATTGGATCGGTTGCATATGTGCCCTGTTCCTTGTAACGGTTCACACTGCTTACCAGAATGGCTGGATCAATATCTTTGAAATAAGGCTTGATGACTTCAGCAATCTCTTCAGCGGTGTGGGAATCCACCCAAGCTTGTGCTTTGTGCAAACCGTTAGTGAACTTCTGAACGATGTCCTTGTTGTCATTAATATAGCTTTGTTTGGTCATGAAAACCGTATAAGGCAGATGACCACTTTCCTTCCCAAACGAGGCTACAACTTTGCCGCGACCCTCTTTCTCAAAGATGGACGCCTGAGGTTCAAAAAGCTGCACATAATCCCCCGTACCTGAAGCAAATGCAGAAGCGATGTTGGCAAAATCCACATTTTGAATCAGTTCCAGATCATTCTGCGGATCAATGCCATGTTTTTTCAGCGTGAATTCGCCTGCCATTTGAGGCATGCCGCCTTTTCTTTGTCCGAGAAATGTACTCTGTTTCAATTGATCCCAATTAAAGTCACCTTCGGGATTGCGGGCAAACAGAAACGTTCCGTCCGTCTGTGTAAGCTGGGCAAAGTTAATGACCGGATCTTCTGCGCCTTGTTGATAGACATAAATAGACGTCTCTGCTCCGACCAATGCGATATCTACTGAGCCTGCAAGCAATGCGGCCATCGTTTTGTCTCCACCAGCCGTCGTCTGAATGTCCACTTCAAGCCCCTGTTCTTCAAAAAAACCTTGGGCCACGGCCACATACTCCGGTGCGTAAAACACAGAACGTGTGACCTCACCAATCGTAATTTTGGTTTCATCCTTATCTTTATTGCAGCTGGTGAGAGCCACGATGATAATGAGCAAAATGACGATGGCCCGGATGAACCAGGGCGTGTATTTCATGATATTTCCCTCCTTCACTGGTTTCAGCTGTTCTCTCTACTATGGATATGCTGATGCCCAGCAAAAGGTTAAGAACTTGCATGCAAAAGAAGAGCCGGGCAATGATGCCCCGCTCTTCAAGAATTTGATGATGATGTTATTGCTGTCTACAGCTTGTAAATCTCGGCATATTTCGCTTCCAGATAATCAGCCAAATAGTCTGGGTTCAACTCTTCACCCGTTACGGCCACAATCAGTTCGGAAGGTGTACGGCTTTTGCCATAACGATAAATTTTGTCAGTCAACCATTCCTTGATGGGAATCAGGTTACCTTCGGCAATATAGGCATCGAACTCAGGCATTTCTTTGCGCAATGTATGTAGAATCTGTGCAGCATACATATTGCCGAGCGAGTAAGAAGCAAAGTAACCAAAGTCACCACCCGACCAGTGAACATCCTGAAGCACACCCATACCATCATTCGGCGGCACAATGCCAAGATATTCCTTGTATTTTGCATTCCAGGTGTCCGGCAGGTCCTTGACTTCTAGACCTTCGTTAAACAGCATTTTCTCAATTTCATAACGAATGATGATGTGCAGATTGTACGTCAGCTCATCGGCTTCAATCCGGATCAGAGAGCTTTCAACCCGGTTAATTGCCCGGTAAAAGTCTTCCAGCTCAACCTCGTTTAATTGAGAGAAGTGCTGTTGCAAATCTTTATAATAACGCGTCCAGAATGGAAGACTGCGACCAATCATATTTTCCCAAAGACGCGACTGGGATTCGTGGATACCCATGGACGTTCCTTCGGCAAGAAGGGTACCGGCCAGGCTGTCGTCAATATTTTGCTCATACAGAGCGTGTCCGCCTTCGTGTAGTGAACTGAAGACCGCACTCGTCACGTCATCCTGCAAATAATTCGTCGTGATCCGCACATCACCTGGATTCAGGCCCGTTGCGAACGGATGAACACTCTCATCGAGTCTTCCGGCTTCAAAGTCATAACCCATTTGTCCCAGAATAAACAGACTGAATTTCTCCTGTTGATCCTTGTCAAACAGCTGGTTCAAGAACTCCGTGTTCGGCTTGTTCGCCGAAGCATTGATCTTCTCTTGCAGCGGAACCAAACGGGCTTTGAGACGGGCAAATACCGCATCCACCTTTTCTACAGTCAGTTCCGGTTCATACATGTCCAGAAGGGTATCATAACGAGTATCTTTCACACCCCAATAGTCAATGAACTCTTGTTTGAGCTTCACAATATCGGTGAGGTAGGGCGAAAAACCTGCAAAATCACTGTTATGCTTGGCATCTTCCCAAGCCGTTTCTGATTTTGCGGTAAGTACGGTATACGCTTGTACTTTTTCTGGTGGTACGGACTGACTGCGATTATATTCTTTCTGGCAATCTTCCACCTGACGACGGTCGATATCTTCCAGCTGTTCCATCACGGCTGGATTTGTTAATGTATCCAGGTAGGATTTCATCTCAGCTGAGGTTTGCAGTTTGAATGCTTCGGTTGACAGCATTCCCAGTGTTTCCGAACGTGTCGGGACACCTTTTTTGGGCGCACCTGTGCGCAGATCCCAGTGAAGCAAACCAATGGCTTCATGATAACTCTTGATTTTGCGAGCCAGATTACGGAAGGATTCCAGCTGTTCCTGTGTGTGTTGTTCCATTGTTAACGTTCACCTCTTCAAAAAAATGTTGGTTTCCCTATTGATGATACTTTTTGCAATGCGTATAATCAACTTTTAACAGATGCAAATTGCATTATTCCTCCAAACCGAGGAATAATGCAATTTGCTGACCGTGGTATAATAAAAATACCAAAGGGCGTAGGACAAGCTGCATTTGATGCAAGTGGCCGTGCTCATCGTATTGGATAACAGGAGGCAATAGACATGAACAACATTCAAGAGATTCTGGCTTACAACAAATCATTTGTCGAGACTAAAGAATACGAAAAGTATACGGCAGGCAAGTTTCCAACCAAAAAGATGGTCATCATCACTTGTATGGACACTCGTCTGGTGGAAATGCTGCCCAAGGCCATGAACCTGAAGAATGGCGATGTGAAAATCATCAAAAACGCTGGCGCAATCATTTCTCAACCTTTTGGGTCTGTTATGCGTAGTGTTCTCGTCGCCATCTATGAGCTTGGTGCCGACGAAGTACTGGTTGTTGGACACACGGAATGCGGTATGGCTTCCCTACACGCAGAGACCATGATTGGACATATGGTTGAACGGGGTGTATCTGAGGAAGTCATGAGCACACTGGAGAACTCCGGCATACGTTTACAAAAGTGGCTACGCGGGTTTGACAGCGTTGAAGAAGGGGTAAAACATACTGTGGAAGTGATCAAGAAACATCCATTGCTTCCACCTACTGTACCCGTTCACGGCATGGTCATCGACTCCTACACAGGTGAACTTGATCTTGTCGCAGATGGGTATGGGCAATAGACATCTCTCTAAATGGTTTTGGGTGCGGACCTCGAGGTCCGCACTCTTTTTTTGTCTAAATTGAGGCAGTTGTTCTGTCAGGTTGTCAAACCATACAGTTTCAGTGTACACTTTTATGAAAGCGGTCAAAGAAAGCAATTTTTATTGTTTTTGCTGGCCCAGCCCTAATATTAAGGAGACATGTGCATGAACATACTTTCCTACGGATTGCTCGGGCTTCTTACCCGCGAGGAGTCATCAGGTTATGATCTAATGCTGAAGATCCAGCCGCATTGGCAGGCTAAGCACAGTCAGATCTATCCGCTCCTCTCCAAAATGGAAAACGATGAGCTTTTAGCCTCCCGCTGGGTGCAACAGTCTGACAAACCAGACAAGAAAATGTATGCAGTCACGGAGAAAGGTATTGAAAAACTGCTGGGATGGATGATCACTCCCGTTACCGCTCCGGTTACGCGTGACGAGTTCAATCTGCGCATTTTATGTGTCGGCATTGCAGAAGACGGAAGCATGAGACGCATTCTGAATGAGCGCAAAAACTGGTTCATGGAACGCATCCGTTATTTCGAGGATTTGAAGTCCCGTATCCCTCAGGATAATCTGCGAGTAGGCAGTCGGGAATTCGGAAGTTACATTCTGGTACAAAAAGGGTTAATGAACGCACAAACGGGCATCGAATGGTGTAACTGGGTAACCCAATTACTCGATGGTCAGGCGGCAATTCAGGACCCTTGTCCAAGTATTTCAGAAAAATAAACAAAATTTGAAACGTTCCTGTAAGTTGACCGTATTACTTGAGTAAGGCCCATTTTTGGGCGAATCAAACAAATTAATCGGGGGGTTACGATCTTTACAATGAAGAAAAAATTCGGAATTAAACATCTCATGATGGTTTTCATGGCCTTTACATTACTGTTTGCAACAGTTGGAGTTGCGAATCCGGATTCTGCTGATGCTAGACGTGGTGGCGGTTTCAAATCGGGAACAAAAAGCTATACCAACACACCTAAGAAATCCGATTCCAACAGCAATGTGAGCAAATCTAATACGAATAATAACTCCAATGGAGCAGCTACAACGAACCGTGGCGGATTCTTCGGTGGTGGCGGTGGATTTATGAAAGGTATGATGCTGGGTGGTCTTGCTGGCATGATGTTCGGCGGATTGTTCGGTGGCATGGGCGCTCTGGGTAACATTCTTGGATTGCTCGTAAACGTAGCTGCAATTATGCTGATCGTGATGCTCGCGATGGCCCTGTTCAGAGCCATTACGAATCGTCGTAAACCAGCAGCAGATGGTCGTTATGACCGCAAAAATGATCGTGATGATGATGACCGTAACAGAAACGGACGGTACTAATCTCTATGGTTCTGAGCATGGATGAAATTGTCAACGCGATCTGTATTCACATGGCTGAACGCAAGGGTGTTCGCCCAACCGATGTCAATGTGGAACTGAGCTGGGAAGAAGATACGGGATATTCCGCAGAAGTCTGGATTCAAGGCCGCAGTCAGTATCTGGTCGAATCCAACATGATTGAAGCGATCCTGCGCTATCTGCACAGTGAATACGACATTCGGGCTTACCGTGAGAATGTAAGACTGGATCTGGATGAAGAGATCACAGCGATTGTGAATCAATAAATGAATAACTAATAAGCCATTTGCGGATGGAATATAAAAAGGACCGTCTCCATGATGTCATTGACATGATTGGAGACGGTCCTTTTTTGTGTTCCTTGGGAAGATGAAACCTTTGCATCTACCTTCCCAAGATTCATAATGTAATCTTATGGCTACTTCAATTTCACCAGACTGTAGTTTTTCTTGCCTTTACGGATAATGATGAATTTACCACCGATTGCGTGCTCTGCAGAGACCGTGAATTCCAGTTCCGTAACTTTCTCACCATTCATGGAAATGGCCCCTTTGGTGACATCCTCACGCGCCTGACGTTTGGATGGCTCCAGGCCAAGATCCACGAGCCAGTCTACAATATTTTTTGCTTCACCATCGGTTTCGAAGGTCGGCATTTCTTTAAAGCCCTGCTCGATTTCGTCAGCTGTAAGGGAACGAATGTCTCCGCTGAAGAGTGCTGCGGTAATGCGTTTCGCCTGCTCCAGCATGTCGTCGCCGTGAACAAATTTCGTCATTTCTTCAGCGAGTGCCTTTTGTGCTTCACGCTTGTGGGGCTCCGTTTCTACCTTTTCAGCCAAAGCTTCAATTTCTTCTTTGCTTAGGAATGTGAAGTATTTCAGGTATTTGATTACATCACGGTCATCCGTGTTCGCCCAGAACTGGTAGAATTCGAATGGAGTCGTCTTATTCGCATCAAGCCAGATGGACCCGCCTGCGGATTTACCGAATTTCGTTCCGTCGGATTTGAGCATCAGCGGGATCGTCAGACCGTAAGCTTTAGCTTCTGGCCCTTCTTTTTTACGGATCAGGTCCAGACCGCTTGTAATGTTGCCCCATTGATCGGAACCGCCGATTTGCAGCTGTACATCCTCATGTTGGAACAGGTGCAGGTAATCGAGCGATTGGAGAATCTGGTAGGAGAACTCGGTAAACGAAATTCCATCTTCCAGTCTGCTCGCAACCACATCTTTGGCTAGCATCGTGTTGAGGTTAAAGTTCTTACCGTAGTCACGCAAAAATTCAATCACATTGATTTTGTGTGTCCAGTCGTAGTTATTGACCATACGTACCTGATTGTCGCCATCCGTTACGAAAAGCTTTTTCATTTGTGCAGTCAGAGCATCTACATTGGCTTGTACCTCTTCCAACGTTTGCAGGGAACGTTCCGATTGACGACCACTTGGATCACCAATCGTTCCTGTTGCCCCACCAATCAGAATGACTGGACGGTGCCCAGCGAGTTGGAAACGTTTCAGCATCATGAACGGAATCAAATGTCCGATGTGCATGCTGTCTCCTGTAGGGTCAACTCCGCAATACAATGAAACCGACGTGGTCTCTGTCAGCTCACGCAGACCCTCCGCATCTGTCTGTTGATTAATGGCGTCGCGCCATTCCAGTTCATCAATAATATTCAAAACAAACAACCCCTTCTCTATGCATTGGTATTAGGCCATGATCTACGTTAATTCACAAGGAGCTAAGCCGGGCGAGGCTTTTTTGGACACAAAAAAATCGCCGCCTTGTCTTCAATAGACATAGGGACGATTATCATAACCGTGGTACCACCCAACTTGCACAGACAACAACTCACACGCTGTCCATACCGCTTTCAGCAAAATATCGTTTGCCATTCCGCTTGGCATTACCCAAGTACTCCAGAGTGTAATTCGCAGCCCTTGTATGTATCAGGTTCCATCAACCCCTGACTTTCTGTAACAGGGACAAAGCCGCTACTGCGCTCTATCAACGTAATTCATGTATTCAATTTATAGCCAGTATAGCCGAACGTTAATATCATTGCAAGGCCAAGTATTTAATCTTTATATAGAGCAACAGATGAATGCCTACGCCAAAGTTTATAAAGACATCTTGTTCAACTTCTCGTGGTAATATGCATAAGCCTTTTCTGCAATCTGATCTTCATTGTTCCAAAATTGCTGATCCAGCACATCAAGATGTTGCTCCTCCTCTACTGTTAGAAACGTAGGAATATCCCACAGTTCAGCAAGTCTTTCATCCTCTCCCAAATGCTTAATGCAGCCATATGCTGACTTTATGATGTCCATTACTTGAGTCGCACCAATGATATGTAATGCCTGCAACGCGTATAGGTATACCTCTTCGCCCCAGTTGCAGAAAAATTGAACAAAACCACCGTTAAAGACGTCCATCTCTAGCAGCCATAAAGCAGCAATTTCCTGTTCATTCGTTGTTAACGCAGCCCAGCCCTGAGCGGATTCATTCTTTTTCCCCACAAAGGTTAACGCATATTCATACCACACATCATTAATATCCTGTTCACTCATGTCAATCACCTCTCTTTTCTTGGTTCCAGTCTCTCCAGATCTTGCCGTTTACCCGTCTGATGCCAATACAAGTAAGGATCTCCAAGCTGTTGGAAAGCCTTCTCAACACTTTGGGTCAATTCTTGCGTCACTGCGTTTGTGTAATTCAAGTGTGTCTGTTTATTATCCACACCATATCGTTTCAGCAATTCCACATGCGCTGCCGTAAAAATGATATCCTCCAGCAGCCAGTAGATTACTTCTTCCGTCTGTTCCATTCTTTTTTCCAACATAACCATGCCACGCTCGTATATACGAACTATATATGCATCATTTTCAATCTCTACATAGGGAACTCCTTCCCCTTTAAAGCTCTCAAACAAGCGGTTAACATAGTCCTCAATCTGCTGCCTGCGGAAGGATGTCCGCTCAAGCAACTGAAAAAGAGTTTTTGCAATCTCTGTTTTGCTTAGTATGTTGGACATAAAATCTCCTTTTGACATGATAATGAAAAAGCTGCCAATGGCAGCCTCTTCATAACAAGTTTTCAATCAGGTTCCACAGAAAGTCCGGTAGGAGGTATCGCACTGCGTAGGCAGTTCCGCGTACTCAGCTTGTTCGGTAGAATGTGCAAACGGGTTGGAAAGAACAGCAAGAAGTTTCTCCATCACACTAAGATCTCCGTGATTCTCCGCTCGGTCCAGTGCTTCTTCCACCCGATGATTACGAGGAATCACCGCTGGGTTGCTAGTTCTCATCAATTGCTGCGATTCTTCTTTCCCTTCCTGCTGTCTGCCTAATCTTGCCTGGCGACGCTCATTCCACTCCGCAAACTCTGAAGTATCGAATAAAGGAGCTCCGTTGAGCGTATCAAAGGTCAGTGCGAGAAACGTATTTGTGTAATCTGCACTATGCTTCTCCATCAATTCAAGAAGATCCCTGATTAGCGCTTCATCCTCAGCCTCTTCATTAAACAAGCCCAGCTTGCTCCGCATTCCCGAGAGCCAGTGGTGGTGATACAATTCAGAGAATTGTGCAATCGCATCCTGAGCGATTTGTACAGCCTGTTCTTCATCCTCATGCAGCAGTGGCAGAAGCGTCTCGGCAAACCGAGCCAGATTCCAGCCGCCAATATACGGTTGATTTCCATATGCATACCGACCTTGCGTGTCAATGGAGCTAAATACCGTCGCTGGATTGTAGGCATCCATAAACGCACACGGCCCATAATCGATGGTTTCACCACTGATGGCCATATTATCTGTATTCATTACGCCATGAATGAAACCAACCTGTTGCCACTTGGCGATAAGTGAAGCCTGTCGACGAATGACTTCCTGAAGTAACTGGAGATAGCGATTATCGGCTTCGGCAATATCGGGAAAATGCCGTTTCAGTGTATAGTCAGCCAATGCTCTGAGCTCATCAATCGATCCCCATCTGGCTGCGTATTGGAAGGTTGCTACACGTAAATGACTTGAAGCCACCCGAGTCAGGATTGCACCAGGTCGCTCTGTTTCGCGTGTAATGTTTTCTCCAGTAGATACAACCGCCAGACTTCGCGTTGTTGGAATACCCAGTGCATACATCGCTTCACTAATAATATATTCACGCAGCATTGGCCCAACAGCAGCACGTCCATCGCCTCCGCGAGAATATGGGGTTCTTCCCGAACCTTTCAGCTGGATATCCACTCGCTCGCCTTGTGGCGTGATCTGTTCTCCCAGCAGCAAAGCCCGTCCATCACCAAGCATGTTAAAATTACCGAATTGATGACCCGCATAGGCCTGAGCGAGAGGCTCGGCACCTTCCGGAATCAGGTTACCTGCAAACACCTCTGCTCCTTCATCACTGTTAAGAGCCTCAGCATTCAGCCCCAGGCTGGCTGCAAGCGATGTATTGAAGATGATCAACTTCGGTGATTGAACAGGTACCGCACCCTGATTTGTAAAAAAGGTCTGTGGCAAACGTCCATAACTGTTGTCGAAGTGCCACCCTTTTTTCAGCGTTTCTTGTTGCATGTGATCACAACTCCTTTTCTGTAACCAAGCGATATCAGGATATCCCTTCGTTTTATTTTAGCCTTGTGAACCAATGCTCATTTATGTAGTCGCATGGAAATTCAACGGAAAGAACATGTAGCATGTTCATGATGAAACTTTAGCATATTTATATCCCTTTTGCATTCATCCTGCTGTAACTTTCATACCCGGGACACCGTTTAGAGATCAAGGGGTGATCAAATTGAGAAAATACATCTATTGGATTGGGTCTATAACACTTTTGTTTATGTGCCTTACGGGTTGTTCAGCGGACAACATACAATCAAAGGGAAATCAGGTTATCGTTCAACAACCGGTTGAGAGCTCCAATCAATATACCCTGTATAGAAAAATTACCGATCCAGCACAGGTGCAAGCCATCAGGAACATCACCGCCTCTATCCCGTCGAACAATACTATAGCGGATATGGTGCGACCTCCGGATTATAAATTCTTTTTCAAGAAAAAGAACACAGATTCCTCAGATAAAAGTGTCATCTATAACCTCTGGATCAGTCCCCATCAGGATCAGGTTGAAATCATCATTGAAAGTAAACCTACTTATGTTCAATTAACTAAGAAGAAATCTGCAAAACTTTTCGAACTCATCACAGGTGAAAAGCTTCCGGGGGATGTTGAGTAAAAATATCCAATTGTACTCTGCAGTTTACCCAAAATAAAGACCCAAGAGGTTCATTGGCAAGGGGAGTCATTCCGATCATTCCACCTCAACCAATACATCTTGGGTCTGTTCCATTTATTCAGATCGCATACCTGTTACAAGACAATCTTAAGTATGTGCTTCTTGAGCTTGTACAGGCTGTACGGGCAGACTCTCTTTTTTAAATCCGAGGTTAAAGAAAACATTGAGCAGGATGGCACACAGACTGCCTGTGATAATACCATCCCCAACAATAATGCGGATACTTTGAGGCAGCTGGGCAAACAGATCCGGCACAGCCGTGACGCCAAGACCGAGTGAAACCGAACAAGCAACGATTAACAGATTGGATTGCTTGCTGAAATCCACATGTTGCAGCATTTTAATCCCGGATGAGACTACCATGCCGAACAGAACAACCGTTGCCCCGCCGAGTACCGCGCTGGGAATAATCGTTGCGAATGCCGCAACTTTGGGGATCAGTCCAAGAAAAATCAGAATACCTCCGGCTGCAACAACCACATTGGTCGTTTTCACTTTGGAGAGCTGAACCAAACCGACATTCTGAGCAAATGTGTTATACGGAAAAGCATTGAAGATACCACCAAGTACAAATGCCAGACCTTCTGCGCGGTATCCTCGTGCCAAATCCTTTTCGTTAATCGGTTGATCACAGATTTTGCTCAAGGCCATAAACACACCTGTAGATTCGATAATGACAACTGTGCCGACAATAATCATGGTAATGATCGGACCGATTTCGAAGGTAGGCCATCCAAAGTAAAAGGGCTGGGGCAAATGAAACCAAGAGGCTTCCTGTACAGAGCTGAAATTCACTTTCCCCATGATGGCAGCGACGAGGGTACCCACAATAATACCGAGGAGAACTGCGAGGGATTTGACAAAGCCGCGAGCATATCGATTCAGCACCAGAATGAAGAGCAATACCCCGAATGAGAGCGCCAGATTGTCCAGACTTCCGAAATTCTCACTGTTTGCTCCACCTGCCATGTTCTTGATGCCTGTTGGAATTAACGCCAGACCAATAATGGTTACGACTGTTCCAATCACAACGGGAGGAAACAGTTTGACGATTTTACTAAAGAAAACAGCACATATAACGATGAATATCCCTGCTGCTATGATGGAACCGTAAATGGCCGGAATTCCATATTGTGATCCAATCGCAATCATGGGAGTCACAGCAACAAATGAGCTTCCAAGAACCGCTGGCAAGCCAATCCCCAAATACTTCCCTTTACGTGCTTGAAGCCATGTCGCGATACCACAGGTTAACAGGTCAATCGATACCAGATACGCCAATTGTTCCGCAGTCAGGTTTAACGCTCTTCCCACAAGCAGCGGAACCAAAATGGCCCCGGCATACATCGCCAATACGTGCTGAATTCCCAGTGAAAAAATCCTCATTCTCTTGGTTTCTCTCATCCCTACCTGCCCCCTGTAATTTAGAATCACTTTACCGCTGCAAAAATCATGTTATGTTGATTCACATTATATAAACAATTGCGGGAAGTTCCATGATCCATAACATAGAATTGTTGCAGGTTATAAAGAGACCTCATTATATTGGGCATTTTGTACAAAAAGGAATGAAAACACCTCCTTCTTTTGTTATATTATCTCACATAAAAAAGGCTAGCCAGAAAATTCTGACTAACCTGATCATATGAAAGACACCGCCATGGCGACTTCTTATGCATAATATATTATGGACAATATGCAGACTCAGATCGAATAATCGACCACAATTACATTCTCCAGCCACTCATTCAGGGAGGCTACAAATGCCTGATGTGCAGGATGCGGGCCATAAGCACGCAGCGCTTCCTGATCTTCAAATGTCACTCTCAGGCCAAGTGTGAAGCCCTGAATATGATCCGTCTCCTCTGTTACATTAATACCTGCGGTGAGATCCACAATTCCAGGAATCTGTTCCTGTAACGCGAGTAATTGAGCTACCAATTCTTGCTGTTTGACCGTAGTGATTTTATCGTTCAATTTGAATGCGACCAAATGTTCATACATTATCTTTTCACCTCATTCCTTTAACGAGTAGTGATTTAGCTTTTTAATACTCTGCTCTGAACATGATGCAGAAGTTTCTGAAGCCAGATCATATCACTCTGAATGGAGTGGTACGCGTGATCTCGCATCAACAACAGTGCATCTTTCAGATCCTCCTCCACATCAATCTCCTGAGGTGTATGAGATTCAATATATTCCAGCCTCTTATTCATCTTCTCAATAATATCCTCAATCAAATACGCGATCTTCTGATTATCCACCTTATCCAAATGGACCAACGCAGCGTATAAGGACTGTACATTCGTAAACTTCTGGAACACCTTATATATGCTCTGTTCAAGGGACTGACGTCCTTTTTCGGTAATTCCATATGTCGTTTTGTCTGGTCGATTTTCACTCTGAATTGTTTCTACCTTCTCAATAAGACCCTTCTTCAGCAACACTTCAAAATTATAATAAATGGTACCTTCGGTAATCTTGGCATCCGTTTGATCCAGATGTTTCCCAATTCGCTTCTTAATATCATAGGGATAATAATTCCCTTCACTTAGTGCACCGAGTATAAATATTTGAATCGACATGTGACTGCCCCCATTCTGCTAATCGAAGGGCATAGCTTCTTCTTCATCGCCTACCCTCATATCTTCTATTTTATATCATAACGGGCTGTTGTACAGACTCCTGTGTGGTACTAGTTTGCTTGGCTTTTTTGAAATGATGAATGGCTGTATTGATAACAAAGGCTCCCACACCAACCAATGCCAGCCCAACAGCATAATGCACCGTTCGTCCCCCACCGAAGAGAATATTGTAATCCAGATGCGTTGAATAGAACATCGGTGTGATTTGACTTACGAATTTGAAATATCCTGGCATCATCTCCGGTGACATGGACGTCCCGTTTGCAATGGATTGGCTGAGTACGAATATCATATTGATCAGCATTCCGCCTTGACCCAGAAGCATGATAAAGATACTTGTAAACTCAATCGACACAAACAACTGCAAACTATGCACCATCCACAGTTTCAAAAACGCTTCCACGCCATACCCTTGCACCATAAAATAAATGCCTATCCCTACAAGTGGAGCAAGGATGGAAACAAGCAGGTTGACTCCTCGCATTGCAAAGAATGCTTTCCATTTCCCCATCTGTCCTTGCAGTTGTTTCATGCCGCCAATGCTTTGCATCGCATAGATCATGGCTCCAACATAGAGCGCCATGGTGATAAACATCGGTGCCATCTGATTTTGCATGCCTGCTGGTTGCGGGTTGCTCAGAACGATGTCGGATGATACTTTGTCCATGGTCGATTCCACAATCTGTTTCGATTGCTCCGCAGGAACCTGCATACTGCTCAGCACACCCTCAAAGCTCTGTGCCTGAACCTGAGCACCGATCTGCGCAGTGATTTGAGCAGCTACATTTTTCATTGAACTGGTGATCGTTGTTGGGTTCGATTCATTAATCAGGTACTGGAGCTGAGCTTTACCGCCTTGTTCAGACAGTTTCTCCGTAAAATCACCCGGTATACGTATGATCATATGAATATCCCGATCTTCAAGCCCTGTCTTTGCCTGTTGCAATGATTCGTTGGTTACTACCTTAAATGGCAATTGTTCTTGCAATTTTTGTACAAACTCAGTACCGGATTGCTGGTCCTCGTTGACAATGGCCACCGTAAGATTGGTTACATTTTTGGGGATTGCACTATATCCCGACATAAAAACGGTCAACATTACAATCTGATAAAAAACGATCATGAATATGCCTGCCTTGACTCCGCCGTGCTTCAGTATGTTCTTCACTCTTTACTCCACCTTGTTGTTTTAATTTAAACTACTTGAATTAAAGTACTCTTATTTGTTATATTTGTCAATGAGACCAACCAAGGAGGCGAAACGAATGACGAAGAGCTCTATTATTTCTCTGTCAGAAATCACGAATTTCCAATCGAAAGAAGAAGAATTCAGTCCCTACCGTTGGTATCGCAGCATGTTGAATCAGGAACCTGTCATCTACAATGAAGAGACCGATTCCTGGCATATATTCAAGTATGATCTTGTCAAAACCGTGCTTAATGATCACGAGCACTTCTCCAGTGTGAGAAAAAGATCAATTGTGAACATCGGATATTCAAGTGAAGAAAAAGGTGCGGACAGCGAGCATCACATGCCGGACAAGCTGGATATTCACAATGTAGATCCGCCGGATCATCGCAAGCGGAGATCATTGCTGGCAAGTGCGTTTACACCGAGAAGTCTCAAGCTTTGGGAACCGAGAATACAGGCAGTGGCCGAAGAGCTAATTAAAGAGTTTGAGCATCAATCAGAAGTGGACATTGTTGAAGCTTATACGAGCATGTTTCCTGTCATTATCATGTCTGACCTGCTTGGCGTTCCTTCCAAAGATCGTCATTTGTTCAAGGGTTGGGTGGACACCATGTTTATGCCCACTACCGATGCCACCTTTGATCAAATTAACGAAATGAAAAAGATTGCCGGCGAAGAATATTTTAAATACTTGTATCCCTTCGTTGTGTCCAAAAGATCCAATCTGGGAGAAGATATCATATCCGACCTGATCCAGGTGGAAGTGGATGGCGAGCACTTTACGGATGAAGAGATTGTGCGAACCACCATGTTTATTCTGGGTGCTGGCATAGAAACAACAAGCAACCTGCTGGCCAACTCGTTCTATGCCCTTCTGTATGATCAACCGGAATTGTATGCCGAACTCAGGGATAACCTTGAGCTTGTTCCAGCCGCGGTAGAGGAAATGCTGAGATATCGCTTTCACATCAGCAAAATGGACCGGATGGTCAAAGAGGATAACGATCTGCTTGGTGTTAAACTGAAAAAGGGAGACGCTATCGTAGCGTGGATGAGTGCAGCCAATATGGATGAGAACATGTTCGAAGACCCGTTCACCTTAAATATTCATCGATCGAACAATAATAAACAGCTTGCATTTGGTTTTGGTACTCACTTCTGTCTGGGGGCACCACTGGCGCGTCTGGAAGCCAAAATTGTACTGACCACATTCCTAAAAACCTTCACCAGCATTGAACCCGTGGAAGGATTCAATCTGGAGGAAAACCTGACTGCCTCTGCGGCCGGACAATCTTTAACGACCCTTCCGCTGAAGCTATATACGTAAATTCATC
Source organism: Paenibacillus sp. O199 (assembly GCF_001636635.1). Lineage (NCBI taxonomy): Bacteria > Bacillati > Bacillota > Bacilli > Caryophanales > Paenibacillaceae > Paenibacillus > Paenibacillus sp. O199. Next base: position 514,418 of record NZ_LGRP01000001.1, read on the forward strand.
TGACGTAAATTCATTTATGAATTGATAATCTTCACTATATTTTCGATGGATAAAATCAAAACAAAAAGAGCAGATCTCATCTACTCTTTCTTTCTACATTCGTTAATTCAGTAAACCTGTTCCATTCATCATAAATGGCACCACTCGCTCAGCCAATTCAGCCGGAGATTCCTGTCTCTCCTCCAAATTCCAGCGATACGTCACCCCATAGATGGACCAGCTCAGCATCGTTGCCAAATACGCCAATGTTTTGGGTGGCTCTGCTCCATCTGTTTGACTCATGGCAAGCTCCAGAACGAGCTTCTCTAACTGGGCCTTAATATTTTCTTCAAAGATTGGCGCTACGGACTCATATTTCTTGATACATTGGTTGCTTGAATCATGATAATTACATAACGAGATCACCAGTTGCTTCAGGGTCTCTTCTGTCAAATGTGCCTCTGCATCAATCTGTTTGAGCACATATTCTTGGAAAGCATAGGACAAAACGGATTCAAGCAGTTCATATTTGTCTGCAAAATGGGCATAGAATGTGGCCCGGTTAATCGTCGCCTTTTGTGTAATATCCTGAACTGTGATGGCTGAGAAATCCTTTTTATTCAAATGATAAAAAAACGCATCCTGAATTAATTGACGGGTTCGGATCACCCGTGGATCATTGGGATTTGGAGAAAACTCACCTGACATATACAAAGTGTCCCTTCTAATCGATCTTGTAATCAAACTTCTTAATGCTCTGCTCCTATTATAAATAGCTCCTGTTAGCTCAACAAGTAATCCGGGGTTAAACCAACATTATTATGGTCGCTTCGCTTAAGCAACACATTGGATAAATCGTCGGTTGATGCAGCCACTCTCCATTGATAATATTGCACTCGTACCCCGCTTGGAGGTGCACTATTATGGAGGTGTTTGACTTGAGTAATCATCAACAACAAGTTCAATCCACGGAAAATCTGTTTCAACCTTATACGATTCATAACTTAACCCTGCAGTCTCGCATCGTTATGCCCGCTATGGGTCGGGCTTTCTCACCCGATGGTGTACCGGGTACCGATGTAGCGGCTTATTATCGCAGACGTGCCGAAAATGGCGTCGGACTTATTATTACCGAAGGTGTAACCATTGATCATCCGGCGGCAACCAGCGAACCGCGTGTTCCCCGTTTTCATGGTGAAGAAGCATTGAACGGCTGGGCAGAAGTCGTCAGACAAGTTCATGAAGCAGGGGGCAAGATTTTTCCTCAGCTCTGGCATATGGGTATGGCTCGTCCAGCGGGATCGCAGCCTCATCCGGAAGCTCCATCCATTGGACCGTCGGGTATTGATCTCGAGGGAAATCTGACGGGTGAACCGATGACAGACGAAGAAATCGCCAACATCATTCAGGCTTTTGTGGACGCAGCAGTTCATGCCAAACAGCTTGGGTTTGACGGCATTGAAATTCAAGGAGCACATGGTTACCTGGTTGACCAATTCTTCTGGGACAGAACAAATACACGGACAGACCGCTACGGCGGTGATCTTATCAAGCGTACGCAATTCACTACCGAACTTATTCAAGCAATCCGTTCTGCCGTGGGTCCCGATTACCCGATTGCCATTCGTTTGTCGCAATGGAAAATGAGTGATTATTACGTCAAACCGCTGGACACACCAGATAAGCTGGAGTTATTCCTGAATGTGTTGGTAGAGGCCGGCGTCGATATATTCCATTGCTCAACACGACGTTTCTGGGAGCCGGAATATGAAGGTTCGGAACTTGGATTTGCCGGCTGGGTGAAAAAACTGACAGGCAAGCCAACGATAGCCGTGGGTTCTGTCGGTCTGGATGATGAATTTACAAGTCTCTATACGGAAGGTAAAGGTGCAGGACACAAGGATTTAGATGATCTTCTCCTTCGTTTGGACCAGCAGGAATTTGATCTGGTTGCCGTTGGACGCGCACTACTGGCTGATCCGGCGTGGGCTGTGAAAATCCGTGATGGCCGTGTGAATGAAATTCAGGCTTTTTCGCCAGAAGCACTTGCTACGTTGCTATAACAATAATTTAGGTTCAAATTAATATTGTTATTCATTAAATGAGCTATAATTGAACCAAAATACTCGTCATCCATCTAGTTAGGGACAGCGGGTATTTTGGTTTTTTACATGTTTGAACAAAACAGAGCGAGCAATATCGTCCAAGAAAGTTCCTTCTTTTCATATTATAATGACATTTAACTTACCAGAAAGAAGGTGCAGCAGGTGACTCGCGAAGTGCGAACCGTCGTGTTCGATACCGATTTACAGCTCGAAGCCTATCAATTTGAAGGTATTATGCAGAAATTCCCCAATCATTTTCATGACTATTACGTCATTGGATTTATTGAGCAAGGCAAGCGCCATCTCGTATGTAATAACGAAGAATATATCCTGAACACTGGAGACATGATTATTTTTAATCCGCATGATCCCCATGCCTGCGAACAGGTGGACGGCAGAACTCTGGATTATCGCTGCATCAACATTCAACCTGAGGTCATGCGCCAATATGTGCTGGAAATTACCGGACAAGATTATTTGCCACGGTTTACTTCCCCTGTTCTCTATCAGAGCGAACATGTTACTTCTTTGCATGAGCTGCATCAGATGATCTTGGAAGAGCAAGCTGACTTTCACAAAGAAGAACTGCTGCTCTTTCTGCTGGAACAGCTGATGAGAGAATATGCCGATGCCGAACCGCCCATTTCCGCCCAGGACGTCACCATCGAGATTAGACTCATATGCGAGTACATAGAGACTCATTATATGGAGAGCATTACGCTGAACCAATTAGTCGAGTTAACAGGGCTGAGCAAATACCATCTGTTGCGTTTGTTCACTCGGCAAAAAGGGATATCTCCCTACCGCTACCTGGAAACAATTCGCATCAATCAGGCCAAACGGCTATTGGAACAAGGCCAGCTTCCGATTGAGGTCGCAGCGCAGACCGGTTTCAGTGACCAGAGTCACTTTACGAATTTTTTCAAAAAGCTAATTGGCTTGACCCCCAAGCAATACAGACGCATCTTCAACCATGAATTGGATCCAAAGCGCACAGCGGATGATCTGTCATGACAGGTCAGAACAAAATTTCCACTGGACACCTGCTAGCCTTACTTACGATCCTGATCTGGGGAACAACGTTTATCTCCACCAAGGTGCTGCTGATCGATTTCACGCCGGTGGAGATTCTCTTTTTCCGTTTCGTGATTGGCTATGTGGTGCTCTTCCTGATCTATCCGCAGTTAATGCGAATTACCTCACTCCGAGAAGAAATGCTGTTTATCGTTGCTGGATTATGCGGGGTTACGTTATATTTTCTCATTGAAAATATTGCACTGGTGTACACCTTAGCTTCCAATGTAGGTGTTATTGTTTCGATTGCCCCTTTCTTTACCGCAGTCCTTGCACATTTCTTCCTGGATGGAGAGAGATTGCAAAAGCGGTTTATCTTGGGCTTCGCCATTGCCTTGTCTGGCATTATCCTTATTGGATTCAACGGCAGTTTCATTCTGCAACTGAATCCCCTGGGGGATCTGCTCGCTTTCGTGGCACCTGCTGTATGGGCGATCTACTCTGTTCTCATGCGCAAAATAGGTGAACTTCCCTATCACACCATCGGTGCTACACGCAAAGTATTCTTTTATGGACTATTATTCATGCTGCCGGCTTTGTTCCTGTTCGAATTCCACTTCGATCTCGGGCGCTTCGCCAACATGACCAACCTCTCGAACCTTCTCTTTCTCGGACTGGGTGCCTCGGCCTTATGTTTTGTAACCTGGAACCGGGCAGTGAGTCTGCTGGGAGCCGTCAAAACAAGTGTGTACATTTATTTGGTGCCTGTCATTACTGTCGTCGCTTCTGCACTGATTCTACATGAACGGATTACCTGGATAACGCTGCTTGGCGCTCTATTAACGTTGCTCGGATCATTTATCTCAGAGAAGAAAGTACACAGAAAAGACCACCGTAGTACGTTGCCAGAACTTGAATAGTATATGGTTTCATCGTCCAAAACTCAAAGAAAGGCATTAATCCATTACGGATTAGTGCCTCTTCATTTTGCCAGGACATTGAGCAGATGCAACTTCTAATTCAACATGGACAGAAGATTCACCAGCTCCTGCTTCTCCAGATGTCTCCATTGTCCACGTTCCAGTCCATCCAGCGTAACATTCATAATTCGGATGCGCTCCAGCTTGAGCACTCTGTATCCCAAGGCTTTGCACATTCTGCGGATTTGCAGATTAAGCCCCTGAGTCAAAATGATACGAAATACGTTCTCACTATGCTTATATACCTCACACGGTTTCGTCACCACATTCATAATCTCAACCCCTTGCGACATCGCCCGTACGAATTCGTCTGTCACTGGTTTATCTACGGTTACTACGTATTCCTTGTCGTGGTTATGCTCCGAACGCATCATCTTGTTCACAATGTCCCCGTCGTTCGTCAGAAAAATCAATCCCTCGGACGCCTTATCCAGCCTGCCAATCGCAAAGATACGCGAGGGATAATTCACATACTGAATGATGTTTCCCTCCACCTGTTCGGCTGCGGTGCAGACAATGCCGATGGGTTTATTCAGAGCAAGGTAAACAGGCTCGCGATCATTGTAAGGAATCTCCTGACCATCAATGAGCACAATATCCTCAGGCTCCACGTCCGCTCCTTTTTCACATACTTTACCATTAATCGTAATGCGCCCGGCTGCAATTAATCGGTTCGTTTCCCTGCGGGAGCAGTATCCTGTTTCACTTATGTATTTGTTAATTCGCATGCTCCACCACCACTTTGTTCAATAGGTTAGTACCTTGTACTGATTTTCATCAAACATCATCTCACTTATAATGAAACGAAGCAAATAAATTGTTATTCGGAGGTACATAGGTAATCCAAAATAAACTATGGAAAGGAGTTAACCATGGACAAAAAGTGTATGAGAGTCCTTAAAAAGTTATATTTTCACGCCAATGGTGATTATGACAGAGCACGTGAAGTAATGATCTATCAAACGGATACACTTACTCCTGCCGAACAATATATACTGACTTCAGTGGGCTGGGTGGCTAATGATCTGGAGATGGTCCACCATGATGATATCATTCAACGACTAATCGCTTTCCAGCAGAATGAACGTCTATCCTGGTCAACGATTACCCAAGCATTTATTGCAGGTGTCGGGGGCAGTTATCCTCGAGGCATATCTACGCTCGCAAGCTACCATATGATGATTCACTCAGAGCCACATGCTTACGAAGAGACTGAACAGTTCCTGGCTTGCAGAGTTTGCGGTTTCAGTCATAGCGATGAGAGCTGGAAGAATCTATCCAATATCCGTTACGCCCTTCACCAGGGTTATGATTACAGTGGCACAAGCGTAGGTGCATACGCCGATCTGACAGAGTTTGTCACCATACTTGAGCAAGGACCAATTAAACCGACTCCCGAGGATATCACCACATTCAATCAACTGCTTCGCATGCTGGATCAGGCTGAAGACGAAGAGTCTCCGGGGAAATTTGAGAAACGACTCACTGCAGAGAGATTAGTCAAAGGACACGCCGGGATTCGCCGAAGTATTCTTCAAGCGCTGTCCAGAGTAGGTGTACTGCCCAATCAGGTTCTCTCCCTCAGTACAGACCATTGGACCAACAACGAGCATATCCTGAACGGTGAGTTGCTGCTTAATAATACCAAAGGCCGCTCTGATATGGAGATGCCTTGGGCTGGCTGGCAAGGTAAACTAGGCGTCGATTGGGACAAAGCACGCAAGCTGTTTGGAAATGCGATTCAAGTCAAAGACTGAACGGTCAGCCCGTCATAATTAATGTGTTGTCCGTTTAAACAGCTTAATCCAGACACAAAGAGGAGTTTACCATGCACAAAGTTAACCAGCTTTCAATTGACCCTGATGTTCTGAACCAGAATACTGGCATATGGATTGGCGGAGAAATCGCATATGTTACAGATTGGCCGCTTAATCAGGAGAGCCAACCCTTGTTGCATCTGTTCTCCATTGATTGCAATACACTTTTACAACAGATGCATGTCCCTTCGTTGCCACCCGGGAAGTACATTTCGGTCTTCTCCACCTATTCCGCTTCGGAATACTTTTTGGACCAGGTAACCTATACGGGGGATGAGCTGGAATGGAAGGAGAATATTCTCGCTGGATGTACATATGTATCCGTATCTTCAGAGCCACTAACTTCCGTATGTCCCATTCAATCCATTCCTTTATGCGGAGTAGGATTGACGGAAGTAGAGATCGAGGAACAGGATTTCCCTGCCTTTTCATTTTTCTCTTCCATGCTACCAAAAGGTGTGAACGGAATTAGCCATTTGTTAGAGGACTATCAATTCGTTGGTCAGATTTATTCCGGGGATTTCCCCCATCCCTATCAGGATATACTGGGACTTTCCGATGCAAACGGATATTTGTTATTACGAACTGGCCCCGCATCTGCTCAGGCACCCTTGGATGGAATTTTCTTTGTGCAGACTGCTTAGTGGGACGACAGCTCAAGTTAAATCATATTCGGATTAATGTTCCCGAACGTCAAGAAGTTTCCTGTCTATTACAGACAAGGAAACTTTTTTTTTGCTTCGACACGAAATCGTTTTAGGTTGAACATTGTGTGAGAAAGATCATTCATTCGTCAAAATTTAACATTATTTTACAATAAAAAGCATGTACAATTGCATAATTATGGTATAAGTTATATACGAAAGAAACATTATTTACATAATATAAAATTTATATCCATCTTAGGAGGACAACTTATGAGAAGAATTTTCGCTTTAAGCTGCGGTTTTTATCTGTTAATCGGCATAACCAGCGTTGTACTCGGTGCACTTCTACCCGTTTTATTGACACATTATGAGCGTGGTTATAGTGATGGCGGATTTTTGTTGTTTCTGCAGTTCCTTGGTTTTCTTGTCGGGGTGCTCGTTGCTCCTTCCATGACTGCCCGCATCGGCAGAAAATCCATGTTAACCATCGCACTGATCTGTATTGTGGCCGCCTATGCCGTTCTCGGATTCTTGCCATCCTGGACAGTTGTTCTTCTTCTAACCATTATTGTCGGGTTTGGGTCTGGTATCATTGAGCCCTCCGTTGGTGCGTTTACGATAGAATTCACGGAAAATCAGAAAGCAGTCGCAATGTCCAAGCTTGATGTGTACTTTGCCCTCGGAGCACTTCTCATTCCGGCAGTCGCTGCCTTATACATTTGGCTGGATCTTTGGCATCTTACGTTTTATACCGTTTCCGCGTTATCCCTTATTCTCATGCTGTTATGGGTGACCATGCCCACCTCCGCCGCTTCTTATCTGAAACAAGCTGGTGAAAACACCGTTGGACATGCAACGGGCAGGGCCCAGTATTCCAGAAAACATATGGGGCTGCTCACCATCTTCGTCATCTTTTTCTTCGTTTACATGGGTCTGGAGTTAGGCCTGATGAACTTCCTGCCTTCCATCCTGGTCGAACGATTGCAGTTACAGGAGTCTGTCGCTTCACTCAGCGTATCCATCCTATGGATTGCCATGATTATCGGTCGTCTTTTTTCCGGAAAAATTGCTGAAGCTGTCAACTACATGCCTTTCCTGATCTGGAGTACGGTAGGTACACTTCTGTTCGCCGTTGCCATGGTGTTCGTTACGGGCCAATGGGCAACATACCTGCTAATCTTCGGAACCGGATTGTTCATGTCAGGGCTGTTCTGTATTGCACTGGTCTATGCCAACATTTTGATTCCGGGCATGACTGAGCGCACAACCAGCATCCTGATTGCATCAGGGGGTATCGGTGGCGCCATTCTGCAGTATGTAACCGGATGGAGCATGAGTGCGTGGCCTGTAGTGAACACGATCTGGATTTTGGCCGGATTTTGTCTGATTTTGCTACTCACTCTCGTACTCTCTCATCTCTGGAATGTAAGGAACAGCGCCGTAAGTGGAACTCTCGCACATCAGAGTAAAGAGATTTAAACGTTGCTTCTTGAGAGGGGTGATGCCCACGTAATCCGAAATTATTGATCTTCGTTCAGGCTAGTACATTACATTTATGGAGGGAATCGTATGCAAACCTTAACCAAAAACCGTTTCAGAACCGGACAAGGGATTAAGTTGATTGACGATGCAGGCGTTGAATATCTGGATGGTGTGTCCGGTACGTTCAACCTGTCACTGGGCTACAATCACCCGCATGTCGTGAGCAAAATTCAGGAACAAGTCGGCAATCTGACGCATATGTCTTCCTCCTTCACAGAACCGTATGTGGATGAAGTGCTCGATCATCTGATTGAATATGCTCCAAACGACATTAATGCCGGATGGATGCGGGATATTACGGGCTCAACCGCCAATGAATGTGCCACCAAAATTGCACAGAAATACACGCAATCCACAGACATTATCAGCCTGTACCTGTCCCATCATGGTCAGACCCAGTTTGCAACAGGGATTTCGGGAAATGCCTTCCGGCGGAAACGGTTTCCAAATTCGGCTGTTGCCAACTCCGTTCATGTGCCTGCACCATACTGCTATCGTTGCCCATTCAAATCCTCAAGCGGAGACTGCGGATATCAATGCGTTGAAGCTATCTCCGATGCCATAGAATATGCGAGTTCCGGCTCAGTCGCCTGCATGATTATTGAACCGATCCTCGGCAATGGCGGCAATATCATTCCTCCTGCTGGTTATTTCAAGCGCCTGCGTAAACTGTGTGATGAGTACAATATCATTCTTATTGCCGACGAAGTACAGACGGGAATCGGACGTACCGGGTATATGTTTGCCAGCGAACTGTTCGATATCCAGCCTGACATGATTACCCTTGCCAAAGGTCTCGGTGGTATCGGTGTGCCTGTTGCTGCGGTATTGATGCAGTCCCGATTAAATGTACTGGAAAAGCATGAACATTCCTTCACCTCAGGAAGCAATCTGATCTCTGTAACCGCAGCCAAATCTACCTTGGAGGTTGTATCCGAACCCGGATTCCTGGATGACGTGAAACGCAAAGGTGAAATTTTAGGTGGATTACTGCAAGATTTGGCCATGAAATATCCAAGCATTGGTGAAGCTCGCGGAGTCGGCCTGATGTGGGGATTGGAAATGGTGGGTGACAATAATGAACCGGATACGGATAAAACCAACGCCATTATCGACCGTGCCTTCACGGATGAGCATCTGATTTTAAGAGGATCACGTTACGGCTTCGGGAACGTAGTTAAGGTCAGACCATCGCTTACCACAACAGAAGATGAGTTGGTTGAAATTGTAGAGCGACTCGATTCGGTGCTTGCCAGCGTCCATTAATACGTTTCAATGCCATTGCTCGTAGTGGTCGTTTCGGTTACGAACCGTTCTTCTGATCGCTGTTATCCCCGGATTTATTTGATTTCCCTTTTCCGAGGGAAAAATCCGTTGATAGCGTATGCTTCCGAAGCAGCTTTCTTTCAGAAAGCTTTAAGGCGAACGCTCCGCTTCTCCAGAATCGATTTCGTCTCCTTCACTACTTTCGTATCTTGTCAGAAACTGTTTTTAAAATGAATCGCTATAGTTACATTTCATATTATTATAAGGAGGTTTTAACATGTTAGCATTGGTATACAAATCGGCTTGGGATGTAGCGCTTGAGGAACGGCCTGTTCCAGAAATCGCAAGAGACAATCAGGTGCTGGTTCGAATCCGGGCAACGGGTGTGTGCGGTACCGACCTTGGTATTGTTAGCGGTAAATATCATGCGGTTCCTTCCGTTATTCTTGGTCATGAGTCTGCCGGGGAAGTCATTGCCGTGGGCTCTGCTGTAACGACACTGCAACCGGGCGACCGGGTTGTCATCGATCCTACCTATTATTGCGGGCAATGCGACATGTGCAGAACAGGCAGACAAAATCACTGCACACATAAGTCGGTTACAGAGACAGGTGTGAGTGCTGACGGTACATTTACGGATTATTATGTAACCGAGGATCGCTTTTTGTATAAATTGAAGGACCATGTGAGCTATGAGGAAGCGACCTTGACTGAACCACTGAGCTGCATGCTTACAGGCATTAATCAGATCCATCTGCTGCCGAATTTTAGAACGATTATCCTCGGCGCAGGGCCGATTGGTATTCTATACAGCTACGCCCTCGCTTCCAAAGGTGTCACTGGCTGTCTCGTCGACATCTCCGAAGAACGCCTGGCTATTGCAGGTTCGATTGCACCGGATCGCTGGGAGGTTCATTCATCCTTTGAAAATGCGATAGAGTCGCTGGCACCAACAACTAATCAGGTTGATATGATTGTGGATACGACAGGCGTTGTGGGCACACAAGTGCTCTCGCAACTCGCCAGCGGCGGTTATCTCATGCTGGTCGGTCTGAGAGATGGAAACACATCGTTCAATCCCAAGGAAGTTGTGGACCGCAGTCTGAAAATCATTGGCTCCATCGACTCCCTGGGTACATTCGCAACAGCACATTACATGATTGAGCAACAGATTATCCCGGCGAAAAAAATTATCACCCATTCGTTCCCATTGGAGGATTACGAAGAGGCATTCCGCACACTCGGCTGCGATATTCAGGGGCGCACACTTCAAGCTTCTTCACATGCCATCAAAGTGGTGCTGCAATCCAGCGGCTCCAGTATCTAATGTAGCAAGTTAATCATGATTGAGATAAATTAGAGATAATTGCTTACAGAATCCTGGAGGAGGAATACAACATGGTAGCAAACAAGGAGTTTGACGGGCTGGGAGAGTCGAAGGATGACAGCATTCAGGCGGTCATTTTTGACATGGATGGCGTACTGATTGACAGCGAACCGATTTATTTCGAGATTGAGCGCAGCTCTTTTGCCCATTTTGGCGCAAAGATGACGGAGGCGGAACATCACACCTATGTTGGAGTTACGCTGGAATCGATGTGGCGGCAAGTGTTGGACAAGCACCAGTTGACGGCTACCGTGGAAGAAGCCCTCGCCTACCATCAACATAATGTGATGCAGACGATGCTGGCTCACCCGAAGCTGACAGCCATGCCTTCCGTAGAACGCTGGTTAAGCTGGCTGCATGAACAGCACATTCCGATAGCCGTTGCTTCTTCATCTCCACGTGCACTGATCGATCTGATCATGGACAAGACCGGACTTGGAAAATACTTTGAGGTCCGAATGACAGGTGAGGAAGTCACGAACGGCAAACCGGCTCCAGATATTTTCCTGACTACAGCCGAGATGATTGGAGCATCCCCATCGAACTGTCTTGTCATTGAGGATTCGCGCAATGGTGTTCAGGCCGCCAAAAGTGCAGGCATGCGCTGCATCGGATACCGTAATCCGGGATCAGGTGACCAGGACTTATCCAAAGCCGATCTTCAGATTTCCAGTTACGATGAGTTATGGACGCTCAAGGATACACTTCCGTTGGAAGGCAGATCGCCAAGCTTGTCGGAAATAAACTAAGACGAAAATAAATAACCCAAACGGCTTCAATTCAATGGAATTGGAGCCGTTTGGGTTTTGCTTGCTGCAAATTTAACGCGAGAACGCAAACTCAAATATCGTCTAGACCGAAATATCCAGACTTCCACCCAAATTAGGATGAGGAGCCGGAACCGACTTTAACATTTCTGTTAGTTGTTGACCTTGCTGCTCTGCCATGTCTTTCGACATTGACATAACTTGCAAGCTCGCCGACTGCGCCACTGAGACTTGACTCATAGCCATTGATAATGCTGCAATATCCATGTTCTGCACTCCTTTCGTTTTCTGGTCAATAGGCATACCTATTTTATATCGGTCAGGTGGGAGGAAATATGTAATTCTCTCCTTCATGTCCATCAGCTTAACATTCGCCCCACCCTAAATCCCCCCGAAGATGCTATAGCAATACAAAACATCAACCAATACGTATATGTTAAAATCATGGGGGAGGGTTGTTTATGAACGGAAAAAAATTTGTTATCCTTTTATCAGTCATCGCCGGACTTTGCATCGGATTATTTGGTGGATTTATCTACTGGGCCTTGTCCGGAGTCTAGAACATTTCTATGAAAAAGAGTCCCTAACCCAAGTATTTTAATACCCCCTCCGTTTCCTTCGCTCTCAGGGTTACTTTGGCTAATAACTGTTCCGGCTGCTGAAAATCCTCTTTGATCTCTGCCATCATTTCCTTCAACATCTCTTCCAGTTGCGCTAGTGTAGTCTCTTTAGGTAAAGTACGAGTTCTTGCGATCTCATGTTTACGAAACGAATCATCGTACGATGGAACTGTTTCCTGACCGAATGCACTTATTTCTAGCTCAACTTTTATTCCTTCCGACATTGGTTTCACCTCTTCCCACTCGTTTGAAGTTGATTAGGACTCAATCAATCCATATTTCACAAAACTGTGGTACAAGCCATCTTCTTCAATAGTTCCTGTTATATCATCTGCAATGGCTTTGAGACCTGGCTTGGCATTGCCCATCGCAATCCCTACAGCACAATACTCCAGCATCTCCGCATCATTCATGCCATCCCCAATGGCAAGTGTATCTTCACGTGACATACCCAGATGCTCCAATAAATCTGCAATAGCAATGGCTTTATGAATGCCCGGGATCATCAGTTCACCGCTTCCTTCACCGAAGATGGGCACTGTGCACTGAATGACTTCAAATTTGCCTTCGAACTCCTGCTTGATTCGATTGAACGGAATCGTAGAGCTTTCCAGAAAACAAACTTTGTTTACGTCGTCCTTGTATAAATTGGCTTCACCATATGTCAAACCAGCAATAAACGGATGTGGCTTTTGTTCTTTTTTCGCTCTGGCACCGGGATCATTCTCTACATCCCCATAAATGCGACGTTCCAGATGAGATTGAAGATTGGCGCTGGCGTACAAAGCCGAATTGGATTCGAGGTAGAAGTCAATCTGGTGTTCATTGAAAAAATCGACCATATGTCGTACATCTTCTGCCGTTACCCTTTTGTGATACAGCACATCCTGACCGAATTCAACATATCCACCACCAGCACCGATCAGACCGTCAAATCCTACGTCCCAAATAGAATCATAGATTTCCGCCTTCGATCGTCCTGTACATAAATAAAGCAGATGTCCATTTTCACGTGCCTGTTTGCATGCCTGTTGTGCGGAAACCGGAATGTTGCCGTCATCATCTACCAATGTGCCATCAATATCTATAAAAACAATCTTTCGATTCGTTGTACTCATCTCGTATCCCCCATTAAAGTAATCCAAACGCATCACCCTATATTCCCCTTCGGTATCCGCAGTTCGTACATCAAAGTAATCATAGTCATAATCACTTATTTTATAGCAATTTGTCCATATGCACCGTCTGCCAATCATCGTCCTGCTCCACTACAACCACATATCCCTGACGTTTCCAGAAATCCACGGCACCAGGCAAAAAGCGATGTGTATGCAAATACAAGGTTGTGTAGTGCAGCTCTGCCACCACTTTCTCCAGTTCTCTTACGAGGAGTGAACCGATACCGTATCTGCGATATTTAGAATCCACATAACATTTCACAATTTCGGCGGCAGACTGCTCAGGATATTGTCCATTCACAGCTTCGATACGCCCATCATAAGGCAGGATACCGATGGAACCCACGATCTCATTATCTTCCGTGACCGCAACTAGAAAGACAGTAACGGCTGAATCCAGATAATGTTCTTTGAATTGCTCCAGATCTACAGGTAATTCCTCATGATCCAGCATTGGAAATACTTCTTTGCGTACACGCATGGCAAAATCAATTGCATCTTTCATTTGGTGCTCTTGAACAGCTATCACTCTCGGTACGGCCTGAAGCTGTGTCACAAAATCCACATTCCTTATCCTTAGATTCGAGCCCGTTTCAGCTCCGTATACGAACCCAACGAAACGCAAGTTCGCTCTCTGCTTACAATTCTACCGAAATAAACTCTTCCTATCAATCTATCTAAACTTCTAACCAAAATAGCAGAAAGCCCGCGCGATTTGATAGGGTTCGCATACGATAAGGCGTGTCATCAATCAAATTCGAGGGGGAAGAACATATGTGGTTATCGCTTGGAATGTCTGCTGCAGCTCTGCTGGCAATTGGGTTCGTCTATCTTTATGTGGAAGATAAACTTGCCGCCAAAAAGTTTTATCCCCACGCACCCAAGCAGCTGTTAATCAAGTTCAAGGAAGGTACGACAGCTGACGAGATGCACACTCTGCATAAAAAAGCAAAATGCAACGTAGCCGAAACGTATGAAGATCTGGGCTGGTATCGCCTTGAATCAAGAAAGAAAATGCAACGTATGTTAAAACACTACAAGGATCATGTGCTCATCGAGCACGCTGAACCTAACTACTACCTTCAGGCATCGTTTACACCAAATGACCCGTTTTTCCCTTACCAATACAACCTGCAAAAAATCAATGCTCCTGCTGCCTGGGATATTTCCCAAAGTAACAGTTCGGTGAAAATCGCGATCATTGACACTGGTGTGCAATTAAACCACCCAGAGCTCGCTGGCAAGCTCCTTCCCGGATACGATTACGTTGATTATGATAATATTCCCGAAGACGGTAACGGACACGGTACCCATGTAGCTGGAATTGCGGCTTCTATAACCAATAACGGAGTTGGCATTGCAGGTGCGGCACCACTCGCTTCGATTGTCCCGCTGCGTGTGTTGGATAACAATGGACAAGGTACAACGGGTAACGTCGGAAACGGACTTGTTTATGCGGCCAACAACGGTATTCAAGTCGTTAACCTGAGTCTCGGTGGACCAACGGGAGAAGCCTTTCTTCAGGCTGCCGTGCAATATGCATGGGATCGCGGCGCTGTCATTATCGCGGCAGCAGGTAATGATAATACTTCGTATCCGATTGTACCTGCATCTTATCCCAATGTCATTGCGGTAGCTTCAACCAATCCTTCCGACCTCAAATCGAATTTCTCAAACTACGGATCGTGGGTAGATATGGCTGCACCGGGTGATACCATTCTGTCCACATACCTGGGTGGCTCATATGCCTATCTAAGCGGAACGTCCATGGCCGCTCCCCATGTAGCGGGAGTAGCTGCATTGCTGGCTTCCCGTGGGAAAACTAATGCGCAGATTCGTGATGCCTTATGCTTCGCATCCGATCCCGTATCCGGCTCTGGTGTCTACTGGACATATGGGCGACTGAATGCCTATCAGAGTCTGCAAGTGCCATAACACAATTACATTCACTCTTGATGGCATGGATCATCGCCATTTCCGTTTCTCACGTATAAAGAAATCAAAAAAACCATGGGGCTTCTATCGAAGCTCCATGGTTTAAAGAAGTTTATTTGGTTCTACACTTTTGCTGCCCATATTTCGATTTCAATTTTAATTTCGGGTAGACCTAACTCCGTAATATATCCAATTGTCATCGCAGGATAATCCTGACTGAATAATTGTCCCCACTCAGCGTATAAGAAATCCCAATCGATCTTCTCCGTCGCCCATACGTTAACTTTGATAATATGTTCAGCATCTAAATGCTCGGATTCGAGTACTGTTCTAATATTATTGAATGTATTCGTGACTTGCTCATTCAGACTGTCCGGAAAGTGTCCGCTACGATCTGCTCCAATTTGACCCGATGTCACGAATAACTCTGCATTCCTCGGAATTCTTGTAATATGCGTGTACTGTCCTACAGGAGCTGGCACATTAGCTGGATTTTTTCTAGTAATTTTGTCGGTTTTCATGTTGATTACCTCGTCATTCTTAAGATTTTTCTGCGATATTCCCTAGTTTTCTTCCTCATTTGGGCACACTTCTCCCTTGGAATAGGTTCTAGAAAAAGACAGCAGTGGAGTATCCATATCCCGGAGATATAAACGCAAGTGATTTTTTCTTCATGATTGGATGCTCCTCCCTTCTTAAGTGACAAGATTCTCTTGATCTTTTCATTATATATATGAAACAAATTATGAGTCAAATTCATCCCTCATATACAAAGAGCAATCCCGTGTCAACGAGACTGCTCTTTGTAATATTCGAAAGGGACTACACCTGGAGTTAAAAATATTGCGCTCCATTATTGGCGATAACCTCTTTGTACCAATGGAAACTTTTCTTTTTCACTCTGCGAAGTGTGCCGCTTCCATCATTGTTCCGGTCTACATAAATGTAACCGTAACGTTTTTTCATCTCCCCTGTACCCGCGCTGACCAGATCAATCGGTCCCCAGCTCGTGTAACCCAGAAGCTCAACCCCATCCTGAATGGCTTCAGCCATCTCGGCAAAATGACGATTCAGATAATCAATGCGGTAATCGTCTTCAACGGTGTCATTGTCTAGTAAAACATCCGTTGCACCAAGCCCATTTTCCACAATAAACAATGGTTTGCCATAGCGATCATACAGCTGGTTACAGGTAATTCGAAGACCCTTCGGATCAATCGTCCAGCCCCATTCGGAAGCTTGAAGATACGGGTTCTTCACTGAACCAAACACATTGCCTTCGGTCGAATCCTTCAAAATCTCCGGATCGGTACTTGTACAGCGGCTGGCGTAATAACTGAATCCGATATAATCGACTGTATTCTGCATGAGAATATCTGCATCTTCCGGCTGCATATCAATCACAATTTCGTGTTCTCTGAAGAAACGCTTCGTATACCCAGGATACGCTCCTTTGGACTGAACATCGATAAAGAAGAACGACTCCCGGTCCTGCTCCATGGCTTTCCATACATCGTCTGGATTGGAAGTGTACGGATAAACCATGCCTGCTGCTAGCATGCAACCAATTTGTGCACCTGGAATGATCTCATGACAGGCTTTCACAGCCAAAGCACTAGCAACCAATTCATGATGCGCTGCCTGATAGAGAACCTGCTCTTTATTCTCACCTTCCTGAAGAACAATACCCGCTCCAATGTATGGAAGATGCAGCAGCATATTGATTTCATTAAACGTCATCCAGTATTTCACCTTGTCCTTGTAACGATCGAACAATGTCTTTGCGTAAGTCTCAAAGAAACCAATCATCTTACGGTTCTTCCACCCGCCATACGTTTCGACCAGATGTACAGGGACATCAAAGTGACAGATTGTGACCACAGGTTCAATATTGTACTTCAATAACTCGTCGAAGACATCATCGTAAAACTGCAATCCCGCCTCGTTCGGCTCAGCGTCATCGCCATTAGGGAAAATCCGTGCCCAGGCTACAGAGAGCCTGAAGCACTTGAATCCCATTTCCGCAAATAGTGCGATATCTTCTTTGTATCGATGATAGAAATCAATCGCTTCATGCGAAGGATAAAACTCGCCATCTTTGGGCTCATATGAATTGAGATTTCCCAAAGCAATCGGGAAGCGATTATCCCCCGTGGGGATCAGGTCAACCGTAGTTAACCCTTTGCCACCTTCAAGATAGGCTCCTTCAAGCTGGTTCGCGGCCGTTGCTCCTCCCCAGAGAAAATTCTCCGGGAAGGCTGTTAATTTTTCATACATTCACGTCTACCTCCTATCCATAATGAACGTTCATTTAACCGAGAACTGTAAGCAATTTGTCTTTCTCTTTCACAGATGCATCCTTCGTGCCTACTACATCCAGATAATTGGACGTGTTCGTAATAATTATCGGTGTAACCGTCTCATATCCGGCATCCTTGATCGCTTGCAGATCAAATTCCATGATCAGATCGCCCACATTAACGCGGTCGCCATCTTTTACATGAGCTGTGAAATGCTGACCTTTCAATTGCACCGTATCCTGTCCGATATGAATCAGCATCTCAACACCATCATCAGTGACAAGTCCAATGGCGTGTTTGGTGCGATATACCGTTTGTACGACACCCATGATTGGAGATACGACTCTGCCGCTGGTTGGACGAATCGCAATCCCTTTACCCATATGCTCTCCTGCAAAGGTAACATCATTGATCTCTTTCAGTTCAACCACTTCACCAGCCATTGGGCTGAAAATTTCATATCTGTTGTTCGGGTTTGGATCAAGTACAGGTGTTGGCGCTGGAACTGCGTCTGCTTTGTCTTTGAAACCAACAACATACGTAAGAACAAAACCAAGGATGAACGCAACCGCTGTAGCTACAAGAGCCATGTAGAACCCGGAATCAACGCCTGTTTTTGAGTTGATGAAGGTCGGATAGCCGAATACGCCAAGTCCGCCAAACATGTACATTTTCGATCCGAATAATCCTAGAATTCCGCCTCCAATACCACCTGCGATACAGCTCATAATAAATGGTTTTTTCAGTGGAAGTGTCACACCATAGATGGCTGGCTCAGTTACACCGAAGATCCCCGAGATGAAAGCTGGAATACTTAATGATTTCAATTTGGCATTTTTGGTTTTTAACATAACGGCGAGTACTGCACCAATTTGGGCAAAGGAAGCGGCGAAAGACATCGCAACCACTGGGTCAGAACCGGACGTACTCAGGTTCAGAAGCATGACTGGTACGAGTCCCCAGTGAAGACCAAACAATACAAACACTTGCCACAAACCGCCAATGACCAAACCTGTAACGAGTGGGCTTAATTCATAGATGCCTGTTGCTCCCGCACCAATCAATTGACCTGCCCATGTGGATATTGGACCAATTACAAGGAATGTTGCAGGAACGATAACCAGCAGTGTGAAGAATGGAACCAGGAACGTACTAACCACTTTAGGAATAACATTTTTGAAGAATTTCTCTATTTTCACTGCAAAGAATGTAGCGATAATGATCGGAATAACTGATGATGAGTAATTCATCAGGATTACAGGAATACCCAAGAACGTAATGTGAATTGGTGATTCAAATAATGTACCTGCGAACAACGTATACAGTGGATCACCCGCAGTCAAACCGGACAGCGTAGGATATACGAGTGTAGCTCCAATCGCCATACCGAGGAACGGTGAGCCGCCAAATTTTTTGATGGCCGTATAACCCAGGAATACCGGGAAGAAGTAGAACAGACAGTCGCCCGTTGCATTCAGCAGATGGTACGTACCTGATGTGTCCGCTATCCATCCGAAGGACAAAAACATGGCTGTAAAACCTTTGATCATCCCCGTCGCAGCCAGCAGTCCAAGCAGCGGAGTGAAGACACCAGAAATCATATCAATAAAGCGACTAAACAAACTCCCCTTGTTACCAGAACTTTCCTGTTCTTCTGGAACCTGGCCCTCAGCAGGCAGATTACCAGCTTTTACAACAGCTTTATATACATCCGGCACTTCATTGCCGATTACGACCTGATATTGTCCACCACTCTGCATGACGGTAATGACACCCGGCAGATTTTTAAGTTCTTCCGTTTTAGCAACGCTTTCATCTTTGAGTTTAAAGCGCAATCTCGTTACGCAATGGAATACACTGTTTACGTTTTTAGCTCCGCCTACACCAGACAAGATGTCTTTGGCCAGTTGATCGTAGTTCATAGTAATTCTCCCTCTCTAAGTAGACTCCCGATGCTTGTGAAACAAAGAAAACCTGAACTACTGAACATACACAACGCACCGAAAAATCCGGAAACAAGTCGTGATATTCAGCAATTCAGGTTTTGCCCTTAACGGTTGCAACCCTGTAAGGCTGTACACAGCGATATTCAGTTGTAGCATTAACAACTTCATCTTAAAGTAAGTTGCAACCCATCTTTACGGACCCAGAGTGGTCGGAAGTATCGGAATTGCCTGATTGAACAGTTACAATCCGATTGATGTATGCGCTTACTTTATGGATTCATAATATAATAACTTCTAATCTTTTGCAAGCGTTTTTTTAAGAATCTTTATTTTGTAATATCGTTACTCTGAAGTGGCATGCACCACACGCTCAATATGAATGGTTAAATACATCATTTCTTCGTTAGTCAGTTGATACGTGTAGTTATTTTCAATGAATTTTCTAATCTTCTCCGAGCACTTGTGCGCTTCAGGATACTTTTTCTGAATCATCTCGAATAACTCATCGTCGTTGTTGCTCTTATAATGCTTGCCTTTTACCAGCCGTTGGGCGAAAAACTTCAGATGAGTCACAAATCGATAATAATTCAATGAGTTCTCGTCAAAGTCCATTTTGAAATGATATTTGATGATCGTCAAAATCTCCTGCATGACCTGAGTCATGCTTCGGATGTTAGGCATCTCTTCGTTAAGTGCTGCATTTACAAAATGAAGTGCCATAAACCCCGCCTCATCTTCCGGCAAAAGCACACCAAACTGATCACAAATCATATTTAACGCTTCCAGCCCTACCTCATATTCGTCCTTGTAGAGTTGCTTGGTCTCCCACAGCAGTCCATTACGGATGGGCAGATTGTTACGATAACGTTCAATGGCAAAATGAATATGATCCGTCAGATGCAGATAGATACTCTCGTTTAGCTTTTTCCCAAGCTTCAGCTTGGCATAGGCAATAATCTCTTCAGACACTTTCATGTATTCCAGTGGTATGCTCGCGATTAATGCCTTGAAATTTTCCTGAATATTTTCATTCTGTAAAGTAAATATCTTATCAATATGCTGCTCCGACACCTCATCGCCGGCTCGCTTCTGAAAAGCAATTCCCCGGCCAATAACGATGACTTCACGTTCATCTTTAATCGCAACTACAGCATTATTGTTTAACACCTTCTCGATCTTCACTTTATCCACTCCAATATACAGAAAAAGGCAAACCGTGCCTTCCATGAGGTCACTGGCCTTGCCCATTTCACTTCAATGTTAACTATATGTGCGTTCATGGTATTACATTTTTCTACATTGTGCAACAAAAAAATCGATGATGCTTTCCACCTAAAAAAACACTTTCTGATTGCATAAATGAATCTGTTTATCTGCTTTGTATTTTTTTCTGTTTGCGAATAATCATTCTGTATCTATCTACCTTCCCATTATAAGCACTCCCTTAGCATGACGCCTTATCCAGGGAATTATACTTGCACCCAGAGCTCCAGATCCAGAATTTCAATACCTGTCTGTATTAGATCTGTATCATTCAGCCTACTCCTCGCCTTCCACTTCGTCCATTAATAAACCAAAATTTATAGATACGTTCATGAACATTTTCGCGCCAGTTCAGATAAAAAGTGCTTGCACTTATTCACTATATTTTGGCTAATATGCTTCTTGAAATTCTGTTGAATTCGGATCATAAATAAACAAAAAAGCCCTCCTTAGAGGAGGACTTAATGTGTCCGAATGATGAAAAATTGCATACAAAAAAAATTAATTATCATTATTTCGTCACGCTTTTCTCACTTTTTTGCAGACATATATCATCTCTCGAATCCATTGGCACTCTATTTCTTCATTTTTCGTGTAGTCGGTTCATCATGATTTATTCTTTTTGCTTTCCTTCTCCAGTTCTGCTTCGATTCTTCGATTAATGATCTTCAACTGGTCCGAATCCAAGTGTTCGATATCCGTTAACTGTTTATCGATCTGGTACTCTTCCGCTTCGCCCTTGTGCATCAATCCTAGATGATGCTTGATGGATCGAATATCCTCGCGCATACTCATGGTCTGACGATAATTGTCTGCAACAAGTGCAAATATAATCGCGCCTGCCAGAATCGTACCATATGGCATCAGAAGACACAGAACAAATCCTACTATTAAAGCCAAAATGATATACATGCTTTTCCCCTCCACTTTCAATTACAGTTTGAATCGTTCTTGGATTAGCTGTGCCACGTCTTTCGGGCTCTTGTCAGTGTTATTAATCCGAATATAATGCTCATGCGTAATTTCTCCAGGCTCGGAGTTCAATCGATATTTCTCCATACTCGAAAGCAGATCCTGCTCTGACCATTCGACATTACGCTTCGTTGCTTTGTGCAGCAGCCGATATGGGCTCTTGTTACGCTCCAATCGTTCCGCCAGATCAGCCTCCAGTTCAACATAACATACCTCTGCACCTCTGGACTCAAACAACGCACTGACTTTGCGAATGTACTCCCAATCCTCTTTCATATCGAATGCCCACACAAATGTAAAAATCAAACCGGGCAGCTCGCTCTTCGCCACTTCTTCAAAAATCTCCTGACGGAACAGATTAACAAGTCTCTTTCCTTGAGGTGTACCATAACTGAAATAAGGGGACACCAATTCAATCGTCATATGATTGTGAAACAATTTCAGATCGGTGATCTTCTCCAATTCCTGACCCACCGTCATTTTCCCTACAGCCTGTGGACCAAAAATAATGATGAACTTCATTCCACCACTCCTGACATTAACAACATGTATTCCATTACTTGAATTTTATGGACATTAGTCCATAATAACGCCTCTTCGACAAATAAAAAAGAGATTTCAAGTCACCCGCTGAATGTTCAGGGCTTGAAATCTCTTTTTCGGTTTTACTTTATATTCATCGTTACACAGTCTGCCAAACGTTAACGTCCGATCAGAACCCATCCCCACTTCATTCGACGAAGTCCCATGGCAATAATCCATGAGAGCAAAATCGCCACAACATAAGACAGCATAATACCAAGACTGAAGTGTGGGGCGAGTTCCACGGTGAGTTCTCTTCTCCAGAACAAGAGCACTAATGGGTGTATTAAGAATACACCAAACGCCACCGTACCCAAAGAGTTCAGAATGCGAGTTGTCCGATTAGATCCATTCTGTTTCCATGCACCTATTCGTTCACATACGATCAGTAAGAGTAAGCAGGCTGAGAGAGTAAACAGATTACGGAATAGAAATAGCAACGTATAGGTTAGCGCCGGAGTTGCGGCGAAAGCCGTTTTTATATAAGTATTACCGTAAATAAACACTGCTCCTCCGCTCAACAATGCAGCAATCAGCACATAACGGTACGAGAACAATTTCTTCAAAGCCGCATCAAAGTTCAACCCAATCCATGCACCGAATCCAATAACAATTAGGTAACTGGGCAGCAAACTCCCCATCCGTGAGAAATGAAACTGCAAATGCAACGCGTAAAAAACAGCCTGCGCAGCAATAAAGAACAAAGGTAAATATCGATTAAACAAACGATAACGTGTTAACGATAGAAGTAGTGGAAACACCACATAAAATTGCAAAATAATCAGAAAAAAATATAAATGCGTGTGTGCAGTACCGGTTAACAATTGCTCCGAGAACTGCTTCATATGTGCCAGAGGTTCTTTCCCTGCTAGCCATTGTTTGATGATAAAATAAATGAGTGACCAGGCCAGATAAGGCACAAAAACATAAAATAATCGCTTTTTATAAAAAGCGGGCATCCAGCCCTTTTCCTTTATCTTGGAGCTGTAATTGTAGAACAACACCAATGAGGACAGAAACAGGAATGCAGGTACGGCGAATTGCAAAAAGCTGTTCCAAAAATAATAAAAGTTATGATCCAACGTGTGCTTGGGATAATGTGCAACTGCTGTTGAAGTCGCATGAATGGCGACCACTGCCATAATTGCAAAAGCACGATAGAGATCCAGATACTCAATACGCCGGGGCCGATTAACCGGTTGATTCATAATAAAACCTCACTTATGCCTGATAGGATGATAGTTTCCGGCCGCAATCCAGATTCTAACCTTTATTTTAATCAGCAGACGTGGGTATTACAATCATGATCTATATTATTTTTGTTAAATTACAACAAGATTCAGCATTATTCGACATTAGCTATTTACCTATCCAGAACCGCTCAACGATATTCCCGTCAGGTTCTACATAGTCTTGATCCTGGATGCCCCCGTTACGAAGAATAACTCTTCTGGATGCCTCATTATGTGCGTCACATACGACTAATACTTTGGGAATCCCAAGATCTTTGGTAATTTCCAAGGAAAGCTTGAGGATCTCTGCACCGTATCCGTTTTGCCTCTCGCCTGGACGAATTCCATAACCAATATGCCCTCCGCTATGGAACAGCTTCTCATTCAATTCATGTCGTATATTTACGGCTCCAACAACTCGATCACTCTCCGTCACGAGCCAGTATGTACTGTCCCTAACCCAGCCCTCAGGAATATCGATGCCTTGTTCACTGCGTTCCAAAAAAGCTAACATCTCTTCAAAAGGATAGGGCTCTTTCGAAATGACCCACGGTACCATTGATTCTCCGCTTGCAACCCAGTCTTCATAAAATGCTGCATACGTTTCTTTATATTCAGCTGAAGGTTTGACTAGTCTAACTTTCTCTTTGCTCATTCTAAATACGTCCTCCTTACTCATAATGTCTCTGTCCAAGTAAAAAAAAGAGAACCTGCGTGTGCAGATCCTCTACTCGGTCCAGCTTTCGCTATTATATTAGTTCACGATCCTGCTTGCTTATTCCTCTAATGCACACCAGTTATACTGATTCCACCTGTTGTGCGTGCACTTCCTGATCTGCTTTAATTACCTTGTATGTGAATTGATAGCTTCCTGATCCCAGAGCAATTCGTACATCTGATCCCTGCGTTTGAATTTCGTGAATGTCCGCTACTTGGTCCACAGCTTTTCCGTTCTCCAGAACTGTCTGTACATCTGCTCCAGGAAGAAGGAGCGTGCCTGTCGTATTGGCAGGAATGGTCACACGAACCTCCATCTCGTTATTATCGCGGCGATACCAGTTGGATGTGACAGAACCGTACATGGTCTCGAAACTCGCTTCGACCCACTCCAGTCCTGGTCCTGGTTTGGGCTCGATGTGTACGATGCGGAACCCGGGCTGTTGCTCATCTGTGTTAATTCCGGCAACATAACGATATAACCACTCCCCTATGGCGCCGTATGCATAATGGTTGAAGGAATTCATGTCTGCACTCCACAGACTGCCATCCTCCCTGATTCCGTCCCAATGCTCCCAAACCGTAGTTGCACCTTGTGTCACTTGATATAACCAGGATGGATAGTCTTCCTGAAAGAGCAGCGTATAGGCCAGATCATGATTTCCCGTATCACTCAATACCGGATTCAGATAAGGTGTTCCAACAAATCCGGTGGTTAAGTGGTTGCCAGCGTCCGCAACCAGTTTTCCCAACTGATCAATGGTACGTTTCCGAGCTGCAGAATCCAATAGGTCAAAATGCAAAGCAAGTACATGGGCAGTCTGAGTGGGAACTGCAAGTTTGCCCGCAGGTGTCACAAATTCATCTTGAAAGGCAGCAACAATGTTGTCATGCAGATTATCAAAATAAGTTACATCTTCCGCTTGCCCTAACACCTCAGCCGCCTTCCGTGTTAGAGAAACAGAATAGGCGTAGAATGCAGTTGCTACGAAATCCTTATCTGTAGCCCCAATATAGCTGTCCGGCTTGGAATCCAGCCCGAGCCAATCCCCGAAGTGGAAGCCAGTATTCCACAAGTAAGGATTCTCTCCTTGAGCATGAATGTAATTAATCCAGCGCTTCATGCTGTCATATTGCTCGGCCAACAGCCTGACATCACCGTACATCTCGTAGATCGTCCATGGACAGATCACCGCGGCATCCCCCCAGGCAGCGGAAGAATGATTCGTATCCCCCCATCCGTCTGACGTGGAACTTCTCAAATCAGGAACGTAGAAAGGAATGCCTCCATCCTCCCCCTGATCCGCCTGCAGATCCCTCAGCCATTTGGTGAAAAAAGGCGCCGTATTCATCAGGTATGAGGATGTTCGTATAAACATCTGCGCGTCTCCCGTCCAGCCCAGCCGCTCATCACGCTGCGGACAATCTGTCGGTACGTCAACGAAATTCCCTTTTTGCCCCCACAATATATTGTGATGAAGCTGATTCACGAGTGGACTGGAGCTTTTGAAATCACCGGTTCGCTCCATATTGGAATGCAGAACTACACCTGTGAAATCCTCATGCCGAATCTCATCCGGGAATCCAATCAACTTCACATAACGGAATCCCTGAAATGTGAAACGTGGCTCGTACGTCTCTACTGCACCGCCTTTTAGGGTATAACGAATGCACTGAGTTGCCCCACGCAGGTTTTCAGTGTAGAAATTACCCTGATGATCCAATATCTCGGCATGTAGCAACTCAACCGTATGCCCCGTTTCACCCTGAATTCTGAATCTCACCCAACCGACCATATTCTGTCCCATATCCAGCACACGTTCCCCCAGTGGAGTTGTAAGCAAAGCGATAGGTTTAATTTGCTCTATTGGCGTTACGGGAACGTTCTCTTGTGCAATAATAATCTCCTTCGAGTAATCCAGCACACGTACTGGCGACCATTGGACCGAGGATGAATCTTGCCATTCGGATTCCATACGTGCATCATACGTTTCCCCCATATAAATGTCCGAACTGCGAATAGCGCTGGGGGAACTCTTCCAGTTTCGATCCGAAATAATACGTTCTTCTGAACCATCGGTATAATGAATATGAAGTTCCAGCAGCAAACCTGCGTTCGTACCGTATATCTCCTGCTTTTTCTCCCATCCCAAATGTCCTTTGTACCAGCCATCTCCCAGATAAGCACCGAGTATATTCTGTCCATTCTGAAGCTGATCGGTAACATCATAGACCTGATATTGCAACCGCTTACTATAACTGGTCCAGCCCGGGGTGAAGTACGCTTCGCCCACTCGCTGATTATTCAGATGAAGTTCGTACAATCCAAGTGCAGTCACATATATTCTGGCCGAAGCTACAGGCTTTTTCAATTCAAACGAGGTACGCAGTCGTGGGCAAGACTCATCCTGCTGAGAGGAAGGATCGACTGTGATCCACTCCGCCTGCCAGGCATCTTCACTACCCATGAATCCCGTCTCGAAATACGCTGTCTCCGACCAGTCTGATTCATCTCCTGCACGTTCCCAGGCACGAATGCGATAATAGTAGCGGGTTCGTGCTTCGGGCACCCAGTGCTCCAGTTCAACATGAATGGACTGATCAGAGCTTTTTTTGCCGGAATCCCACTCCATCTGAGCAAAATCTTCCGTCCGTGACAACTGAATTTGATAATCTGACTGTACACAATTTCTGTGATCGGATTGCAAATGCCAGCTTAATCTGGGTGACGTGATATCTAGTCCAATCGGATTTACTCTATACTCACAACGCAGATGACTTATGGTCAACATCAGAGAAACATCCCTTTCCATCGTGGTTTCCAATTCAAGGTTACGATATAATTATATCGATTCTGTGATCGGAAATACCCGGTAATGAGGACAGTTTAACCCGGTAATCTGGTCATTCCAACTAAGGAGGCTATTCCGTGAATCCAACCATACAGCTGTTCAAGAGTGAATCCTTTTTCCAGAATAATCTGAAGCTGTTCGTGAACCGATGTTCCGAGGATTTTATGGTTCCCTTTCACGCACACGAGTTTGTTGAGTATAGTTATGTGGCAGAAGGAAAGGGCTTTCATCACATTGGTGACGATATTATTCCGGTACACAAAGGGATGTTATTTGTCATTCCAGTCGGCGTTCCTCATGTATTCCGCCCAGCTACTGCGAATGTATCAGAGCATCCACTCATTATCTATAACTGTCTGTTCAATTCCGAACTGATCCACACCCTGTCCATTATTATTCAGGAGCAGGAGATTCGAAACCATCTGACAGACCTGGAAAAGAATCGGGTTCCTTATGTATCCATCACAGATTACAGCCAACGGATGGAAGAATTAATGGTAAAACTGTACCGCGAATCTGCCGTTCCGGGAATCGGCTCTTCCACGATCCTGTATACGCTTGTTAGCCAACTCGTCGTGACGACTTACAGACAGATCCATCAAGCTACCTGCAAAGAGAAGGAAAATGCGACTGATATGGAACATATCCTTCATTACCTGGACCAAAATGTTAACGAACGAATCCGTCTAAGCGAACTGGTGAGTATTTCTGGTTGGAGCGAAAGACATATTGGGCGCATGTTCGTGACCCATACCGGGCGGACATTT
This sequence comes from Paenibacillus sp. O199, assembly GCF_001636635.1. Lineage (NCBI taxonomy): Bacteria > Bacillati > Bacillota > Bacilli > Caryophanales > Paenibacillaceae > Paenibacillus > Paenibacillus sp. O199. Next base: position 542,286 of record NZ_LGRP01000001.1, read on the forward strand.
GGTGCTTATCTACAACATTTGCGCATACAAAAAAGCTGTGAATTGCTGAAGAATTCACAACATAAAGTCAGTTTAATTGCTGAACTTGTAGGTTACCGGGATGTAGATTCATTTTACGCTGTCTTTAAACGAATTACGGGAGAAACCCCGCAGAGCTATCGCAGGAACTTCAGAACTGAACCATTGAATTAAGTGTTCCTGCCTTCCGTTCCTTTTCCAGGAATCATCTCTGTAGCGAATCAAGCTTGCTATCTGCATGTTCTGTTTCAAGCAGACGATCTACATAAGCCTTTGCACCTTTCCAAGAGGTCATTAACGGAAACTGATGCTGCTCCCGTTCGTTTATATTCCAAGGATGAGGGATACAGATGACTTTTTTTCCGTCATTCATCGCGGGTATCAGATTATGTGCTCCATCATCAATTAACAGATCGAAGTTAATCAAGTTTTTCCGTTTACAGGTTATAAACTGTTCTGGAGATATGTATGGCATGTGCTTCTGAAGCCAATTCCACTTCTCCACAACCGTTTTGGGCTCAGCCGCCGTTAGGATTAGCAGATCATAGGCTTGATGGAGCTTTTCCACCTCTTCTACTACATATTCATCGTAAATCTCCAGTTCCTCAAACAGCCCTGGCCGACCGTAAAATACATCATGTGTACATTCCGGATGGCGCATATGGGATGTGTCCCAATGTATCATATCCTCATATCGCAGCGGATGGGTTGGGAAGTTGATGTTGTTATGATAGATGGCTCGCTTGACCAGATGACATATGGTGTCATCCATATCTACAGCAATAATAGGTTTCTTCATCTTTATCCCCTCCAATAGGATCACAGTATATCATCATCGTTGTAACAGCGCTATCCTTTTTGAGCTCAAAATAAAAAGCGGCCCCTGCGCCGCAATAACTGCTGCGCAAGGACTGCCCCCGAAATCAACCCAAATCTTCGCCATTCGTAGCGATGACGTTCTGATACCAACCAAAGCTCTTTTTCTTATAGCGATTCAATGTGCCTTGTCCGTTGTCGTCCTGATCGACGTAGATTACGCCATAACGCTTGGACATTTCCGAAGTGGACGCACTGATGATATCAATCGCACCCCAGTTGGTATAACCCATAAGGTCTACCCCATCCATGACTGCTTCTTTCATTTGTGTAATATGTTTTCTCAGATAATCTATCCGATAATCATCATTAATGGAACCATCGGCCTCTACGGTATCCTTGGCCCCAAGTCCGTTTTCCACGACAAACAATGGCAATTGATAACGATCATACAGCTCTTTTAGCGCCACACGAAGTCCGATCGGATCAAGCTGCCAGCCCCATTCTGTACGCTCCAGGTTCGGGTTCTTAATCGTGCTGTACAGGTTGCCTCCAGTTACCCCATATTCCTCCGGATTCACTGCGGATACCAGCGATGTGTAATAGCTGAACGAGATGAAATCAACCGTATGCTCTTTCATGATCGCTTCGTCTCCTGCTTCCATCGCAATGGAAATGTCATGTTCAGCCCAATAACGAGCCATAAAGGTTGGATAACTTCCTCGCACTTGTACATCAGTATGCAACAGGTTCAGCTGATTATCGATCTGAGCTTGCAATACATCCTCCGGCTTCGACGTGGCCGGGTAGTGAATCATGCGCGCAAGCATACAGCCAATCTGGAAGTCCGGGTTAATCTGACGCGCCTTCTGCGTTACCAGACTGCTGGCAACAAACTGATGGTGAAGTGCTTGATAGGAAGCTTGCATCACATTATCGACACGATCTTCAATGATGCCTCCACCCGTGAATGGCTCAATAATGGTTGTGTTGATCTCATTAAACGTCAGCCAGTATTTCACCTTGTCTTTGTAGCGATTCATTACGGTCTCGGCGTATCTTACAAAATGTCCGATAACTTCCCGACCTGCCCAGCCGTTGTACTTCAATACCAATGACATCGGCATTTCATAGTGAGAGAGCGTCACGAGAGGTTCGATATTGTGTTTACGCAATTCGTCGAATACTTCATCATAGAAACGCAATCCTTCTTCATTCGGCTCTGCGTCGTACCCATTCGGGAAAATACGCGGCCAGTTGATGGAAAGACGGAATGTCTTGAAGCCCAGCTCGGCGAATAACGCAATGTCCTCTTTGAAGCGGTGATAGAAATCAATACCGTAACGCTTCGGGTATCCCTTCGCACTGTGGTGAGCCATCGCTTTCTCAACCGTTGCACTGGTCACGTGCATCAGTTCTCTAAGGTTGGTGTAATCCTTTTTCTCAAAATAAGGAACCATATCCGCTGTGGACCAACCTTTGCCCCCTGCATCAAATCCACCTTCAGCCTGGTTGGCAGCAATTGCGCCGCCCCACAAAAAACCTTCTGGAAACCCTTGTCGATTGATCATGCGTATCTCTCCTCTTCTTATTGATGTCGTCTATTTCTTCTTAAGTTCGTCTTTAGACTTTAAATTTCAGCTTTCAATACTTCTTCACCGATTGTAATTGCACCCAATTTCACAGGCAGAACCTGCTTGTAATCTGCTGTATTCGTAACGACCATCGCCGTTGTAATGTCATATTCCTTGGAGATTTGATCAAGTTCAAACGTGAGTAACTTATCTCCGGCCTGTACACATGCTCCCGTAGCGACATGGGCCTCAAAATACTGACCGCGCAGTTTCACAGTGTTGATCCCCACATGGATCAGAAGCTCCATTCCGTTATCACTGCGGACCACGATCGCATGTTTCGTTTTGAACACATTCATGATGGTACCTGTAACTGGTGACACCAGTTCGCCAACCGTTGGAACAAATGCCACACCTTTACCCATCAATTCATCGCCAAACGTTGGATCATTAACTTCTTTGAGTGCAATTGCTTTACCCGTCATCGGTGCGATGGCTACCGCATCACTTGTTGGTGTTGGAGCCCCCATATCGTCCACGTTCACAGTTGCAGCATTGTTGGAAGGTGCTGCCGCTGGTGTCGTAGAAGCGCCTGGTGAGAATTGAGCCAATGCCTCGGCATCGCCCTCTTCTTCCTTGATACCGAACACAGTTGACATAATTGCACCCACGACAAAGGCAAGAATCATACCGCCAAAGGAGTACCAGAAGGTTTGTCCGATCAGGGATGGCAGACCCGGGAGACCACCGTTACCTGCAAGCACATAAGCTTTGGCTCCAAAAGCAAGAGCGAATCCGCCACCCACTGCACTACCAATCATCGCAGCGGCAAACGGTTTTTTATATTTCATGTTTACGCCGTACATGGCTGGCTCGGTTACACCCATCAGAGCTGTGAAGCTGGTGGACAATGCAACGGTTTTGAGCTTTTTGTCTTTTGCACGGAAGAATACGCCTAACGTCGCTCCGGCCTGTCCCATATTGGAGATGAACGTCAGTGGCAAGAATTTATCGAAGCCTAATGTAGCAATATTGCTCAGGATGATCGGTACGAGCGCATAGTGCATACCTGTCATAATAATGAGCGCCATCGCGCCGCCCAGAACAATCCCTGCAATTAATCCGCCTTCGTTCAGCAGCCAGTTAATACCACCGGACAAGCCGCTACCTACAAATGTTCCCAGTGGACCGATCGCAATCAGTGTTACCGGAACCATAACAAGCAAGGTAATCAGTGGCACAAGCAGCAACTTCAATGCTGCTGGAATAACGCGGTCAACCCATTTCTCAACATAAGACATCAGCCATACGGCAAGCAAAATCGGAATAACCGATGAGGCATAGCTGACAGCCGTTACCGGAATACCAATAAACGCAACCGATTCACCGCTGGATAGCAATGCGCCCATATCGGGATACATCAGCGCAGTACTTAGCGCAATGGCTACAAACGGATTACTGCCGAATTTACGAGCGGCACTAACTGCGATCAGCAGCGGAAGGAAGTAAAATACGCCATCCCCAATGGCGGAAAGGATACGGTACGTGTCAGTGCCTGCTGACATCCACTCCAGGGATACGAATAATGCAAGCAATCCCTTGAGCATACCCGCAGCTGTAATCGCTGGAAGCATTGGTGCAAAGACACCCGCAATCGTCTCAAAAATATTAAGAATTACATTTTTACTTTTTTCCGGTTTAGGCTGTTTATTTTCTGTACTTTGCTGTATTGCCGGATGTTCCTTCACCATAGCATCAAATACTTTGGACACGTCATTCCCGATAATCACCTGGAATTGATCTCCTGAGATATTTGTTCCCATGACTTTATCCAGTTTCTTAAGTGAATTATTATCCACTTTATCGTTATTTTTCAGATCAAATCTCAGTCGTGTGACGCAATGATACACTGAGTTGATATTGTTTGTTCCCCCAACGGCTTTGATGATTTCCTGTGCCGTTTCCTGATGTTTCATGATCATGTCCTCCTCATTTTTCCAATAAAAAATACCCGAACAAATAGCCACGTCTTCTACGTGTCATTCATTCGGGTATTGCCTGATTGAACAGTAACAAGCCCATTAGATATTTAGTTAGGTTTTGGTTCATGTGCTGATATTTCATTGGTCACGCTTCGGTTTCATTAACCGCTCCAGATGAAGGGTCAGATACAACTGTTCCGAATGCGTCATATCATACTGATAGTTCTTATGGATAAAAGTCTCAATTTTGCCGATACATTTGAAGGTTTCGGGATAGTTTTTCCGTACAACCTCGTATAAATACTCCTCCGCATCGTCATGTGACGAGTGGGTAATTACCCGTTGGCAGAAATACTTCAAATGAGTAATGAAACGGAAATAGTTGACGCTATCTTCATCCAATTCGACATTGAAGTGATATTTGATAATGTTCATGATCTCTTGAAGCAGCTGCATCAAATGAGTCACATCGTTCATGGAATCATTGACTTCCGCATTGATGAAATGCAGCGCTATGTTGCATATTTCATCCTTCGGAAACTCCACATCCAGTCTTTCCTTCAGCAGGGTGAGCGCTTCCCGGGCCACGTCGAACTCGGCCTTGTAGAAATGCTGCACTTCCCAGGAGAGCGGATTGCGTGTAATCATTCCCTTTTCCAGGCGCTGGACAGCAAAATGAATGTGATCCGACAGTGAGACATAAATCCCGTCACTGATGGTTTTGTTCAATTGCGTACGTGCCAGTGTCACAATATCATCTGTCGCCTGCAGAATTTCAATCGGCACTTCCGTGACGATGGACTTGAACTTCTCATAGATCGATGCATCCTGAAGCCGGAATACTTTCTCAATCCGTTCTTCATCAATCTCATCGCCCGCCTTGAACTTAAATCCGATACCCCGGCCGAGGATCAGCAGTTCCTGGTTTTTGTCATCCACGGTACTGACAATATTGTTATTAAATATCTGTTTAATAATCATTATGGACCCACCTGTTTTTTTTGAGGATTAAAAAAGGGCAAAACCAAAATAGAAATAATAAAATCATTTCCATAGTGGTTTTGCCCGCATTACCGGTAACAAGCCTCGGATATAATCTATCACAACCTGAAAACGGTGTCAACCCAAAATGCTACCACTGCTATTTCACTTCATCTTGCTTTCAAGAAATATTTCCCTACAGTTCCACGGGTGAGGGGTATGCAGTCTTAATATGTACATGTTGATACAGAAACAAACTGGAGAAGTCTTATACTCAAAGTGGGAATGTTTTCTTTTCACGGTAACTCATCTGACTTGAGCACAAATAGGAGCCCTCCTTCCGAAGGGCTCACTGTTACTCATATCGCTAATTATTGTTGGAACGTCACATGAATCTGTACAATCTCCGAACGACTGCTAGTACGAATCGGAGGTCCCCAGAAGCCGAATCCAGAGGTCACGATAGAGTGCATGGACCCTTTTTGGAGATAACCCCAATCATTCTCGTAGATGGCCTTAGTAATAAATTGAGCGGGTGCGATCTGACCACGATGGGTGTGACCAGACACAACCAAATCTACGTTGTTCTGTTCCGCAATATCCAAATCATAAGGCTGGTGATCCATCATGAGCACAGGCTTACTCAAGTCAGTATCCTGCATCAATGTCTCTACTTCTGAACGATCCTTCTCTGTCCGGTCTTTGCGTCCAATTAGGATGATCTTGTCATCCAATGTAATTTTATCATCATACAGAACTTGCAAATTACTCTTCTCCAGAGCAGCAATCAAATCCTCGATCGGACCATTATACTTGTCGTGATTGCCCAGTGAGGCGTACACCCCGTAAGGAGCCTGAATGTCGCTAATAATATCCGCAATCCCACTCTTGAGATACATATCCAGGTTATCATCGATAATATCACCAGGATACAGTACCAAATCCGGCTTCAGTGCGTTAATTTCTTCCACCATGCGTTTAGCATGAGCAGGACCGGACAATAGACCAAAGTGCATATCTGCAGCCATAACAATGTTGAGGCTGTCGACACCTTCCACTTTTTTATCAATGTGAATGCTGTATTGTCTTACGACTGGACTATAGGCGTTATAGATACCGTAGCCCAACGTGGACAGCAAGAGCACGAGAGTGACCACCCCTGCCCATTTATGAGCGTAATGTCTTGGAATACGGGTTAGTCTAAGCAACCATAGCGTTAGATGAACCACGGGCAGAATTAATAACAGCAGAGAAAAGATTGCAAGCCAGTATGAACCAATAACACTCAGGAAGGAAATACTTCCAAACAACCTTGCCAGTATGAAAGAAATTGAAAGGAATACGAGCGCAACGATGTAAAACCAACGAAATCTCGCAGGTACAACCGGCTTCATCCAGCTCCATCCGCTCCGTCCTATGTAAAACACTAATAAACCGTACACTACCAAAAACAAGATGCCTGCAAGTACGAACATGCCTCCGTTAACCTCCACGTCAATAAGTTGATTGCTGAATTTTCTCTTAACCAAATTCCAGTCCATCTGCACAAGTATAACGTAGTTAAAGGGGTGAGGACATCTGTTTCCATTCCTCAGATGCGTACAATTTATTACAATTTGGAATACTTAAATTCCAATCATTATTTAGGCGATACGTCGACCCATAGCCTGTCATCTGAATAAAAAAGCATTCCTGCGTCCGCTCATGACTAACTAACATCATGAACGAGCACAGGAATGCTTAATGATCTCGAATTACATATTACTCGTTGGTGTCCATCCATTGGAAGTGGAATGAACCTTCTTTGTCCACACGTTTGAATGTGTGAGCGCCAAAGTAGTCACGTTGTGCTTGCAACAGGTTCGCAGGCAAACGTTCAGTGCGGTAGCTGTCATAGTAAGACAACGCGCTTGAGAATCCAGGAACTGGAATTCCTTGAGTTACCGCAGCTGCAACGACTTCACGCCATGCACCTTGGTAGGATTCAAC
>NZ_LGRP01000001.1:549655-606672 GCF_001636635.1 Paenibacillus sp. O199
GTCCAGAAGCAGGTTTTTCAATTCTGCATCCTTGTCATATGCTTCTTTGATGTTTTGCAGGAACTGCGAACGGATGATACAGCCACCGCGGAAGATCATGGCGATGTTGCCGTATTTCAGATCCCAGCCATATTCGTCTGAAGCTGCACGCATTTGAGCAAAACCTTGTGCGTAAGATACGATTTTACTTGCAAACAGCGCTTTGCGCACATTTTCGATGAACGCTTTTCTGTCGCCAGAGAATGCTTCAGTTGCTGGTCCGTTCAAAATTTTGCTTGCTGCTACGCGTTCGTCTTTCATTGCAGACAGGAAACGGGAGAATACGGATTCCGTAATCATGGACAATGGTACGCCGAGATCCAGCGCGCTTTGGCTTGTCCATTTTCCTGTTCCTTTTTGTCCAGCTGCATCCAGAATGACATCAACCATTGGTTTGCCGGTTTCCGGATCGTATTTGGAGAAGATGTCTGCCGTGATTTCAATCAGGTAGCTATCCAGCTCGCCTTGGTTCCATTCAGAGAAGATTGCATGCAATTCTTCAACGGACACATTCAGAACGGATTTGAGTAAGTGATATGCTTCACCGATCAACTGCATATCCCCATATTCGATACCGTTGTGCACCATTTTCACATAGTGTCCGGCACCATCTGGTCCGATATAAGTGCTGCAAGCATCGTCGCCTACTTTAGCGGAAATGGCTGTCAGAATGGGTTCAACGAGCGCATACGCACTTTCTTGTCCGCCTGGCATGATTGCCGGGCCTTTCAGAGCGCCTTCTTCCCCACCGGATACACCTGCACCGATGAACCGGAAGCCTTTGGCTTCCAGATCTTTGCTGCGGCGTTGGGTGTCAGGGAAGTATGCGTTACCTCCATCAATGATGATGTCGCCTTCGTCCAAGTGTGGCAACAGTTGTTCAATGGTTGCGTCCGTTGCTTTACCCGCTTGAACCATGATCAGGATTTTGCGCGGAGATTCCAGGGAAGCTACGAACTCTTCAATCGTAAATGCGCCTGTCAGGTTTTTACCTTCGGCTTCTTTGAGAAGATCGTTCGTTTTCTCCGGGGAACGGTTAAATACCGATACCGAGAATCCTTTGCTTTCAATATTAAGGGCAAGGTTTTTACCCATTACTGCAAGTCCGATGACACCGATCTGTTGTTTACTCATTATGTCCTCCCAATACTCTTTATATATAGTAGGTTAAAATTCGAGATCAACAATCCGTTATTACTGAACTGTTTTTTTCCAGTCTGCTGCGAATTTCTCCATGCCTTGATCTGTCAGCGGGTGTTTGGAGATTTGTTCAATGACGGAGAATGGAACAGTAGCAATATGTGCTCCTGCCATTGCTACACGTGTAACGTGGTCCGGATGTCTTACAGAAGCCGCAATAATCTGTGCATCCAGGTTATGTGTACGGAACAGCTCAGCAACTTTGGCAACCAATTGCACACCATCTTCGGAGATGTCATCAAGACGTCCCAGGAACGGGGATACATATGTTGCACCAGCACGAGCAGCTAGCAGCGCCTGGTTCACTGTGAAGATCAACGTTACGTTGGTTTTCACACCTTTTTTAGTCAGGTATCGGCAAGCTTCCAGTCCTGCAAGTGTCATTGGCAGCTTGATTGTGATGTTTTTGTCGTTGTTATTGATTTTGATCAGTTCGTCTGCTTGAGCAATCATCTCTTCAGCTGTGATCGCATCTGGTGTTACTTCCGCAGATACGGATTCAACTTCAGGTACTTCACGCAAAATCTCTTCAATACGGTCTTCGAATTTCACGCCTTCTTTGGCTACCAGAGAAGGATTCGTTGTTACACCAGACAGGACGCCGATTTTGTATGCTTTTTTGATGTCTACCAAGTTTGCTGTATCGATGAAAAATTTCATATTCAATTACCTCCAAGGGATATGTTTATTGTTTTTTTATGTTACAGATTTGCATTAACAGCCAAAGGAACTTCAATATCATCTTCAGCCTGCTGATCGGCAGGTTGGTCAAACCACCAGTGGTGCCCTTCCGCAGCGAGCATCTCATCCGACTCTGCTGGTCCATAACTTCCCGCAGGGTACAGATGAAGTGGGAGCAAATTCTCCTGGAATGCATCCAGAATAGGTTGTACCCAAGCCCAAGACAGTTCTACTTCATCCCAATGGGCAAAGAACGTTGGATCACCATGCAATGCGTCATGAATCAAGTTCTCATAAGCCTCGGCCAGATCCTCACGATCTGGTGACAGATCGATATGAACAGGTTTGAACTCCCCTTTGTTTTGCGGGTCGCTGGCATTCAGCTGCAGCGTCATGCTCTGGTCAGGACTCATCTCAATCACAAGCAGGTTCGGTTTGGAACCGTTAACCACGTTAGCCTGTCCAGATGGTTCTTTGAATTCGATGACAATGCGAGTTGATTTCTCCTTCATTCGTTTACCGGTACGGATATAGAAAGGTACTCCGCGCCAGAAGAAGTCATCAATCTGCAATTTTGCAGCGATAAACGTATCATTCATCGTATTCTCGGCAACACCGGGTTCAGCTGCATAACCGCTAACGGATTTACCTTGAATGTTTCCTGCAGCATACTGTCCGCGAATGACACTTGCACCCACGTTTTGCTTTTGCAGTGGCTGAATCGATTCCATAATGTGTTTTTTCTTCAAACCGACTTTTTCCGTGGTGCTGTTATATGGAAGCTGGATCGCCATCATCATAAGCAATTGCAGCATATGATTCTGGAACATGTCACGCACGGCGCCTACATGATCATAATAGGATGCCCGTTCTTCCACGCCAACAGTCTCATTAGCGGTGATCTGCACATTGGAGATATAACGGTTGTTCCACAATGCCTTCATGATCGGATTGCTTTGATGCAAGGTTTCAAGACGCTGCACCATCGGTTTTCCCAAATAGTGGTCAATCCGATAAATTTCTTCTTCTGTGAACGCCTCGCTTAATTTGCGATTGAGATCACGAGCCGATTGTAGATCATGTCCAAATGGCTTTTCGATCACAAGGCGTTTCCAGCCCTCAGTTGATCCAAGTCCACTACCCTGAATGTTCTCTGCAATGGGTTCGAAGAATTCTGGACCAACCGAAAGGTAGAACAGACGATTGGATGGAATGCCAAGTTCAGCCTCTCTTTGTTCCACTAAATTTAACAGCTCTATATAATCTTCCTTATGGCTTATATTCAATACACTATAACGGAAAGCCTGCACAAATGATTTCACAACTTCAGGATCAGCAGGGCGTCTGGAAAATTCATTTAATGATTTTTCCACTTGTGCCTGAAAGAATTCATCAGACCATTCTCTGCGTCCTAAGCCAATCAGCGAGAAGGATTCCGGAAGTTTCTGCTCAATGTATAAATTATATAAGGCTGGATATATTTTTCTTTTGGCTAAATCGCCAGTCGCACCAAATAAAATAATGCTCGTTGGTTCCATCTCACTATTCTCCTTCCAAGTAACTCTGGTTTCTTTGCTGTAGTTACACTATAATACGTTTCATAGCCATACAAGTAATTAATATATTTCACAGGAGCTATAGACGATATCTATGACAACAAATTATGAATTATATAAGGTATTTTATTGGGCTGCCAAAACAGGAAGTTTGACCCAAGCCGCCAAAGCGCTATATATTACTCAACCAAGTGTCAGCCACGCCATCAAACAGTTGGAAGAAAGCTTTGGTCTCACGTTGTTTTACCGGAATTCCAAGGGAGTTGCGTTAACACAGGAAGGTGTGAGTTTGTATTCCTATATTGAGCAATCTCAGATTCTGATCTCGCTGGCCGAGGAGAAAATGGCTGCATTGAAGAGTTTAGACAACGGAGAGCTAAGGATTGGTGGCAGTGATTCGCTGTTCAAGCATTACATGCTTTCCTATCTGGAAGAATTCCATGTGCTCTACCCTAACATCAAGCTGCATCTAAGTCATGGGACAACGCCTGAAGTCATCACGTTTTTGAAAGAAGGCAAAATTGATTTGGGTGTTGTGCGGATGCCCATCGTTGATCCGCAGCTTGAGGTCAGGGAAAGTATCCAACTCAAAGACTGCTTTGTCGCGGGCGAACGTTATGCTCAACTGAAGGATAAAGTTATGACATTGGAAATGCTGCTGGAGCATCAACTCATTCTTTTCTCCAGAAACAGCCGGGTTCGGATGGCAATTACGGAGCTGTTCAACAGTTATGGCTACACACTCAAACCTGAGATTGAGGTCGGCAGTGTGGATTTGTTAATCGAATTTGCACGGAGGGGATTGGGCATATCGTATGTCACCCGTGAATTTATTTCCAAAGAACTGGAAGAAGGATCTCTCTTCGAAATTCAGCTTGATGTTGCCCTGCCCCCTTCACATGTAGGCATCATGACAAAGCGTAATATGCCAATTTCACTGGCAGCCAACCGGTTTATGGATCTGATTTTCAAGGCGGATTAAGATTCGTCGGTCTACTGGTCTACAAAAAAAGTGCCTCGTCATCCCCAAAGGATGATGAAGCACTTTTTGTTATATCCATTTTTCTAAGTAAACAACCTACCAATTCTCATCTTAATTCAAGTTCTCTCAATCTGCTCTCAATTCTCTCAGGAATCATAGCAAACAGTTGCTGCCAGGGCATGAACAGACTGGGCTCAAGTACAAACTCCTCAAACTCCATAGAGGGTACAAACGCCTTGGTCTGCAGAAAACTTCGCACGCTGGCGTCAATTTCTTCATTGGTCTGGAAATAACCTTTGAACATCTCGTTTACGAGCAGACCATCACAACCCGCATTGGCGCCTGCTGCACTATACAAATCCGGCAACAGTTCAAACACCACAGGGATCGGAGAAAAGGCATGTTTGCCAGGTTGCGAGTAAAGACACACGTGGCGTCCAACCACATTAACTCGATTTTTCAGCAATCCCCGAAGTACTCTCCCATGGAAGCTGGCTTCACAGTCCACGACTTCACCGTCATGGCCCACATATATCCACACATGCTCCATTTCGTACAAATGCCCAATTTCATAATCCCACCAAATCGAAAATTCAATCACATATTGGACCGCCTCAACCGGAAAATGAATCTCCCGTTGAAATGACGGTGAAGGTCCTGATTGATCCAGAATGGAAACGCCTACAAAATCCGGGTAAAAGGGTTCATTTCGATCAAACATCAATACAGGTGCATAGCTCATCGCGGTTTCCAGCATTTCCTGCTCAGTCATAGTCATGGATCGTCCCTCCACATTCTTTGAGTGCTACTACTGTAACAAGCCAATGTTATGCCTATCTTAACAGAGAATCCGGAATGTGTTAATTGGAACAAAATTTAAGCCCGTAACTGGAAAATTTTCCGGTCACGGGCCTAAAATCGGTCATTTGATAGGAGAACGAGATAACGTTATCCCTTTGAGTTTTTGGATGATTTAGAAGCTTTGATCGCCTGATCGGAAACAGAATCCACACATCCAATCGGCGGTCCCAAAATCGCGTCATTTTTGATGGATGCCACCGCCGTCCTGTACGCCTCCTCATCAATACAGTATGCACGATGGGCTACTTCAGGCGGTGTTGCAGCCAGGAAGTCAGCCCCCAGCACAATGTCCGGTGTAGGTTGATCAAAAATCGTCAACAAGTGTACATCATCGGTCTCCGCCACAAACCAGTGAAACCATCCTTGAGGGAATATCGAAACCTGGCCTGGCTTCAAGTGATAACTTATCCGCTCCCGCTTGAACGGATCGTAAACAGAAGTGGTAATTTCCCCGTTGATCAGAACGACCATCTCGGTCACATTTGTATGCCAATGTGGCTGCACAATAATACCTTTGCTCATGTGTACATTGAAGAATCCATTTTTGATCGTAGGCAGCTGCGGTCCAAATAACTGGGTAATATAATTGCGCGAATCACGCTGATAATTCAACACCGCTGTCGAATCGGCCGCCAACTGAACATTCGGGGCTTGTAGAATCGGATTAGTCATACCGCTGTTTCCTCCTTGTAGGCGTACATCTCATTGTTGTACTGTATGCGCTAATTAGCGGAGATAATACCGAGGACACGGTTCCAATGCAATTTTTATCCGACCGTGTAACTTCATTTGTCAATTAGGTGAAGATCATCCACTCATAAGTAGAACACAAAAACACCCTTTTCCTGTTAAAACAGGTCTGGGGCGTTAAGTGTTTTATCTATAGGCTTGGCTTATATTAAGCAAGGCCAGGGTATCTTCCCCCTGCGGCAAATCCTTTGGGAGATATCCGTTCAATCTCAGCCCATTCATCATTGGTGAAAGAAACGTGCAAGGCACCAAGATTCTCATGAACTCTCTCCAAACTGCGAGTACCAGGAATCGGAACGATATGTTCTCCCTTTTCGAGTAACCAGGCGAGTGCAAGCTGAGAAGCAGTGCATTCTTTTTGCATAGCCAGTTCTTGGATCAGGCGCACCACCTCCAGATTTTTCTCGAAATTCTCACCCTGGAAACGTGGATAATGACGACGATAATCGTCCTCTGGCAGATCGTCTATCGATCGGATCTGACCAGTTAAGAAGCCGCGCCCTAATGGACTATAGGGTACGAGCCCAATGTTCAACTCGCTGAGCAATGGCAATATCTCATCTTCGAGCTCACGACTCCACAATGAATACTCCGTTTGGAGTGCTGTGATGGGGTGAACGGCATTCGCACGACGAATAGTCACTGCAGACGCTTCAGACAGACCTATATAACGGATCTTTCCCTGCTGTACCAGATCGGCAAGTGTTCCCACCGTTTCCTCAATGGGAGTATTGGGATCAGGGCGATGTTGATAATAGAGATCTATATAATCCATGCCCAGGTTGTACAGACTGGCATCTACTGATTTTTTGATATACGCCGGATCTCCCTTGGGCCCCTGGGTATGTGTTATACCGAACTTGGTCGCTACAATAGCATCGGCTCTTCGCCCTTTGAGCGCGCGCCCAAGCAATTTTTCGTTGCCTCCAAATCGCTGCTTTTCATATTCACCGTACAGATCAGCTGTATCGAACATCGTTACTCCCGCATCCAGTGCACCCTGGATTGTATGAACGGATTCTTGGTTGTCTGGCATCATCATCACGCCCAGCCCAAGCCCGGATACCTGCAATTTATCGCTTCCCAACGTTCTTGTCTTAATCATGTGGTTCCCTCTTTTCGTTAATAAATAGAAAGATATTGAACTTGTATTCATTCTATTTCACGAACAAAGACCCAACCACAGTCTGTTTATGCTAGTACTAGAATTACCACCCTGATCGTTATTGTCACTCCACAACGGGGATGTACACACAACAATGAATACCTGACTGTTCGTTAAGATTGCTCATGGAAAAGATATCATAGGCATGGGCAATACCATCCGTCCGATCTGTTGTCTCGAGAAAGATCCGGTTGACTTTTTTCTGTTTAATCTGGTGCAGGCTCCAAATATTTTGAAAATCCGTGCTGTCTTCGATCAATTGTTGAACTATCTGGTAAAACTCAGGTTCACCCGGGTACTTGTCATAGTACGTACGAAACACCGCTACCGAATGCCGTGCAAATTCATCCCAATTATGCATACGTTCCCGGAGCGTTGCATCTAGAAATAACATTCGCATCATGACACGGTCGTTCACGTTCATCGAGGAAAAGTCAAAAAGCTTCTCATTCGCTGCCTCATTCCATGCAAGTACTTCAGACCTTTCATTCGTAATAAATGAAGGGTATGCAAGTTGACTAATGATACTCTGCCATCCCCCTTCGAGATGTGAATAGGAGGCAGGGAATTCATGCTCTGCATTGGGGTCCCATAAACGAAATAGGTGTCCCTTCTCTTCCTCACTTAACTGGAGTGCACCCGCTATACTTTCCATAACCTCTCTAGACGAGTTAACCTCTCTCCCCTGCTCAAGCCACGTATAATAAGTTGCACTGACACCCGCAAGCACGGCAACTTCCTCACGTCTTAATCCCGGCGTTCTGCGTTGTCCATACGATCCGGTGATCCCTGCTTGCTCTGGCTGAATCCGGCTCCTCCGAGATTTCAAAAATTCACCTAGTCTTTTACTTCGGCTAATACCTGTAGTCATAAATAACCTCCCTTAGATATTCAGATTTCTATGGATTCAAATACGGCTCTATCCAAAATGGATGTAATTGAACGCCTTTGATATAATTCTTTTATTATCATTTTGCAAAATCCTTAGTTTACAAGAAGCTTAGCATTGATTTATACAGAACGAAAGGAGCACAACATGGTCCCAACGATCGGAGACATTTACTGTGTATACGTCGAAAGTTTACAACAATATGCTGCCTGCCAGGTAACTGGCCTGAAAGAAACCGGGAGTAAGGGGTCACGCCAGCTGGCCGCAATCCTGCAATTGGACTGGTCAGGAGATCAGCCGCCCGATGAAACGGAACTTCTGGATATGAAACCGTTGAGCTGCAATTACTATTTTTGGAAAGGCAATTGGGATCACAGCTTCGTGAATGCTGAGGTTCCACCGCATTATGTTCTTGCAGGTAATCGGGCTCCACTCATAACGGAAGAAACCCGAAGTTATAGCGCAGGATGGCAGATCGGAGAGAGTCTGTATTGGCAACATCAATGGGACGCCATCGATGAATCACGAAGGGAACAATTCAAACAAGCTGCCGAAGACTATAGTGAAATTCCACTAGGTGATGCAATGGTGAGAAAAAACACCAGTATCCTGCGCAACTTCAGACCAACCTCTGCCGAGGATGTCGTCGCACTAGTCCAGTTTCCTTGTCTTACACATATCGAAATGCGTGGATATACGGAAGACATTATTCCTTTTTTGGAGCAGAATCCCTTTATATATGAACTTCATATTCATGAACATGGACAAACCGCGCTGGATTTAAGCAAAACACATCTAACCAAACTTGTGCTGGATATGAACCGTGTGAACAGCTTGACTCTTCATTCCAGGATCGAGTTTTTAAGCTTTATGGGAGACGTGTCCCCTGACTTGCATGTGAATGCTTATGAAGAAGGCCACCAAATGACGTTGAATGTAGCAGCGACCGTACCTCAGATTACAGCGTTATCTCGGCTTGGAGGTTTGTATGTTCGAGAGATTACGGAGCTTGATTTGCAGCCTGTTGTACATACTTATCCTGAGCTTTCAGAATTAAGATTGTGGGGAAAACCCGGCAACGTAAGCAATATACAGTCAATTCAGCAATTGACCTCTTTGCAGACCTTATCCATTAACGATCTTTTTGGATTTAAAGGAGAAGATTTCCCTGGCCCCGAGCAGCTTCCCGAACTAAGTACACTCAGGCTGACCAGCCTTCCCTCAGACGCCGCCAAAACCATTAAGGCAAACTATAAAAAGGCAGCTCAAACCCGAATCGCTCTGGAGATTGGCAAACCACGCAAACCGGAATGGCTTGCCGAAAATCTCAACAATCCTTTTCGGGATTGGGACGGGAGGGATCACATCAAAGCAGCGTATGCCAAAAAAGCAGCTCAAACCTACAAACAACACCTCAAAGAAATTCGAAGATTAAGTCAAAATATGAGCGATTTGGACCTTATACAGAAACAACTGATGTTATTAGTGGAGAAGTACACTGAGACGTTTAACCAAATGGAGGCCAAAGCCAACTTTATTGAAACAATCGAACGTGAAGAAATTTATAATGCCCTTGTTGAATTGTTGGATCAATTGGAATCACAACCGGGAATTGACCAGACAAGTGCTATTAAAGTTAATCGCAAGGAGCTGGATGAAGTGTTTGAACACAGGAGAGATTTTTAGATTCAGGATGTGTGAGATAAGAGGTTCTTTCTCTTACTTTTATCCGCAAAACGAGCTAAAGATAAAAGCCTGACTCCATAGGAATCAGGCTTTTATCTTTTTCGTGTCCATTCAGAACTATTTTACGGAGCTTCAACAGTTGTTCCACAATATTCACAATCCGTGGATTGCTTCCGATATACCTTCGCCTTCGCACCACATCCCGGACAACTCACCGAAACCTTCCTTTGTGGTTCCTCGACCTTTTCTTCAGCGTCTTTTTTATCGGATATATTAATCTCTGTATAGTGGATTGTATTGTGACTGGTGTAACTAACGGTATTGCTATTGTAACTTGAATAAGGCAAAGGGTATGCCAATTGCATAAATCATAAAAATGATCCAAAAAACTTTCTCAACATCAAGATTCCTTCAAAAACAAATCTTTATAACCGGCTTCTATCACATCGGGAATCAACAAAATGGTCATGGTGTCTATTATGTTAGCTAGGAGATCCTCATCGTTGTTCCACAATACTCACAGTCCGCAGACAAATTCGGATATACCTTTACCTTGGCTCCACACCCCGAACAATTCACAGATACAGGTTCTTGCGGTTTCTCGTATTCATGATCGTGGTACTCATCCTCATAGTACCCTTCATCATCATATTCCTCGTCACTGTCGTAATGGTATTGATACTGATCAGCCTTGGGATGGAATTTAGGTCGACTACACATTTTAATTCCTGTAACAAGTACGATAACGCCAGGTATAAAAAGAATAATCGTACTAATAATAGCCATTTCGGTTCCCTGGGATATTAATAATATAGATAATAAGATGGTCAGAGATGAAAGTATAATGAATATAATTCCAAAAAATTTCTTCACAGCTTTTCCTCCTATGAATTTATGATTTGCTTGTCACGATCTGTTGATTCCGCTCTTTCAAACGGGACTTTAATCGGGATAGTTGTGAAGCAAGATGCTCGCTATTCACCAGTTCCCCTGCTTCGTAATGAGCTGAAAGCTCACTGTTTATCTTTTCAATATCCATCAAAATCTGGCGGTCATTATATTCAAGTGAATGTGGAGTGATCGGGTCACTATATTTTACAAGTTCTATTAATGTTTGAACGGTCTTCCTATCTTCTTCCGCAGTCAGAACGGAATGGCGCTCCATCGTGTGAAACAGCTGCTGCAAAGCGTTTTCAATCAAATGTAGATTGACCAATTTCGTTTGCTCAACGGCTTCATTACGACGTGTACTTTGAATAAAGATCAAAATGATGCCACACAGAATGAGGGCGATAGCTAAAGTTACTGTATGTAACAAAACGAACCAGCGGAGACCATGATCTGCTAAACCTGTAAACAGAGAATATATCATTACACAAATCAGATACATCACCAACACAATCCCTAGTGCTGTGTAACCAGGAACCAATTGTTTAAAGCGATCCATATGTAGCATGACATACCTTATATAAATCCAAATCGCCGTAATCGCGACATAAGAAGCCACAAGATTCATCCAGAAAGAAAACGATACAATGGCATGATTAAACACTGTAAAAGAAACGACTGAGGCTACAAGCATGCTGATCAGATAGATGGCATCCAAAATGAAAAGGTTGCTCCGTTTAATTATCACTATCCCTGCCCTCCATCTTGCAGATTGTTTCCGCAATCCAGACAGAATTTCTGACCGGGCTTCACTTCGTGTTGGCATTGACTGCATTTCAAGGACAGACTGGAGCCGCAATTGCCGCAAAATTTAGTTTGACCCGAATTCATATGATTGCACTTAGGGCATGGGCTAGGCATCGGTTCGTGACACTGAACACATTCCAAAGCATTCTCCGCATTATCTGCCCCGCAGGATGGGCAGGCATAATATTTGTCACCACAATTAGGACAAAATTTGGTCCCTTTTTGCAAGGCATGTCCACAGTTGTTACAACCGGTCATTGCTGATTTTTCGGCAATTGAATTCCCACACTTGCTGCAAAAAGAACTATGCTCCTGGTTCGGATGACTGCAATGTTTGCATATGCGTACAGCAGGTGTTTCCGTTGTAGCCATCACTTTGGACATCTGGGACATCTCGCTGCTGAATGATCCTCCCAGTCCAACACCCATCCCCATACCAAGCCCTGCACCCATTATATCCGATTGCATGCTTCCTTCATTTTTGGCTGCACCTTCAAGCGTATCGAATGAACGCTCCTGTTGATAGGTGTACCCGATAATATCCATTTCGGCTTTGCGTGCCAACGCTTCTCTCAAACGAATGACCGAAGGGTCCTCTTCAGGCAGATTGACATTGTGGATATACAGGTTGATTAACTCAATACCAAATTCTTCGAAAGCAGATGCAATCGTATCAGCAAAATGTCGTGATATTTCTGCGATATAAGCATTGATTTCCAGTACACTTACTTTTCTATGTATTAGATAGGAAGACAGCATGGAGTTAATGTTCATAATAATTAGCCCGCGAAAGTAATTGACCATATTAGCCTGGTTAAATTCAGGCAGTGTTCCCACAAGTTTGACCAGAAATTTGCGAGAGTCTGCTATTTTTATTCCCATCTGTCCAAATGCTCTCACGGGAACGATAATATTATATTTTGGGTCCTGTATCTGAATTGGATTTGCTGTTCCCCATTTCACGTCTAGTGCGCTTACTTGGTTGACGTACCACACTTCTGCTGCAAAAGGTGATTTACCTCCGAACGGAAGGTTAACGAGCCGGTTTAAGATCGGGATATTCGCTGTACTTAGCGTATGTCTTCCTGGCCCGAACATATCAAGCGCCCTTCCATCCTTAAAGAGGATCGCCTGTTGGGATTGATTCACAATCAACTGGGTCCATGTTCCCAATTCATTCTCAGGATGTTTCCAAGCAAATACATCTGGTGAACCGTCATACTTGATTACATCAATAATGGCCATTTCTCTTCCTCACTCCAGTAGTAGAATACTATAATTTCATTGAAACAATTGTACTAACAATCGATTTCTAACAATCGCTTTCTAACAATCTAAAGTTAACCATTTTATATCTTACTTATCTGCTAATCTTTCAACTAAAATGTTTTTTCATGTTTAGGCATTGCTATTTTACCATTTATAACCTCCTTTCGCACTAGTATAGTTCATATTTCATGAGATATTTTTCCTATAGATGAATGGTATAGACACTAAAAAACCTCCTGTATATCGACAATATACAAGAGGTTCTTGTGATAGTGGAGTCCCTCTGGTTAATTCAGGAGATTATCCATATATGATGCGGGATCGGCCATGAACGCTTCGAACGTCGAAATCGTTCCAATCACCTGATGTTCAATATCTGCGTAGCCAATCATTTTTTTGCTTGGATTCCAGACGATCAGGATATGGGAGTACTGATCCACGTCAGAGGATATACGCAGCAGTTTCTGTCTGCCCATCTTCATTTCAACCGTATCGACCAGATGGAAGAATTCGATGTATCCCACGCCGGACGATTTGTTCGGCAAGTCGATTCTTCGCGGACCTTCCGTTAGAAAACGGATTAATGCATCCGGCAGCTTGTACGATTTGAGCACATGCAATTTATTGCTCAGATTGTGAAAGTCTTGCGGCTCATGAGCTTTCAAATACTCTGCCATTTCCGCATTCTTCTGACTGATCGCAATCGTATACGCCCGTTCCCCATCCTTCTCTTGAATAGTTACATCCGCTCCACGCTCTACCAGAAATTGAACCATCTTCATATGGTTGTTGCGAGCCGCTACCGTAAGTGGTGTAGCCTTGTATGGATACACCATATCGGACTCGTTGTAATTGATGTCCACGCCCTCGTCTAGCAAATACTGAACCATCTTCATATCGTGATTTGAAACGGCTTTTCTTAATGTTTTTCCACCATATTTTCGAATATCCAGTCCGAGGCCCTTCAGCACTGTGATGTTCTTTTTGTTACTGTAATAGGCTTCATCATACGCATTCGACTTCACCTTGCTCAACCCGTTCAATTTGGCACCCTTCTGATGCAAATATCGGATGATCTCTTCCCCGCCATATCTGACCGCCTTGAGGATTGCTGGATTATCCTCCACATTTAGGTTTACTCCGTTATCTACCAAAAGCTTGACCACTGCCTGTTGATTGGTGATTAGAGCAATATCCAATGGCGTCAACGCTATGTATTTACTCAGCGTAATCTCTCTTTCGAGATCCATGCCCTGTTTAATAAATTCTTCTACAGCAATAACATCTCCCTTGTAAATCGCTATGGCGTGATCAGGCAACGTTTCAAACGTACCTTGATTTCCGATTTTGAACAAAAGATGTAACCTCCTTCTGGTTAAATATCTCATGATTACTAGTCCTGTGATGCTCATTATAATTAGTATACCTGCTATCCTTTTCATTTGTACAAACCTCTACCAAAATCATGATTCCAGTCCTAAAGCCTTTCAAACAAACCAACCCCGAAACATAAAGTTCCGGGGCCAATATCATCCTTTAAACTACATCACATCAACTCAATCAATCATGCGCTAAATTCGTTGGGTCTGTTGGCACAATATCAACCCCCTTCTCTAATCCCTTAATGGATTTAAGTTGAGAAGTGATGACTGCAATAACGATAACAAACACCCCTGCAATAATAAACAACAACGCAATGCCTCTTCCCGGACCAACGCCGATATATGATCCTACGGTCGAAGCTAGTGCTCCACCTTCCACCAAAAGCGGGTTGAAGACACGGTCTGCCAAAAAACCTGCGAGACTATAGGATACAATAAAACCCAATTGCGATAATATGCCGATGATTCCCCACACCCTGCCTTGCTTCTCGTTGGATATGTTATTACGCACTAATACATCTGCACTCATATTGATAAAAGGCAGGGAGGCCAAAAACAGGAAACCTGCAAAGATAATGATAAAAATATTGGTGGAAAATCCCAAGAGGGAGAATGATATTCCGGACATAACCAGACCCAGAACAAGTATTTTTGAATATTTTTTACTCATGGTGAACATGCTAATGCACAGGCTGCTAATCAGCATACCGATCGCGCTCACAGATAGAAACGTGCCAAGCATCCTTGAATCCGAAAATGATAAGATCATAGGACCAATGAGTGTCTCAAGAAATCCAAGATAAAACGTGATGATTGAAATAATAATGACGAGCAGAAGCACGCCTTTATTCGTCGTGACTTCAATCCAGCCATCGTTTAGCTCAACAAGCCAAGGCTTCCTCTCATCATCGCTTCGCGCTGCTTTAATGCTTTTCCGGATAACAAGCACCGCTAGAATGGCAACCATATACGTCAACATATTAATGACCAGAATGACTTCAATGGTTGTTATACTGAGCAGAATTCCCGCTAGAATGGGCGAAAATAGAAACTTGGATGATTCGGCGAGCTGCATCAGCCCGCTGCCCTTTGAATATTGATCTTTATCGAGTAAATCGGTGGCTGAAGCCTTATAGGCTGGACTTTGAATAGCCGAGAACACGGAACTGAAAGTGACCCCAACATAGAGATACCATAGTTCAATATTTCCGATCAGGATCATGATCCAGATAAAAACGAGACCACCGGCAGAACCAAGATCACCTATGACCATCATCATGCGCCGGTCAAAACGATCTGCAAGGACTCCACCTATAGGACGCAACAAGATATTAGGCAAAAAGGTAAACAGTGTAATCAGCGCCACAGCTGTCGCCATATGGGTTTTCTCAAATGCGTACACTCCAAGGGAGAATGCCGTCATTCCGATCCCCATTGTAGATATGAGCTGTCCGAACCATACCATCAGAAATTTGCCAAATGACTTGTTCTCCATCTGTTTCATTGGATAAACCCCTCTCCAATTAACCGTGTTAGAACCCGTGATCCGTTAGCCATTTACCTAAGCTACTCTCTCTCGCTTTAAGGTCATGCTGTTTGTTAAACTTGCCCATGTTACGATCTGCCACCAGTTTGCCGTCCATCATGAATAAAACCCGTTCAGATCGAGCTGCGACTTTGACATCATGGGTAACGATTAATATCGTTGTTCCAGAAGCATTAATGTCTCCAAGAATATCCATGATTTCATTGGTTGAACGTGAATTCAGTGCTCCCGTGGGTTCGTCGCCAAACAGAATATCAGGCTGATTGATCAGTGCCCTGCAGATGGCGATCCGTTGCAATTGCCCACCCGATGCCTGAGTGATATTGTGGTTGGCCAGTTCATTAATCCCCATTTTTTTCATCAAATTGAGTGCTCGTGTATTAATGGAATCTCTACTGCTTTTTTTGGCCAGATAAGCAGACAGAATGATATTGTCGAGTAGATTCAGATTTTTCAACAGATGGATGTTCTGAAATATAAATCCCATCTTGTTCAAGCGAAGCTGTGCCAATTCTTTCTCCGAGAAATCCGAAATTATCTTGCCAGCAAAATAAACACTCCCGCTACTTACCTGATCCATGCCGCTGACATTGTATAGCAAGGTTGATTTTCCTGATCCCGACGGACCCATAATCGAGACAAATTCGCCCTTCTTCAATTGAAAATTAATATCCTTCAAAATAGGATGCTTCTCACGCTCACCAGTACTGTACGATTTGTTCACGTTTTTGGCTTCCAGGATTATAGTCATGGTTGTCCCCCTATTCGATAATCATTTTGGAAATGCTGGATTCTTTGATGGATTGAATACTGATTAGAGCGGTACAGATAATCGTTACTGCCAGCAGCAGCGGACAAAGTACGTACGCCTGTAGCGGGTCAATGACAAAAAACATATGAGACGCTCCGAAAGAAGCCATTATTGCACTGATCAACCACTCGCCTGCAGTATTCGATAGCACGGTTCCTACAAAGACGCCAACACCCAAAACAATAAGGGACATTGATACATATTTGAATTTAATTGTGGAGATGGAAAATCCCAGACTTCTGAAAATCGCGATATCACCGCTGTCCTTTGCGACAAGCATTTTCAGGAATAATGATGTGATCAGGATCGTAACCAATACTGCTACAACAAGCGCCAACACCGTAACCAGCTTAAGCTGATGAATTGTTCCTCCGAGTGTTTGATATAAGTAGCCTTTTAAATCGGTCACCTTTGCAGGAGAGAACGCTTGCTCATATTCCGCAATTTTATCTGAAATCTTACTACCGTCATCTTTCAAATCCAAACTTACGACATACCAGAGCACACGATCCTTGTTATAGGGCAGCCGTGCTTTGGCAGTCTTTCCACCATTGGTCACATCCTGATATACACCACTGACGGTCATTGTTTTTTCCTGTCCATTTACGATCAGTACCAAGGAATCTCCTGTCTTCTTCTCCATGTCTTTACTGTTCGCATCAGACAAAGCAATTTCATTTTCATTTTTCGGTGCTGCGCCATTCACGTAAGACAAAGGAAAAACGTCAAAGTCACCTGTCTCTACGCTTAAATGATCATAGCTACCTTCACTGTTAAACACTTTGAATTGGCTTGTGACAAGGGGTGAGTATCGAAGTACGTTCTTATCCTTTTGAACATAATCAATTAATTCAGCGTAACGCTGTTCGATATCTTCAGAATGCCTCAGATCAATACGCATATCGCTTTGACCTACACCCATGTAAGAAATGAAGCTAGGAGCTTGTAACGTATGGAGGAAATTTATAGGTACGATCATAATAAATGAACTTATAATAAACACAAACAACAGCAAACGGAACATTTTCATTCGTTGGATGACTTCTTTTAAGCCTAGAAAAACTGGAACCGATAACCACCGATTTTGAGACAGGCTTAGTCTGTTTTGACTTATTCTCGTCTCACCCATACTGCCCGAACGTAATGCCTCAACAGCTGAAATGTGATTAAAACGCCGAAGCACACGGTTGCAGAAAAATACAACGATGGCAAATATGAAGACAGCCGCAAACAATGTTATGCCGTAGTGCAACCATGTCTTGGGAGCTGCCCCCATGTAGAGCAACATATTGGACATGAACAAACGGTTAACCCATAGTGATGCTAGAAATCCTACGATAGAGCCCAATCCTGCCATAACAACATATTTGCTCAAGTAGAGTTTCTTAATATTACGCTCGGATATGCCGATAGCTTTCATGACGCTAATCTCTCGATAATCTTCTTCAATAGTTGCGAGCATAGTGAAACGAATGCAGAGTAAAGCGATCACAATCAAGATCAAACTGACCAGAATGACTATAGCTGCGACTACCCCATCCGTCAACGCATTCAACAACTGAAACAGATTGTAGTTCACAATAGGACCAGCGTTCGGCAAACTCGTATTTTGATAGGCTTGGGTAAAGTCGCTAATCATCTTGGAATCTCTAAGTCGAAATTCAATCAGATACTCCGACTCTCCCGTATTTTGTTTCAAGGTTTGGAATTCACTCTGACTGATGACAAAACGTTTGGAGTGAATGATCGATGGATTCATTTGAGCATCACGTACAAATTCCACAATCTTGTATGTTCTGCTGAAAGAACCGTCTTTAATATGAATACGGTCACCAATGCTCAATTTCTTCTGCTGCAAGTAGTAAACGGGAACCGCGATTTCTCCATCATTCACCTGCACAATCTCACTATCCAGATTCAGCAGAAAATCAAAATCCTGATTTTGTACAACAAAATCAAGATCCATGATACTGTTTTTCTGGGCCTCCGCTCCAAAAAACAAATGAGAACCGTCAATGTTAATCATTTCTACGATCTGGTGTTTATCTACCATTTCATTTGTCTGTGCCCATGTATTCACCTTCATTATATCCAGTTTACCTGCATGCATTTGCACAACATGAGGCGTCTTGGATTCTGTAAATAAATAGTGAATTGAATTGGTTAACTCCATAATCATTCGTGTACCTGAAGAAACAAGTAAAGCCGCTAGTAAAATAAAAACAAATAGAGCGATGTTGATTCCTTTTTTCCTAAAAAGATCATTTCTCAACATACGTAATAGCATGAATAACACTAGCTCCTTTGTATGGAACACTACTTTGGAATAATCAGGTACACTTTATGTAATTAATTTTTGCCGATATGTCCAACCCTACAGACCAAAGCTCATGTTCCTCTTTTCCTGTAAAATAACCCCATTTATTATGTGACCCGATTGTATCAATAAATATGAACAACTGAATCAGTCTGCGGTCCAGTTCTTACTAATCCCTGAGTCTGAGTGAGGTGGATGAATTGAGAACTTATTTATTCCTATGCTATGATAATGATTCAAACCTTTTTCTAATGAATACTCAATTTATGGGGTAAGTCCCAAATAAGAAAGGACACTATGAATCCTTCATCCATACCATCCATGTTGCATCAAATCATCCCGCCGCTGGATCTGCGCAGTTGCTTAGTCAGCGTGCGTGATGAGATCATATACGAACACTACCGTAATCAAGAAGCAGCTACCCATATTGCCAAAATCAATTCCTGTACCAAAAGTGTGTTGTCCGCGCTCATCTGTATTGCTATGGATCAAGGGGTGCTGCCTGAGGCTGACACGCCGATCTCCACCTTTTTCCCTGAGCTGGTATCAGACTCTGACCCCCGCAAACCTGAAATAACGTTAGAGCAGTTATTAACCATGACAGCTGGATTCAACTGGGACGAATTCGGAGGACAGAATTCATTTCCGCGTATGACGCGTACGGATTACTGGGTGAAGTTTGCGTTGGAGCAACACTTAAGTCATGTGCCAGGTACATATATGGAATACAATTCAGGGGTATCGCAGATATTGTCTGCCATCCTCATGCAAAGTACAGGTATGTCCGTAGCTGGGTTCGCGGAACGTTACTTATTTGGCCCGTTGGGGATTCAACAGTATGAATGGGAAAGTGACCCACAAAGTGTACATACCGGGGGGTTCGGTTTAAAAATGTTGCCGCAAGATTTACTAAAATTCGGACAACTGTTTTTGCAACAAGGCATGTGGAACGGGCAGTCGCTGATTTCGAGTGATCTTGTTAGCCGCTCTACAAAACCTGCCATTTCGGTTACTCCACCCAATCATGGTAGTTACGCTTGGCATTGGTGGGTAGATGCTTATACCAACGAAACTTCGGAAGCTAAGGTTGCGGAACAGCCCACTTCCATACTCCACTATTATTACGCCCGTGGATTTGGTGGTCAATTTGTATATATCGTCCCGTCCCTGGAACTCGTTGCCGTGCTCACCAATGACAAACGAAAGAAGGAAAAACCTCCACTGGATGTGTTCCCCCAGCGGATTGCTCCTGAACTGTTAAAATGCTTGTAGCTTTCTTCGTTTTCATTTAATGGGTAATAAATAACCCCCAACCGTTAGGGAGTTTTCCCGAATAGTTGAGGGTTATTTATTACGGCTTTATTAGAACTAGACATGCCAGGCTCTCGATTATCGCAAGCCTTGCAGTTCAGCCTCTGAACTTCCTACCTCCGTCTTTCTATCACGGTAAGATCTGGTATTAATTAGATAGTATAACGTTGCGTAGATCGTAAGAATAAACGTGCCAAAGAACATACAGAAAGCCAGCGATGGACGACTTACACTCTCATGCATAAGTTCAACCAGCGTCTCTCGATTGGTTAACGCATCCCAGCTGTTCAAGCGATATACACGTCCCAGCAGAACACCGTAACTCCCCAGTGCACAACCCGCTAGCACAAATATCCATGAAAACCATCGTCCCAGTTTGTGATGGATCACTTCCTGAAGCTGATACATCGAAAGAAATCCGAGCAATAAACCCGTCCAAACGAACATCAAAACCACAATTAAGTCATACCAGTACTTGTAGTCCAATCCATTGCCTCCGCCATAATAGCGGGAACTGCGTGCCGTCAGGTGGACAAGATCCGTTACAATGTAGGAAGAGTTCGGGAAGAACAATAGCCAGAGCAGTCCGCTTGCAACGACAAACCATGTTGCCCCTTTCCATTTAACATGGCTAAAGCCATAGGCCACATATGAAAACACAAAAGGAATCCAGCCCAAAAACAGATTCCAGATAAGGAAGCGAAAATAGCGCTGGTCCAGCCAATCCGCAGCTGCGTAATACAAACCTAGAGTCACCACTGTGACCACACTAAGGAAAATAAATACTTTGATATAATTCAGTTTTCTCAATGATATTTACCTCACTTGATCCAATGAAATACATTCAGTTCCGAAAATAACGGATAATCTCTTCCTTGTTCTTTTCCACACGCAGATTCAGTCCACGTTTATCCTTTAACCCATATTGCTGTAGTTCATGTCCCGGATCAAGCACCAACGGTTTTGTTACTACATCCTCCAACAAGTTCATTGTCAGTTGATAGGCTTCACGCAGCTTATCCACCGGAATAATCGATTCATATCGCTTGATCAACTCAATCAGACGTTCCGCATACACTAGACGCACCATACTGTCCGCACTCATCAGTTGTCTTGATGCGAATGCTGTGACTGCGGCAATAATCAGCGGATTTGCATGATATCTGGCAATCGACGTAAGCTCATCAACCGCGTCCCAGTTCATGATGGATAATTCAGAGGTTAACTGACCTATTCTTTCTTCCATCCATGTCTGCTCCAGCTCTTGCGGCACATCCCATTGTTTATATTCTGCATAAACACCACCACGATGCATCTGAACAGCGCTCCCATAATGTTTAACGAATAACGCTTTGGGAACACTCCAATCGATTTCCATCCAACCACCACCATACCTGTCTCTATTTTCGCTTATAACCAGCACACATTACATAAATTTACTGTTGAAGACCATACTAGGATCATACCATTTCCCAAAGGAGAATCAAATTCACAATGAATCCAAATTCAATGCAGCCTCCAGACCGAATACAACCAGCTAACAACACAAATTCAGACTTCACACCCCACTTGAACCATGGCGGGCATGAAATGTTCGATATGCATGAAATTCTGTCAGGAGCCATCAACGTATTGGATCAATACATGATCTTCAGGACGTTTGTACAAGATACTGAACTTCTTCATATTCTTGATCGTCAATACAACTTCATGTTATCCCAATATAATCTGACTGCAGAATGTTTCTCAACCGGGCACAAGCCTCATCACGAGACTGCAACCTACATGATTCCGAACATCGTGCAACCTGTGTATGGCCTCAAGCCGTCCGCTCCGAAAAAGCCAAATCAATCCCTTTCGGATGTCAAAGATGCAGGCATCAGCGGTCATATGCTGGGATTAATCAAGTCTCACGCCTCTTTGCTGGCTATGTCTGCACCTGAAATTACGAATGGCGCCGTACGCCGGGTCATCGCTTCGCAGGTTCAACAGTTTATCGAGATGGCTTACGAAATTTTCACGTATCAAAATCAACATGCCTACTATCAAGTGCCTCAACTCAGTACAAATGATACCACACAGATGCTTCAGGCCTACGTTCCAGCAAACGGCACACCTCAGATGCCAATCAACAATAAACCACCTCTCCATTAATTTAAAATAAGCTTAATCAACAAAGAACAGTATCTTCAACCCACTCAAGGTTGAAAGATGCTGTTCTTTGTTATTTCCAGAATCAACTAATATTTACAGCATGTCTTGAATAACACATTTTATTTTAAAAGAATTCTCCCTTGATTCGATTACCAGAAACTGGTTTAATCAGAATGTGGTCACAATTACTCATTATGTAACATGGGAGGTTTTTGAATGCGATTGAATCCATCGATTAAACTTGGTTTTCTAGCCATTACATTAAGCTTTACGGCCATCAGTGCAACTCTGATAACATCCCAAACTACATTGGCTGCACCTGTCCCAGCTTCCAAAGCGGTATATCATCAATTTCAAATGTATTCAAAAAATGCAGTGAAATCCACGCCCAGCCTGGTTCAGGCACGTAAATATCTATTGAATCATATCGATGAAGTCGGACCTTGGCAGGCCACTTTGATGACCCTTCAACTGGAGAATTTGCAAAAGATCAGACTGGCTGACTTGGATCAAAAAATGTATACGGAACTGTTTCAAAGCGTTCTCTATGAAGCCCATTCCAACATAGGTTATGAACAAAAGCTTACATATAGCAATCTGCTCAAAGTGATTAAAGATCCGACGGTTCGCAAGCTCTTGCAGGAAGCCTCCGATCTGGGATTCAAACTGGAAACTAGTGAAGGTCTATACTATCCCATCCTCAATTATGAGATGTACAAAAAGTTTCAGCCCTACGTGAAACCTGACATTGTTGCTTACATTGATATTATGGCTGCGGAATCCAACCAGCCCACAACTTCCGATGCGGCCTTTATCATAACCTGGGATGAACTCATCCGGCGTACTCTAGAAAAGGAAGCTTTCCTGAACAACTTCCCAAGCTCTAATCGTACGTCAGCAGTTAAGAATTCACTGTACGTTGGTTACCTGTTTTATGGAAGTGATAACTCTCCCGCCTATGACTGGTACACGGAAGAAGAAATTCGTACTATCGATCCAGAAGTGAAAAAAGCATATGAGAAGGCTGTGGCAAATAGGGAGCCTAACACGAAGAGTGTACTTCTGGATACAGTGGATAAGATTTTGCATCTTCTCGATAAGAGTAACGACGAACTTACCCCAGAAATCAGAGAGATTACTGACCATGTTGAAAGCCTGTTTGCCAATAATTAATAAATAATAACCGGTCCAAAATGGATGTTGTTAGTTCACAATAAAATTAGCTACAATCTCAAAGCTAAAAAGAAGCGGCACTCCTCTTTACAGGATGTGCCGCTTTAACATGCCTTGAGCCCTTCTTATTCCATTCCAGAAAAGTATTATCTCGATACCGATGTAAGTTTGTCTGGATTCACAACGAGATAGAACCCCTCAATTCGCTCTCCAAGAGAGTCCAGTTCCAAACACAGAACTTCGGACAACTGTCCGTTTTCCAGTAACACAAGGTGCT
This sequence comes from Paenibacillus sp. O199, assembly GCF_001636635.1. Classification (NCBI taxonomy): domain Bacteria; kingdom Bacillati; phylum Bacillota; class Bacilli; order Caryophanales; family Paenibacillaceae; genus Paenibacillus; species Paenibacillus sp. O199. The sequence continues at coordinate 573,400 of NZ_LGRP01000001.1, forward strand.
GCTCTCCGTTGATAAATGTAGGCACCCAATCTCGTTTTCGCAATCGGGTAAGCACCCGGCGAGAGGTCAACAAGGCGAGTACACCCTTACGAACCCTCATCGTTCTCATGACCGTATGCACACGTCCACCGCCATCTGCCGTAAATACCGGTTGTTCAGCAAGCAGCTCCAGCATCTCGGAGACATCATAATTCAGAAAAGCCGTTGTAAAACGAGCCAGCAATTGCTCTTTTGCAGCATAATCTGCAGAACTCTGTTCCATCGGCGGAAGTCTATCGGGAAGCTTGCGTCTGGCCCGGCTAAAGATCTGACGGCAGTTGCTCTCTGATTTGCCCAGCCAATCCGCTATTTCCGTATATTCATACTGAAAAGCCTCACGAAGTACAAAAACGGCACGCTCCATTGGGGAAAGCTGTTCCAGCATAACCAGATAAGCGTAGGAAATCATCTCCTTCTGCTGTACGGTTTCTTCCGGAATGTTACCCATTTTACCATCACTCATCGGCTCGGGAAGCCATTCTCCAACATAACTTTCCCTTTGATTGCGGGCAGAGTTTAGCAGATTCAGACTTCGGTTTACGATTAGTTTAGCAATATAGGACTTGGTATTACGGATATCATCAAGAGACTTGCTCTGAAGCTCTGCAAAACAATCCTGCACAATATCTTCAGCCTCCACAACACTGCCAAGCATGCGGTAAGCAATGGAAAAGGCATAGGCTTTGTAACGAATATACAATTCACCAACTTCCAGAGAAGACACTTCTGGCTCATTGGTGAGGGAATTGAATTTCATGAGAATGGCCTCCTCTGGCAGATGGTAGGATGTTTACTTAATTAAAGCAGCCTGGATACATCCCTGTTGTAATGGCAATCCGGTTCCAGCTATTAATTGTGTTGATCGCCATGATCAGATCCACCAGTTCGGCCTCACTGAAATGGTCTCTAACTTTTTCATACAATTCAAGTGGTACGCCTTGTTCCGAAATAAGTGTTACGGCCTCAGCCAGCTCCAGCATAACACGTTCTTTTTCCGTAAACAAAGGCACCTCGCGCCACACACTCAGCAGCAAAATGTGATCAGCATAATCTCCAAGCTTCAACAGATCTTTAGCATGCATATCAAGACAGAACGCACAACCATTGATTTGGGATACACGGATTTTCAGTAGCTCATATAACGGTTTGTCTTCAAACTGACCTGAAATGTGCTGCTCCAACGCCATCATTGCTTTGAAAGCACCCGGGTTAGCCACTCTATAATTCACTCTTAAACTCATTGCATTCGCCTCCGTATTTTGGTCTACAATCTTAAGACAAACCAAGGCTCACATTTGTGACATTTTTCTATAAAAAATTTCTTCAGCATACTCAGGCACAGAATATAGCTCGATTAACAATTAAGTAATTAATCTGCGTGGAGCATAACCGACATGAATATAGTTCACGTAAAGCGTTATGTATAAACAGGGGTTTCCGTATTTATGTTAGCTGTTTGATGTTTTGTTTGTGATTTTGAACAAATAATCATTAAACATATTGATACACGAAACAAAAGAGTAGTAACATACGGCTACAAAGTAAACTTTCCTGACATAAAAAAATGAACGATTCATTATCCTAGCAAGGAGTGACTTCCATGATAACTTCCAATTCCAATCCTCAACTTACATCTGAACTGCCTCGCGGCTGCACGTTCTCCGCAGAAGACTGGCATGTATTATCTCAATATTGGTATCCCATTGCCCAGGCAAGCGAAGTGACAGATAAACCACTTGCCGCTCAATTGCTTGATGTCCGCCTGGTGCTGTATCGCAGCAACGACAAAGTTGTAGTTGCCAAGGATCTTTGTTTTCACCGTGGTGCTCCGCTCAGTAAAGGTTGGGTAGAAAATGGGGAAATTGTCTGCCCATATCATGGTTTCCGTTACAACTGTGAGGGTAAATGTACCGCCGTACCTGCACACCCCAGCTCCAAAATTTCTCCCAAATTGAAGCTTATCGTATATCCTGCAGTCGAACGTTATGGCCTGATTTGGACTTCACTCGCCGGTACCGACGAGCAGATTCCCGCATTCCCGGGATGGGATGATCCAGATTATATCAACATCTTGCCCCCGAACTTTGATATCGCAGGTTCTGCTGGACGTCAAATGGAAGGGTTTCTGGATGTATCCCATTTTGCCTACGTGCATACCGAAACGTTCGGCGACCGGAACAACACCGAAGTGCCCCAATACAAAGTAAAACGCGTAGGCAATGAACTGCTTGCCGAATACTGGAGTTCTGTCAGCAACTATGGCAAAGGTCAGGATAATGTCGCACCCGAAGGTTTTCAGTGGCTGCGTGAATTCCGGGTATTTCCGCCATTTGCCGCATCACTTACGGTTCACTTCCCGGAGAACGACAAGCTTAACATTCTGAACTGTGCCTCTCCCATCTCTGCACGTTTTACGCGGTTGTTCTGTCCGATTACCCGTAATTTTGACAAGGATGCTCCGATTGAAGATACAATTAAGTTTAACTTGCAAGTATTTGAGGAAGATCGGGAAATGGTGGAATCACAGAAGCCAGAGGATTTGCCACTGGATCTGCATGCAGAAGCGCATATTCCCGCAGACCGTACCTCTATCGCTTATCGTCAGTTATTGACAGAGCTTGGTTTGGGACGAAATTACACATCATAAATTGAAAACAAATGGACAAAAAAAGAAGCGTTTCTACGAACGCTTCTTTTTTGTATAATTGCTACACTTTCACTCGTGACAATGTACTGGGTTTTACCCCATTTAAATGCCTTATATCGTTCACTTACCCTTGATTATTCGTGTTCACAGGAGGTTCTGTATAATACGGACAGCCTGGTTCGTGAATAATGCGTGGATCAACCCATGTTCCCCAATATGGAAGTCGATTCACATAAGGCTGCACGTTGGGATGGCTATTCGAGTTAGGCATGTTGGTGCTCGGGGAAACTTGAGTAACACAGTCCACTGGCGGACCAACGATTACCGTTTTTTGAATTGGAGCAAGCGTTTCCTTCACCTTGTTCTCATCCAGACAATACGTATGAGCCAGAACACTCGCAGGTGTTAGCCGTAAAATATCCGAACCAAATATGGCTTCAGGAACCGGGGCATCGAAGATAGCCAGCAGATGAGTCTGATCTACCGTTGCAATTTCATAGTGCCACCAGCCTTGCGGAACATTCGCTACTTGACCCGGTGTGATCGTAAAATTCAACAACTCTTTGGTAAACGGGTTAATAAGGGAAACGACCGCTGAACCACTGATACAATACACCAGCTCGGATGCATTCTGATGAATATGAGGATCAACCACATTGCCCGTGCTAAGAAAAATGTCCAGCAAGGATACGTTACCCAATGTGTTTAATTGCTGAATGGAGAGAACATTAATATAGTTATTTCCGTCTTTTTGGAAGAAAGAATTCTGGTTCACGTCAGCTGTAAATTGGGTGGTAGGTGAGGTGAAGTCCATATAAGAGGTTGCCAAAATAAAACGCCTGCCCTTCGCTCTCGGTTTAGGTGATAACCTATAACGCCAGCTTATGCTCTGGGCTTCTATGCGTGAGCCCATTTATGCTGCAGGGTTACGACACAGCTACCAAATCATATCCCCCTTCACCGTACCACGTTCTATTAACCCCTCTGTGTCACTCCATTGCATCGCAGCATAGGCTAATATCATCAATCAAACACTGGAGGCATGCATCATGGCATACGGACCTGGTTCAGTTCCTATCCCGCCAACTGCGGGTTATCCTTACCCTTATTATCCACCGCCACCCTATCCATACCCCTACCCTTATCCATATCCCTATCCACCCATCGTACCTTTTCCGCTGCCCTTTCCCATCGGACATATCGGAGGCCCAGGATGGCATGGCGGTTACCCGGGAGGTCCGCACGGTTCATTCCCTGGAGGCGGCTATCCTGGCGGACCACATGGCGGAGGACCCGGCGGCCCTGGTGGACCTGGCGGAGGTTTCCACGGCCATCGTTTCTAATGGTAAAATAGCAATGCAGGAGCTGCTGTCGGCAGCTCCTGTCTTTGTTCAACTTTCTTTAAAATATCCAATGCCCTTCTGTTGAACAGATTCTACCTGCTCAATACTCAATCTCATCCATAATCTTCAGATTACGGTTGGACACTTCCAGCAAGTCTGTAAATGTCTCAGACACATAATAAACAAAGTCCGGATCATGCACATACATAATCACTTGCCCGTAGGTTCCTTTCTCTGTCGGATCAAAATCAAGCATCAAATACAGCGAGCCTCCCGCCATCGTTGCAAAAGGAATCCACTCTTTATGGAATAAGTAGGGCTTAATCTCCGGGTCTAGTTTGCTGATCTCTTCGTCAGAATAGTACTCGTCCAATTTCTCATCTACTTCACAGAAATATTGTTTGGTTTCCCGAATTTCCTTCAATGACATCAGATAAAACGGATTACATTCCTCTGCTTCCGCATCACCCGGATACAAGATATGAAATGCATAACCACTGCCGTCTTTACTCTTATAGAAGGAACGGAAATCCTCCGGCAGCCGGACGCCATACTCTGTTTCAAATGCATTTAGACTTTGCTCAGAGGCACCCTCCCGATGCTGGTATTCGTCGTATAACTGCCGAATTTCATCATCATGGATTTTTTCGTTCAGGAGCTCATTCAACGCATCAAACAAATCATTCCATTTTGCATTAGCCTCAGGTGTCATACACACCCCTCCCTTTTCAACTCTTTTCAACCCGTTCCTGCACATATTCCTGATATCCCCAGAACGCCTCTTCTTCTCCTCCGTCTTCGATCAGAACCATAACAGCGTAGGAAAACAGATCCAGCCACCGTTCCATCAATGCAATCTGTTCATTTGAGATCAATTGATTACTCTGCAACATTCCTTCAGGTTCGACGGCCCATGCACGTCCAAGGTGAGTAATTCCCCATAGTGAAGCCATAATTTCACGATCCAGCATAGGTTGTTTTAGTTCAGGAGCCAAAACATGCAAGATTTCCATGAGTTCATGAAAATTTTCTTCATTTAGGTTACCGCGAAAGGGGCGCAAGCTACCAAGAAAACCGGTTTCCATTGTCGAATGCTTCAGATCATCGCAGGCAAAGGCATGACATTTCAACAAAATTACTGCTTCTTCACGCTTCATTTCAACCCCCACTTTACCCAACCTTACTTTATCCAGTCTTGATCTTCAATCATTGGTGTTCACCAACGTAAAGGTTCTTCTCCACGCCATAACACGTAGCGCTCAATTTCACGGAGGGTGCCTGTGCCTATACCATACTCATCCATCTGATCAGAGTGCAGATCTAGAATATGCAGCATGCCCCCGAACGTACCCACTGCAAGCTTGGACTGGTCAGGCGAGATCGCCAAGGAATAGATGGTGCTGCCTACAAAATGTCTCCACACTTCCTGCCCATCACCATTCACACAATATAAATATCCGTATGCGTCACCAAGCACCATGCCTGCATCCAATTCTACTGCAGCGTAAACACGGGCATTCTCATCCATTACAGGCCAATCTTCCTTACTTTCATTACCATCAATCGTTTCCAACTGAACTTGTATTGTAGCACCGTTATAAAAGTGACAGGCATTAAACCATACCTTCAAACTGTCTGCGGTGAAAACCGCATAATGAGGATAGCTGGACTCAGGATAAAGCGAATATGTCTTATTCTGTTCGCGATCCAGAACCATATGGTTACTGACCTGACTACCGTAGGCAATCCAGCGACCGTCACGTGAGACTGCGGCATGACCCATATCAATCTGTGTATCTTCCAACTCATATTCTTCGATTTCTGCAGGATCCGGGTGCAGCAGGGATACCTGCTCTTGGTCTACCAGGTAGATTCCATAATTGGAGAAGATAAGAACAGATTTCCCATCATTGAATGGAATAAGTCCTTCAATTGTGCGTTCCGGATGCTCACAGTCAGCAAGGGATTCAATACGTGGCAAAGCCATCTGAATACTGGATTGAATATCTTCCCAGCGATACACCGCAAGCTCTTTTCCTTCTAGTCGACGATCTGGTTGTCTGATGATACGAATACCTTCTGATCCGGCCAGCGCATAGTCTCCACCGTCTGGCGAACAACCTGCGAAGGTATACTGAGAGAATAGCAACCATCCATGTTGATCAGCCGTATATACACAGCCATTCTCCGTGAAGGTGCTGGTTGTGAATACTATTGTTTCTGTGTTCAGATAACCTACCACCCGAACGGCCTGCATGGAAGATTGAAAATGTTCGTTCATTGGCCATGTTGCAGCAGGCAGTTCAAGCCGAAGCCGTTCCAAATCCCCTTGAAGATTGGCTTGCTTCACCATATTCCACACTTCAGTACTAATCGAGGCTCTGGCATCCTCCGCGAGCTCCGATTCATCCAGTTGCTCTCCTGCCATGCCTCTGCGTACAAATGCATTGACATCTTTTGCGTATCGTTTGCCTTCACTTCGCCACGTTTCTGCAATATTTTCTTTCAACCAATTCAATTGTTATTCCTCCACTCCGCCTCTATTGATGACTGTACAATGATTTGCCAGCAAAAATTGATCCAGATCGTGATCCCTTGCACCTTCCGTCCCGTGCATCTCTTCATAGAAAAGCGCAATTTCCCTGCCGTTCGCATAATTAAAACGTAAATATCCACCCATGGAGACCATAAAAAGCTTACATGTGTACTCATTTTCCATCACTGCATCCCACTTGAATTTACTCTTACACAAATCGGCCAGTTCTTTCATAGAGCCTTCACGCTCAACGTTAACCAAGTGGTAGAACGTGTGGTTTCGCAGCTCATTCCACGGTTCAAAAAACGCCGGGGTCAGCGGTTTATCCTGATGGTAATATCCGCAATAGATCCGGTCCAATGTCTCTCCAAAGTCAGCTTCTGAGCAAGTCCACAAGATAATATGCTCATCATGACGCGGGAGCCATAACAATCCCTTCACCTCTGGATGAATCGCCAGGAAATCACCATCCACCGAACTGCCGATACTGATGCACTCCTGAAGCTGATCCTGGGTAACCGGTGTATCCTCCGTATGCATCCAAAAATCATATTCAGCAAAAGGTTTCAATACCTCCTGATCCGGCCGCTGCACATTCATCCAGCCCGTGTACGTTCCTTCCCCGTATTGTTCCAGCCATTGGCGATATGACGCAGGTAACGAGGTAGAATACTGTTCTTCAAAATGATCCAGTTCCTTAGCCGGTATGGGCTTCAACGCACGAGTTACTATATACATTCACGACATCTCCCTACGATCGTTTCGTTCAATTCACCAGTCATTCAACCGGTCAGCAAATTCAACTAGCCTAAGCCAGTTCTTCCTGCACAATCTCGGTTATTACGCCTTTGCGGTTTACAATGCGTATGGCAAATGCATCATAGCCGTCACGTTTCACCTGCTCAAAATCCATGCGCTCTCCCGTAATTAATTCGAAGGTTCCACCTTCATCCACATCTTCCCCGAACTCTTCATCCCACGGCACATTGTAGAAGGCAGATAGCTGTACTTCAAATATGTCTTCTCCTTCGACGTCCAGGTAGGGCCGTAGCGGCCTGTTATTCAGGTCTTCCTCTGGATATGTCTCACACAACATCGCATCATAACCTTGTTTGGCTGAATCGATGAGTAAGTAACGTTCTCCTGTTATAGTGTGCTCTGCATATACAATGAGAGGTGTCGAATCATGCCAGGTTATCAGATCATCTTCGGTTAAGTCACCATAATAAAAAATATGGAACTTGTCATGCCCATCGCTCGTCTGCAACTTGCCTTTCCATTCGACTTCATGAGTCTGAACATCCGAAATCTCCCGAACCGAACCTTCCAAATATGTAGGTCCTTTATGTACACCAAATAAATTCATCATCTCGCCTCCGCTTTATTCATTCGAATGGTTACGACTTTATGTTCTTCATCCACATCCAGCTTCACATCGATGTCCAACTTATCATAGAACAAAGCCGTAACGTTGATATAAGGATCACGAGCAGCTTCGCTGCCTCCATTGCTAGAACGACTCATCCCCTGATGAATAATGGATTGTACCAGCTGTCCATCCTCTTTTCCAGTATTTTGATAAGTATAAATCACCTCTTTGTCCTTATTATAAAAATTCAACAACGTTGTAAAATCTTTAGCATTAATATATTGCTTTTCGGATTTTACATATTCATTCTCTGTGGATTGATATCTCACTGTACCCGCCAGATAGGGATTATCTTCACTGGATCGAACATCAAACTCCTGATAAGCGATGTGAAAAAGGTATTGAATATGATTCACATTTTTGACTCGCGTTCTGCTGGTTTATCCAGTCTTATGCTGAAGTTTGGTCAATGTGCGGATAACCAGCTCCCTGTTCTTGGCGTTCTTAATATAAGCGGGAATGGAATGTGAAGCCGTCTTCAAAGGTACATTTCCAGGTTTCACGCGCAAATCAGCCGAAATATATGAGATCAGATAGTTTAAATGCTCCCGATTAACAGCCCATAACACCTTACCTCTGATATAGTCCAGAAAGTACAATTCCATATCAAACACAGGATCTCGCCCCTCTCGAATATCGGGATAATACCCTAGGTATGCTAGCTTTTTATGTAATTCGACATCATTAACGGTCCCGCAGTGCGGGCATTCAATATGTGATGCTTTGTGAGTTATCTTTTTCTCATCCGTCACTTCAATATTGAACCAGCGCTCACATCGGATGCAATTGTTCTTGGCATTGTACTGATATTCTGTCTCTTGAATTCCATGAGCGTAACATTGCGAACATTTCCATGCTAGATGATCTTCTTCTATGACAATAAAGGCGTGCCCGCCGCATGGTTTACATTTCACATCGACCTGCTCTCCCCGGCGAAGAACAGCGTAGAAGCTGTATTTATAATCCCCTTCATCCTCGAAACGTTTCATTTTCAATCCTGCCTTCCCCCTACATGATGACAATCGCTAAAAGCAATCACTCAGCATTTCCCAGTTGTTCTACCTAAAATTATATGTAACTCCAGTGCTTAGCACAAGAAAACACAACGTAAAAAAGAGTACCTTACTCCAGATCATCATCTGAAAGGTACTCTTCTCCCCTATTAAATTGAATGAATCAAAGGTCAAGCAAAAGGGATACAAGCAATCCCATCGAAGCTATAAAACCTACTACCGGCCCACCTTCTTCGAACGCTTCCGGCATCATGGTGGAGCAGATCATTGCAATAATGCCTCCTCCGGCAAATGCCCCAATAGCCGCGGCCATCTCATCAGGAAGCTGCTCCAGGAACAGGTATCCTCCCAATGCTGCAAGTGCAGAGATGATCAGTACACCCAGCCACAAGAGAATAATCTTGGAGCGGGAGTATTTATTGCGTTGAAGTCCAACCGTACTGGACAGACCCTCCGGAATATTACTCACAAAGATAGAAACAACCAACACAACACTGACACCTTTCCCGGCGAGTAGACTGGCCCCCAGCATGATCGATTCGGGAATGGCATCCATGACCGTCCCTGCAAAAATACCAAGTCCGCTCTGGCTGGAATCTCCGTTCCCGGTGTTTTCCGAACGCTTGCGCCCTGCTCCCCCTTTACTGGAAATGAGCAAATCGAATAGCGTGTACACTACGGCCCCTGAGGTAAATCCAATCGCCGTCGGCACAATTCCACCATCATTGAGCGCATCCCCAATTAATTCAAATGCAGCTGCACCAATCAGGGTACCTGTACCAAAAGCCATGATCCAGCCAATAACTCGTTTCGGAATTTTCAGAAACAGCGCAGCAAGTGCTCCTATGACAACAGCCGAGGCGGAGATGCCGCCCCACATGAATGCAGTCCACATCCGGGATGACCCCTCTCATGTTCATATATGATCTATCACTCCATTAACCGGAGCATAGAGAACAAAAACAGGGGAGATGACCAGATTAATATAAAACCGCTAACTTTAAACCATCATTTTGCGTAGTGAAGATATATATCTTGAACGAATGACGAAGAAATAGAAGGTCTGTGCCAGCAGAAATGCACCAAATACGGTTAATACCGGAACAGTATAATTCGTAATACCGAATTCAGTCAGAAACGGCTTAACAACAACGAGCGTTTCAACAATTGAGATCAGGATTGGGAAGAAAAAGAGAACCGCGATCTGAATTGTGGATGATCGCTTCATCTCCTGAAAACTGAGACCCATTTTAGACAAGGAATGCACCATTTTCCCATCTGCCTCCAGATCCGTGTGCAGCCTGAAATAGAGAAAGCTCGCTGAGGAGATCGAGAAGATCAGTCCAATGAATATCCCCAAAAAGGTGAAGAGTGCCGTTGTCTGTCTGAATTCTTCGAAGTCAGCATATCGCGTCGTGAAAAAGCCCGAAAAATCTTTATCATTAGAGTTATTCCTAATGATTTCATCCATGCCCGCCAGCCGATCGCTTACCATCACTTCAGATGATTGCCGATCGGGCACCGATCCCCCCCATGAAGGGATATGATAAAGATATTTACCGGACACAGCATCTTTGTCCAATTGTCCGGCAAGAGCCTTAAACTCTTCATCACTTACAATAACTAGGGCTGATGTATACAGAAGCCCGTTGAATTCCGGTTCATTTCCAGTGTATTTAATATCGAGTGTAACAGGCCCTGAATTCATATCCAGCGTTAACTGATCGCCCTTGGCATAGGAACGAAATCTTTCTTCATGTCGAGGCTTCTCCACATTGCGTGAATCAATGAATATACTGGAATGAGCTGAGAGCTTATAGGTCGGTTTGTTCTGGATTGTGTTGAACTGATTGAAATCACTTAGAGACATCACACTGATGCCGCTATCATCCGTACTTGTCCAAAAATATTCCAGATAAGCGTTCTGATATTGAAGACCCGCAGCGTCAAGAACCTCATTGACGGGTGCCATGTTAGGTTCTTCCGATGCACTGTACACGTTATAACGAATCGGAAAATAATTGTCTCTAAATACTTGTCGATTCTGTTGATCCAGCGACAAAATGACCACTGCACTCATGGAAGCAATCGCAATAACCACCGTCACCATAAACAGCATGCGTGCATTATCTTTTATTTTGTAACTCATCTCGGAAATCCATAGCAAGCGTGTACCATGCCACACCCGTTTGCGGTTACGTTTCAACAGACGAATGGCCAGCACGGAAAGCTGCGAGTAGAAAAAATACGTACCTGCAATGCCTGTCACAGCAGCGATCAGAATACTCTCACTCGACAAACTGCCGTATAGCGCAATGAATCCCGTAGCGAGAAACGCAAGCCCAAGAATAGAGAATACCCATGATGCTTTAGGTTCCTTTTTGGGTTTGCTCGTGCCCGTTAGCAGCTCCAATGCGCGCTTATTTCCGATAAAGATCAGTGTGAACAGGGAAATGCAAAAGAACAGTACTAAAAAAGCAATCACTGTAATCAACATGGCCTTTACCGGGAAATAAAAAGGCAGGTCTTCCATACCGATAAATCGGGTGGTTAACATCAGGAACAGCTTGGATAATAACATGCCTCCACCTATTCCAGCCACAATGGACAGACATCCGATAAACATATTTTCCAGAATGACCAGTCTTCGAATCTGTCCTGGTTCCGCGCCCAAGATGGTTAAAATACCGAATTCCTTGTTCCGTGATTTCAGAAATGCACTAATGGAATACATAACAAAGAAGATCGCGAAAACGTATACGATGACGGAGGCAACCTGCATTCCCGCTGCCGTAGTCTTACCAATCGGCAATTTCTCAACAAACGGATGATAGATAAACATCGCATACGCGAAGAATATCATGACCATGAATGCACTACTTAGGAAAAAGGCGATGTACGCTCGCCCGTTTCGGCGAATGTTGTTAAAGGCGAACTGAGGAAAGCTCATGCGAATTCCCTCCCCAGAAGGATAATGTATCAATAATCCGTTGAAAGAACGTCTGTCGGTTATCGCCACGATGCACTTCGGCTGCGAGCTTGCCATCCTTTATAAATACAATCCGATGGCAGTAACTTGCGGCAAGTGGATCATGCGTGACCAGCATAATGGTTGTTTTCTCTTGCTGGTTGATCTGTTCAAGCGATTCCATTACCGCTTGAGATGAGGTGGAATCCAGCGCACCTGTCGGTTCATCGGCCAGTACGATGGATGGCATATTAATCATGGCCCTGGCAATGGCTGTTCGCTGCCGCTGTCCGCCCGAGATTTCATAGACTCGTTTATCCAGAATGTGATCAATTCCAAGCTGAGTGGTAATCCGATCGAGTCTGCTCTCCATCTCCTTCAGCTTGACCTTGTCCAGCGTCAAAGGGAGTACTATATTTTCAGCAACGGTCAAGGTATCGAGCAGATTAAAATCCTGAAATACAAATCCGAGTTCCCGGCGTCGGAACATGGCGAGTTCTTTCTTTTTCATATCAAACGGATTCATGCCATTAATCAGCACCTTGCCTGAACTTGGCTCATCAATGGTCGAGACCATATTGAGCAACGTCGTTTTCCCACTGCCCGATGGCCCCATAATCCCTACAAATTCACCCTGCTTGATGGTCAGATGAATATCACTAAGGGCTTTAGTCTGCACTTTGCCCTGATACACTTTGTTTAGTGCCGAAACTTGCAACATTTCCATGGTGTTTCCCCTCCAAATAAACTATGCTTTCTTTTCATATCCTTATCCTAAACGACCTCCTCCAACCCTGCTATCGATTTACCTTAAACTTTCCTTACACAGCGTTTAAGGTTATGTTCCCCCTTCTTCCTATTCCATAAAAAAAAGCACCTCGCCCATAGGCAAAGCACTTCTATTTTCGATTCATCCAGCTGAATCGGACCAATGTTCCTTCATCGGGTTTGGAGAACAATTCTATCTGGTTACCCAAACGTGTACTGATCTCACGGACCAGATATAGTCCCATACCTGTAGATTCATGATACTGTCTTCCCCGCTCTCCGGTGAAGTAAGGATTAAACACACGTTGAATATCTTCAGCCGATATGCCGATACCCTGGTCCTGAATATCTAATACGATTCGTTCTTCCTCAATATAGGCGGTAATCATGACTTTTTTACCAGCTTTGCTATCTGAGTAATTAACGGCATTGGTCAAAATCTGGGTAAACATGAACCGCAGCCATTTGGAGTCACTGTAAACTCGAAGGTCGTTGTCCATTCGAATATCCGGTGTAATTCCTCTGCGAATAAACAAACGTCGATTCTCAGCTACGCTGCTTCGAACCACCTCGGGTAGAGACAGAAGCTCTACGCGAAAATCCCCTTCGAACTGTTCCAGGCGTGAAGAATGAAGTACCATTTCCAACCCTTTGCGCATTTTATCCAGCTCATCCTGTATGCTGCCTGCAGTTTTATCATCATCCACATCTTCCAGGGTCAACTGAATGATGGACAGTGGTGTCTTCATCTGATGGACCCAGCGATTCATGAACACAACCTGCTGCTCACTATGAATTCGCAATTGACCCATCTCATTCTGACGGTTACGCTCCAGTTCATGCATCAATTCCTGTAAAGAATTAGCCACAGGGGCATTACCAAGTGATTGGAAAGGTTCCTGTACCAGCCGTTGTGGCTGCTGGAGCACACGGTAATATGGATGGAGCTGGAAATAACGTACGATCAGATACACGAGCAATACAACTGTACTGAGAAACATGCCATAAAGAACAATCCTCATGGGGCGATCCTCACCAGAAAGCCAATATACACTTGGGACAAGCAGCATTTGCAGCAAATAAAATCCGATGAGGGGTAGCTGATCTCTTAAGAACAGTTTCATTGTCGGTCCTCTTGGACAGGTGACTCCAAATCAAGCAATCGGTAGCCCGCTCCGCGAACGGTTTCCAAAACCTCTTCTGCCCCCAGATCCTTCAGCTTGCGGCGAACACGTGTAATGTACACATTCAACGTATTATCATCAATAAAATGCTGATCTTCCCACATCAGTTCGAGCAAACGTTCCCGGCCCACCACCCGACCGGCCTTGGCCATCAGCGCTTCGACCAATATGGATTCCTTCTGAGTCAGCTCTACGGAAAGACCATCGAACTCCAGTACATATCTTTCGGGGTACAGTAGCATAGAGCCATTTTTCACTTTCATTTCTGGTTGAACAGCTGCATACATCCCATATGCTCTACGCAGGTGACTACGAACTTTAGCAAGTACGACCTCGTATTGAAAAGGCTTCGTAATATAATCATCCGCCCCATGTTCCAGCGCCATAACCTGATCCATGCCACTGTCACGAGCCGAAATAAATAGAATGGGACATATAGAATGCGAACGGATCTGTCTACACCAGTAGTAGCCATCAAATTGAGGTAGATTTACATCCATCAATACCAAATCCGGACCGATCTGCATGAATTCATCCAGAACATGACGGAAATCTGCCACAATCTGCACTTGAAAACCATTTCGGATCAGATATTCACCCAGCAATCCTGCGAGCTTGGCATCATCTTCAACCAGCAATATCGATTGCATCGTCAACCTTCTTTCCGTTCCCTGACATATCTTCTACATCTAGTTTACCATTCTAGTCAAAAACGGATTGGAAATAAAGGATTAGACCACCAAACGTCCACGTTTCTCTGCCAAGCCAATAGTCGCTTCCACTCCGGAATTAAATTCAAGAAAGTCCTGTTCTACCCCGTCACTGAAAATAACGCCGTCCTCCGGCATCTGGGAGACAATCTGCAAAGGCTGTTTCGGATGAATCTGTCCAAACACCAGATTGGCTGCAGTCGTCCGGCTGGGGAAGGGTTCACGTACTGTAAAATACAAATAAGGCGCATCCCAGCCAAAGTGATTCATGTCGCTCATGCTCCCCTGTGTAGATGCCGTCGCAGCGATATGTGCTTCTGAATAACCCTTCCCTCTAGGGTCCGAGTCTGAATGAGAGCTTATGCTGTCTCTATCGGGAATGAACCCTTCACCCCATTGGATGTGCTGCCACGCTTCCGAGCCCACGACTCCAGCAGCACCTGCCAGCACACTTTTGAACCAGCCCGTCGATCCCATTCCCGTGGATACAATCACTCCGCTGGAGGATTGTTGTTCTACCGATGAACCCATGCGAACTTCATAACGAGCAGATACATGCGTCTTTCGGCCAATGAACAGATCGTTGACGCCATAGAGATACTGCCCATCATTCAGCTCCACTTTGGCCAGAGTCACTTCTTTCAGAGAGCGACGTTTACGAATAACATCGGGAATAATGAAGCTCAAATCCTCTACCGTAAATGGCAGCAATACCCCATCCCAACGCATGGGGTCAGGATTAACACCAATGAGCGGCTGCTCGGTTACATACTTGAGCGTATTGGCAACAAGACCGTCCTGTCCAATCACTACCACAATGTCCTGTGCTCCAAAAATAAAGTTGGGCACATGTTCCCGATCAATGGTCTGAACCCGGCCCAGTTGGCTGAGCTGCTGCTGGGCTTGCTGCACGGAATGATGATAACGTCTGTCCTCCTCCAGGTAATCACTGAAGTCTGCTCCCAAGCGTTCGATATAGAACTGCGCTTGTTGGACCGTATTATAGCGGACCACCAATTCTTCCAGCCTCGTTCTGCGTTTGACCAGAATCAACTTGTATTCGGTCATCGGTTCTCCTCCAGTAATGTGTGCGGCTACAGTCTGGCTTGCCTTCCCAAGTCTCATCGTGCCCGACCTCCCTGCTGCTCTCTTGTCGGTGGATTCATCAATCCTTGCAGCAGATCCGGCGAAATGTTAAGCTGTCCAATTTTCCCTGCATTCTCAGCCAGCTCCTGGAATGCAAGGGCAATCAGTTTATCCGAGTTCATACCCATGTTAGCCATCGCCTGTAGCACGCTAGGCTCCACCTGTTGTAACGAGTTCATCACGGCAGCAATTTCATAGGCTTTGGCATCAGCTTCGGCATTCTGATTGGCAATCGTCAATTCAATAAGCTGTTGTTTCCGTTCCTCCATCGCCGTATTGAATTGGAGCTGTTCCTGTTCCATCTCATTTTGTTTCTGTTTCACCGAACGCTCTGCATGTAATTGTGTTTCTCGAATCTGCTGTTTCTTCGTCTCAACGGCAATTTCCGTGTTTAGTTCGTTCTCCTTCACTTTCCGCTCCTGTTCAATGGATGCGTTGCGACGTACATACAGCGCTTCGTCGGCCTGGCGTAAAATCTCTTCCCGCGCTTGTGCTTCCAGTGCACGCATCGTCTCTTTATTGGGCAAAATGGCCAGAATGGACAGACTCATCAGCTCTACGCCCAATTTCTCCAGTTCCTGACTCTGCACCACTTCCCGTTTCATGCTGCTGGCCAGCCGTTCGCTCGATTGAATGGCTTCCTTCAGGGGCATTTGCTCCAGATGTTTTTTGGTCAGCACTTTGGCGGTCGTAATCACACGTTGATCCAACTTGCCAGGATCGTCGGAAATATATCTGTTTTTGCGCAAATTGTACGTGTAGTTCAGGCTTTGGGTGATTTTCATATAATCAACGATACGATAGCTCAGTTGACCCTGAACCGTAACGGTTTGATAATCAGCTGTTATTTCTTCGAACATAAAGGGCACATCCACCGAAGATACAGGCAGAACCACCACCGACGTCGTCGGCTCATAATAGTAGAAGGACAAACCCACTCCTTGAAGCTGCACCTGCCCATTCTTCACTTTCATTACGTACTCACTGGGTTGAAACTTCACGAATCGGAATCCAAACATCGCTCATTCCCCATTTCTTAATATTGTCGTTTTGATATTATCGAAATGATAACAAATGAATTTGATATTGTCAATATGACATTAACAACTTTTTTTTGCTTTTATATAAAAAAAACCTACCTTAGGCAGAAGCCTTAAAGCAGGTCGATTTTCTATAATTATAGTCAGTAATGACAACTCATTGTGGGTTAAGTTATGCGAGGCGCTAGCCTAACATTAGAAGTCATCAAGCTGTTAATCATTTATTTGTTTTGTTCAGCGCTCTTCAAGATCAGATCAACAAACAAATCGATCTGGGCAGTAATGGCGATTGGATCATATCGATAGAATGTATCAAAATCATTCTCGAAGAACCGGTGATTCTTCACCGCATCCAGACCGTTCCATACTTTGGACTGTTTGAATTCCTTCAGTGCTTCGCCTTTTTTCTCAGGATCGTACACCGTCATGAACATGTAATCCGTAGCGTATTCAGGCAGTACTTCGAGCGATAGCTGCACGGTCTGATTGTCTTTGCTCACCTTGCTCGGCATTTTCAGCTTCAAAGCATTGTATACAACTTGCCCGCCCCGGCCTGCGTTGTCGCCAAAGATCCACAGATCCCCTTTGTCCGTCAACTCGTATAATCCAACGGTTGTATTTTCGTCCACGATACCTTTCAGCTTCTCGCGTCCCTCTTCCGCCTTTTTCTCATAATCGGCAATGAACGCCTTCGCCTGATCAGGTTGACCCATTAAATCACCAAACAGCTCAACTGTCTTGTAGATATCTGTAGCTGTACCATATGGGATATGCACAGTTGGTGCAATTTTGGACAGTTCCTCGTAGTTATCATCATACATCACAACGATCAAGTCAGGCTGTAATTCCAGCGTCTTCTCCACGTTCACCGGATAACCCACGTCTGTGGTGTCTTTCAGCTTGTCCTTAATGAACGGATTATCAAAGGCACTTGGCTCCACACCAATCAGATTACCGCCTACAGACAGAATTTCGCCCCCGTAGTAATCGGTCACGATGCGTTTCGGATGTGCAGGAATGGTAACCGTCCCTTTATCCGTCTCATATTCACGTGTTTCACTTTCCGCTGATTCATTCTGAGCTGTATCGGTTCCAGTGGATTCCTGATTCTCACTCGTCTGTCCTGAGCCGCTCCCCGTTTCATCCGTTGTCTTTCCTGCATTTCCGCAGCCCGCAAGAACTAGCGTAAACACAATGAATAACGTGCAGATGGAAAGAATCGATTTGGATTTAAACATAAACATGATGCCCCCTATAATTCATTGCTTTTTGTGATAATGGTAATCATTATCATTGGAATCATAGCAGAATTGATTACTAACTGTCTACCATTTTAATTGAAATCCATAAACATAGGGATCGAGCCAGAAAGACCCGATCCCTATATCATATATAAACTTAGAATTTATAAATCTGCTCCATCATTCTGGCTACAGCGACCGCCCCCTGTGCACGGTTGGCATGCTGTTTTGGCGCAAACGTGCCATCCGCCATTCCTCTAAGTAGACCTTGCTCCTGCATGGATGCAACAGCTTGTTTTGCATATTCAGCGATATCTGCGTTGTCATTAAATGTGGTGCTGTTGGTTGTTGTATCAACGGTTGTACTGGCGTTCTGCTTCATGACCTGTACCGCACGGTTTAACATTACCGCCATGTCCTCACGGGTAATACGTTCATTTGCTGCAAACGAACCGTCTGCTCGGCCTTGCACGATTCCCATCTCCAAACCAAGACGTACGGAATCTGAATACCACTGATCATTCTTCACATCCATTGGAGCTGAAGTGGATGTATCCGGCAACCGTGATTCGCCAATCCCCTTCATGATCATTTGCAGAAATTGTGCACGTGTCAGTTCTGCTTGCGGACTGAATCGGGTATCTGTCATGCCTGAAATGATTCCTTTTCCATACAAATTCTGAATCTCTTTAATGGCCCAGGAGTAGGATTGCAAATCATTCAACGGCACCTGTACTTCAGTAATCACGAAACGGCCTGATTGAAGCGGCTTGAAAGCAAGACTTTGGGTCATTTCATCATATTGAGTAAAGGTTACCGGTTTCATTTCACCATTTGGCAAAAGGGATTGGATAGCCAGCACATTGTCTTCTGCATTTGAATTTTGCACATTAGACATCGCTATTTCAATGGATCTGTCAGTCCACTGTAACGGCTGCCCGTTCAACAATAGATCCACGCTGACCACGTTGCGGTTACCGATGGCTTTCTTTTGCGCTTCAGACAGATTGGCTGTGGAGTCTTCGACCAGAATGACATCCATTGTAACTCCATCTTCATTACGAGCATCCTTCAATAGACTTAATGGGATGCGGACAGATGTCTGCTTCATGATCAGCTCCAGCGACTGTAATGCCTGAGTACGTGCCCATTCCTGAAGTTGATTTGCATTGAGCCGGAAGGTCGCAGCCTTTGTATCCTTAGGAACATCTGCAATCAAGGTGAGCTGTTTGCTGCCTGCTCCCATTCCGTCAATCGTTTGAGACAACTAGGTTGAATCACATAGGAGCCCGCTCCGGTGCTTGTACCTTTGAATGTAATGGAACCACTTTCTCCTGGATTACCGGATTCAACAGGTGGCGTTACAGAAGGATTGCCGGGATTCTGCGATGATCCAGGCGTAGAAGGCTGTGCAGGTTGACCGGGCTGTGACGGCTGACCCGTAGTCGACTCTTGCCGTACAAGCTGACTAACCGCCTCTTTCAACGCGTTATCTGCAGCACTGATTTCCTGTGCACTGGCTTCTGTATCATCCATAAGCACACGGGCAAACGACAATGCCTGTGCAAACACATTCCAGCTTGCGGCCGTGTAATCATTTTGATGCAGCTTCGCAGCGGAATTCACGGTAGTCTCCAACGCAGATTTGTCCGCCGGGAACATACCATAAGCTTCAAAATCCATAAAGCCTACCCACTTAGAACCAGCGGTAATGGTCAGTTTAATATAACGCGCCTCCGTGCCTGCGGGCAGGATATGCCTTGGACTGGTGGATACAACCACATCACTTGTTGTATCCACGACTTTGACAAAGTACTTGTTATCGTTGGATACTTCGATCTTGTATTTAATGCCTCCACTCCACATGGACATTTCCAGCTTACGGATCACAGCGGTCGCCCCCAGATCCACTTGCCACCAACTATCCACACTTTGGTCTGTTCCCCATGAAGTAGTGGGGTCACTGTCAATCGCTCCCCCAGGCGAGTTGTCTTTTCCACCACCTGTACCGGCACTGCTTGATGCGGTAGCTGTTTTACCTGTTGTTAATGCCTCCAGCAAAACAAGGTTGTTATTGGCTTTCTGAAGTATTGTCAGAGCCTCCTGCACTTCCGATTGTATGGCATCCTGCTTGTCTCTGACCGTGATTGCCGATAACAATGCCGCTTTCAGGTTTGCCCAGCTTCGCTGAGTATACGAAGATTCGGTCAGCTGCTGGATTTCACCGATAAACTGTGTCAGCTCAGTTTTGTCTACGTTGGACAACCCATGGATGGCTGCTTCCACTTGTTTTGCTGCTGTATTCACCTCGGTCTGAGTGGCTCTTAGATCTGCCATGATCTGTTCTGCACGAGTAAGAGACTTAGTCAGAACAGCCCAGGTTGCAGCAGACCAATCTGCTTGCTTATATGTTTTGGCTTCGGTAATAATCTCCTCGAGAGTGTTCCGATTCGCCGCTATAACATCAAGCTGCTGCATAACCTCATGAAGAGTGGCAGTCGCAGCGTCCGTATCCTGTTGTGTCACACCAGATGTATACGCCAATTTGTACGTATGCTCGGCTGCCGCAATGGCCGGAGCGAGTGTGGTCCAGCTTTCAGGTGTAAAATCACTGGATACCAGCGCCTTTGCACGCGTAATGGCTGCCGACAAATCTTTCCGATCTGCGGGCAGAATGTCTAAACCACGTTTGTACACATCCAGCGATGGCAGGGCACGCCCTTCATACGAGTAACCGCCATTCGCCGGATATTCGTCATAATCAAACATGGCGTGATTCTCCCATGCGTCTCCCTCGGAAGCAATCCAGCCTACATTGGCCGCAATCCATGCAGGCTCCCAATAGAAGAAACCCGCTCCCTTCTGATCCGGAACTTGTGAGATCATGTCCATGATGCCTGCAATCGCATCGTATTGTCCCTGCACGGTTGCCGGGAAGGTAGCACCTCCCACATTCAGCGTTTCCGGGTTGCCAATAATATTGCCGTGAGCGTCCCCGTTTTTATACGAGAATGGATAGGACGTCTCAGCAATAATGACTTCTTTTCCATATTTCGCAGATACTTCATTCATCGTTTTGCGCACATCTGCGAATGTTCCGTGCCAGAATGGATAATAGGACAGCCCGATAATATCGTACTGCAGCCCCTTTTTCTGCAATTCGCCGAAGTACCAGTCAAATGTATCCGCTTTGCCCCCTTCAGCCAGATGGATCATAATTTTGACCTGATCTCCTCCAGGGACATCGCGTACGCCGTCCACACCGCGCTGAAGCAAAGCTACATTTTCATCAAAATTGACGTTACTCTTCAATCCGTTTAACACGCCACTGTTAATTTCGTTACCGATCTGAACCATGTCGGGCATCGCGCCCGCATCCTTCATCTCGCTTACCACTTCACGCGTGTAATCATAGACAGCGTTCTTCAATTCGTCGAATGAAAAGTTTTCCCAGGCCTTTGGACGAAGCTGTTGGCCCGGATGTGCCCATTCATCAGAATAATGGAAGTCGAGCAGGACCTTCATGCCCTTGACCTTTACCCGCTGGGCCAGACGAATCACATCTTCCTTGTCGTTATATCCATTGGATTTCTGTGGATCATTCCACAGACGAAGCCGCACATAGTTCACTCCACGGTCTTTGAGAATATCGAGCAGATCGCGCTCAGCTCCATTGCTGTCCAGATAATAACCTCCATTATCCTCAATGGCTGTTAACGTGGAAATATCCACCCCTCTGACAAAATCACTACGATATCCTTCTACCGTAACGGTAGCTACAGGTTGAATGGGAGCTCCATATACATCACCTGTAACGGTAAAGCTGCCTGCTGATGCATATTTTGAAGGATTAATTTCCTCCCATGCAACCGGGACAAGGCCCGATTTCTCGTTCTGGTAATGTGCCATGACTTCATTAGGCAGAACTGGGGCACTCCGGCTTACGGTTGTTACGTTGACTGTATCATACTTCTCGATGTCTGCCGGGTTCCGCACCTCTTCCTCCCCCCAGATTTGGAATTCAGAAATGCCAGGCCACCAGTCGGTACCCGCATAATAAGGAATCGTGACCTTCACATATTGAACCGCATCTGCCTGAAAATCCAGATT
The DNA here is from genome assembly GCF_001636635.1 of Paenibacillus sp. O199. Lineage (NCBI taxonomy): Bacteria > Bacillati > Bacillota > Bacilli > Caryophanales > Paenibacillaceae > Paenibacillus > Paenibacillus sp. O199. Next base: position 595,574 of record NZ_LGRP01000001.1, read on the forward strand.
GACCTGTGATTCCGCTTTATCGTTGGCAGAGTGATCTGCCACAGGTGTCCAGGTATTTCCGTCCTCAGAAACTTCAACCAAAAACTTCACAACCTCGTTTGCATCCTTCCACGTTAGTTCCGCACCGGAAAGGTTGTATGAAGCTCCCAAGTTTACCGTCAGCCAATGCGGTTGATCTGCTGAAGTAGGACTATTCGCACTCCATTTAGTATCTCCTTTGCCATCCACCGCTTTTTCTTTATTGCCCCCCCATTGTAGATCCTCCGAGCTGACCGTAACCGCCTTATTCAGCGCAACGTTTACTTTCGCCGCTGCCGCTGCGGGCCGAACTACCAGCCCCAAATCACAGAACAACAACAGTAATACGAGACAGCCACTTATGTATCTTTTGTGCACGCTTGATCTCCCCCTAATCGTATTTGGTTCAACTTGAACAATGAATGTTGTAAATCATTATTATTGTAAGCGCTTTACAATAATCGATGACACGGTATTATGCCAAGGAAACAGCAGTTATTTTAACACATCGAATGGTAATTCCTTGCTCACTGTGGATCGATTCCCATTCCTAACAAAAAAAATCTGTCCCTCTGCCTGATTAGGCAGATTGGAACAGATTTTAGCCTTACTATATGCTTACTTGCTGAGCTTCAGCTCCAGTTGAACCTGAATGTCATTTTCAGTAGAAAGGACCACCGAATGTGGATTCTCCATACTAAAATCTTCAAAGGTAACCATCGTTGTGGCGGACAACAACACCTGGTCATTTTCATAAGCGGCTTTTACGTCAAACGTTACCTCTTTCTCAATCCCTTTTACCGTTAGGGTTCCGTTCATTTTAAAATCTACGGTCTGCCCTGCCGGCCATTCCGTGGGTACACCTTCAAATGAGGTAGCCTTAAATGTAGCTTGTGGATAAGTACTTGCATCGGAGAAATCAGCCCCCTTCACATGTCCATCCCGCTGGCTATTGCCTGAATCAATGTCACTCATCTCAATCTGTCCATCCGCCTTCATCTGGGACGCATCGTCTACATTAAGGGTCAGGTTACCACTCACCTGCTCGTCGGCAAAATTGACGGTTTCCTGTGATGTCGTTACCGAGAAATATACTTTTGAACCTTCGCTGATGCTCCAGTCTCCATTCAGTTGCTCTGCTCGCGCTGCATCGTTGGATACGCTTGTACCACTGTCCGATCCGGCTTCCGTTGTGGACGCGGCGGTACTGGCAGGAAGCACCTGTTCAATCTCAACGTTATTGCCCAGGTAACTGTTTGCGAAATAATACCCTCCGCCTCCAAGAATAACAATTGCTGCTGCCCCTGAGATCATCCATGTTTTTGTCTTTTTATTCATCTCTATTTTCCTCCAATGGGTAACTGTATAAGTTGGTTATTTATCAGCATCTTAACAGCCCAATGTGTCAGGATGACGTCAAGAAATGACATACAACGCATTTTTTTCTGAAAATAATTGCCTCATTGGCATTGTGCTTCCGCTCATGTAAAATCAGTACACAAGCTTCTGAAGTGAAAGGAGACACCTTCTTGAAATCCATACTCATCGTCGAAGATGAACAAGCTATCGCCCGTGTGCTGGCTGCCTATCTTCGAAAAGCGGGATTCGATGTTCGTCATGTAGCGGATGGACCCACTGCTTTAACTCAATTTGATGCGGATGTTCCTTCCTTGGTTTTGCTGGATGTGATGCTGCCCGGAATGGACGGTTGGGATCTGCTGCGAATCATCCGCGAAAAAAGTGCTTGTCCCGTCATCATGCTAACCGCACTGGATGATATTCAGGACCGACTGAATGGGCTGAATGCCGGTGCGGACGATTATATGAGCAAACCCTTTGTGCCCGAGGAAGTGGTCGCCAGAGTCAATGCTGTGCTTCGCCGCAACCCACACTGGACAGCCGAAGGTGAGGGCAAACGTTACTTTGGCAATCTGGTCATTGACCTGGCTGCCAAACAGGTACTTTTGAACGGCGCCGAGGTTGCACTGACACCACGTGATTTGTCCCTGCTCCTGTTTCTATCGGAATACCCCAACCGCACATTTACCCGAGACCATCTGATCGAACAGGTATGGGGCATGGACTATGACGGAAGTGATCGGGCTGTGGACCTGTCGATCAAACGGCTGCGTCAGGCGTTATCTCACTGGCTACCGGAAACGGGAGAAATCCGGACTTTACGGGGAATGGGGTATCAATTTTGGATCGCCAACTAAAACGAAATACACCGAAACGTAAAACATCCATTCTGTCTTACTGGACGCTTCGTTATTTTCTAATCCTCTGCATCGGCTTTACCATTATTGTTGCAGGGGCACTTTACTGGATCAGAACCACTTCCATTGAGAAAGGTCTCAAAACGGCCCAACTATTAGGTCTGGAAATCGCCGAGAAGGTAACTGGCACAGAAAACAAACTGTATATTCCCCCGGATCTTGACAGACTGGTGGACAAACGTACCAAGCTTTTCAATACAGATAATTACTTTTGTATTATGGTGCTCGACAACAATAATCAATTGATTTATTCCAAACCAAAAATGACGCAGCAGGATGTGTATTATCGGCTGTCTGACGACCTGCGCGAACCAAGAAACAATAAATTCGCCGGGGTTACGGTTAACGTCACAGATGACGATCAGACGCTCGGTAAAGTGTGGGTCATGCAATCCAAAAAGTCCATTGCATACAATCCGGAAACGATGCTGGTGGTGTGCATCCTTTTCGTTGCTTTAATCCTGTGTGGTTGGTTTACAATCTACCTCCTGTCCCGCAAGCTCTCCAAGCCTATTCGCCAGGTCGCCCACGCCGCGGAGCAGATTCGAAACGGAAACTATGAAGTCAATTTGGATCTGAATACACGGGAACGGGAGATGAATGAACTCGTTGAATCTTTTCGCGAGATGTCCATTCGTTTGCAGCAATTGGAGGAATGGCGTGCCCTGTCACTTGCTGGGGTAACCCATGAATTGAAAACGCCGGTAACGTCCATTAAAGGGCTCGTGATGGCTGTCCGGGATGATATCGTTAGTCCGGAGGAAGCAAAGGAATTTCTGGACATCGCACTCAAAGAATCCGAACGTATGGAACGTATGGTCGCTGACCTGCTGGATTACAATGCGATGAGCGCTGGAAGTGTTGCTGTTCGTCGGGAACGCATAGATCTGAATTTGCTGGTGGGTGAGATTATCTATCAGTGGAAAATCGCTTATGAGGACAAGTCTCCCGAAATTGAATTGCATACACCTTCGGGTACGCTCTATACCATCGGTGATACCCTTCGGATTCAGCAGATCATTGTCAACCTGCTCAATAACGGACTGCAAGCAGCCGCTTCCGACCATGCTGCCGTCTTTCATATCCGTTTGCGTGCGGAGGAGGACAACCTGTTTGTTAATGTGCAGGATAACGGTACGGGTATCACCAAAGACGATCAACCCAAGATCTTCGAACGTTTCTACCGTGGCGAGATCAAAAAACGCCGTACCCGTGGACTAGGTCTGGGACTGACCTATAGCCGCTTGCTTGCTCGAGCCCAGGGAGGGGAGCTGTCCCTGACCTCCAGCAGTCCTGAAGGCAGCCTTTTCACCTTAACTTTGCCACGATGGTCTGGTCCTGAAAAAACAGAGATAGAACCATCTTACCGCGCAACGGCTAACGCTTAGCAGGACACGATGTCTGCATCTCATAAACGGGCTTTCTTCATCTGCCAAAGAACCATGAGCAAACGGCCCAAGTAAATTGCTGAAATATCGAATAGCCCGACATTCCTTCATAGGAACCGGGCTATTCATTATGTGAGAGTGTTTGCTGATATTCATATACAAGCTATGTGGCCAGTACCCGCGGCTTATATTCTGCATACGCATCATTAATGAATTGCTCATGTAATGGGATGTTGGCAATAATGGCTTTCCGTTTAGCTTTTAAGACAATCTGCTCTACATCGGCATAACTGCATCCTGTGAGGCGTTCACACGTGAATTCTTCCAGTCGGCTCTCCTGCTCAAACTGCCCCATCAACTTGCTAATATATAATCTACGGCTCGATTCATCCGGCATCCCATAAGTCATTTTGGTATCAAATCGCCGCCATATCGCATGATCCAGCTGGGTCTCCAGATTCGTAGCAGCAACCAGAATGCTGTCTCCTTCGAATTCGTCCAGGCATTGCAACAATGTATTGACGACACGAGCCATCTCTTTAACCTCATCATTACTTTCACGCGTACGACCTACGGCATCAAATTCATCTAGAAATAGCACACAGGGGTTAGCCCGTGCATATTCGAATAGTTTACGGACATTGCTTCCCGTCTCCCCAAGGTGGCTGTGTATAATGGCATCGAGTCTTACAAGAACCAGGGGAAGCTGAAGTCGGTGTGCAAGATGAAAAGCAGTTAATGTTTTGCCTGTACCCGGAGGACCAAACATCACCATTTTGTTCGGCATTGGCACATCATGTTCTGCAAACTGATCTTTCATACCGAGAATCGTAATAAACTCCTCCACAACCCGTTCATTGTCTGCGGAGAATACAATATGCTTTGCCTTGCGTCCACACTCTTTCGGTGAATAAAAAGAGGCCATATCGATGCCTTTCGCTCCGGGTATCCGGTTTACATGGTTGGTTTTGCTCATCGTTGATCGTTCTCCTTCTTCTATGTCTCAGGGGATCATCCAAGTTAAATGCTATCGATTCATTCTCCTCCATATTTAACGATCTTTTAATCGTAATTATTACTATTAAATAATAACATAAGACGGCCTCTTTGCAAAGTTTCCGTGACTTGTCCATCATTTTGTGTAAGGTCCCGTCCAATTTGTTGCAAGAGGAAGCAAAATTTGCTATTCTAAATATGCATCGTTGTGTATAACGCAAAAAAGCCCTCTATTTACTCGAGAGAGCACAAAATTTTTCCAGATTTGCAAGCGGCAACTTGCCATTTCCGGAAGTTCTTTTATACCAACGAATGTAATCCAATCAAAGCGAGGTTATCAATCATGGCAAAAGACGTATTATGTGAGGTTAATTCATGTCGTCACTGGGCTCAAGAGAACAAATGTAATGCATCTTCAATCTACATCGTGAGTCACAGTTCCAAAAAAGTAAGTGAATCCGCTGAAACGGATTGCAAAACATTTGAAGTAAAATAATAAAAATTCAGTTTGTTCAAGTTAAAGGAGCCTTCGCGGTTCCTTTTTCTTTTTCTATTGTAACAAGAATGATAATTATTATCAAGCTCTTTTCTGCAAAATCTGAACTCCCCTCTCTACATGCACATTGGACTGCCTATTAACGTACACTACGAGAGCAGTCAAACTGCCCATGAACGAATAGATCATAGAGGTGAGTAACGATGCCCGTAAAAAGTGGCAAACAGTATATCGAACGTATCGATGCCCAGACAGTCCCCTGCTGGTACAAAGGAGAGCTTATTACCGGAAAACGTTCTGAACATTTTGCGTTTGCAGGTTTGATGGAAACACAAGCGAAGTTGTACGATCTTCAGTCTGATCCACATCTAATCGATACGATGACTTATGCATCTCCTGCTGACGGAAAACCAGTAGGTATGTCCTTTCTGCCTCCAACCAGCGCAGATGACTTGCGCAGACGCCGAGAAGCAATGAATATTTGGTCAGGGACTCACCATGGTTTTTTGGGACGATCACCCGATTATATGAACACAGCAATTATGGCCTTTTATACTGGAGCAGATATTCTTGAAGAAGTATCGCCACAATACGCCGAAAATTTGAGAAACTACTATGCCTACTGCCGTGATAATGATATTACCCTCTCCCATGCCTTTATCCAGCCTCATGCCAGTAAAATTTCAGGACTATTGGACGCGACCGAAGATGCCATTGCCGCCAAAGTGGTTGATCGCACTGAAGAAGGTCTGATCATTAATGGTGCATTCATGATGGCCACTCAGGCCGCCACGTCAGACGAAATCCTGGTGTATCCTTCCCCTTCACCGGCACCGTTCGAAGATGAAAATCCGTTCGCTTTTGCCTTTGCTGTACCGAATGACCTGCCTGGAATTAGCCTGATCTGCCGGGATACCTACGCAGCCGAATCTAATTTCAACTATCCACTCAGTTCCAGATATGAAGAGATGGACAACATCGTCATTTTTGATCATGTGCTTGTTCCTCATGAACGGATATTCTTCGCCGGTAATGAGGAAATGTCTGGCCGCCTCTTTAGCGGAAGCCATTTTCACATTCACGCAGGACATCAGGTCGTATGCCGGTATATTGCCAAAACGGAATTTGTTCTGGGCACCATTCAGTTACTCGCTGACACGCTCGACCAAGCTGCTGAAACGCATGTGGTAGAGAAAACAGCCAGGGTACTCGCGGGTCTTGAAACGTTAAAAGCACTGGCTCTGGCAGCAGAAGACGGTGCTATGGAAGATGGACGGGGATTTATAATACCTGCCTCCAAACCGTTAATGGCAGCAAACCTTTTATTTCCCAAACTGTATCCAGAGATGATAGAAATTTTGCAACTCTTGGGTTCCAGCGGCGTAATTATGGTGCCTCAGGAAGAAGAATTCCGCTCCGAAATCGCGCCGCATCTGGATACGTACCTGAGAGGAACCGACATGGTATCTCAGGAACGCACAGCATTGTTCCGCCTAATCTGGGAGCTTGGAGCAGGATCATTCGGAGGCAGACAGACCCAGTTCGAACGGTTCTTTTTTGGCAACACGATCACTGTGTCGAATCGGATGTATTCAGCAAGCTCAGCAGATCAATCGTATCGTCAACTCGTACGCAATTTTATTGCCAAGACCGGCAAATAAGAATGAGGGATGATCCCCTCGTTTAAACCAGATGGTCGTAGACCGTCATCAGTTCAGAGGCTGGTCTGCCTGCGTCGGTGTCCCGAAGTGCAGACTGGTCTCCGTAACCGATGTGGAATACACCCAATACCTTTTCCTCACGCGTTAAACCCATCAAATTCATAAACACGGGATGCTGTTGATAATCATTGATCTTCCAGACGGCATTCAAACCTTGTTCCGCTGCCAGGATGCAAAAACGTTTGCTCCAGGCTTTTGCAGACAATAAATAGTCCTCCCTGGCACTTGAAGGGGCGACAACAACCAGATGTGCCGGAATAGCTTCTGTATATTGATATGTAGCCCAGTCCCCGTAACGATCTGCCAAATGTGGTGGGTAACTCTGTCTGACCGCCTCCAGATACAGTTGACGTCCTTCATTCGCGAACAACATAAACCGCCAAGGCTCTGAACTTATCACATATAAAGATGGATCTGCTTCATCAAGCAACCGTCTTATAACCGACTGTGGTACAGGCAACGGGCTGAATTCACAAGTTCCTGTACGTTTCTTGCCGCTTGCTGCATCTTGTCTCAAACCGGTAGACATGGCTCATCCCTCCTTAATCTGCACGATAGTTCACAACATCCCTTGTCATTCTTTACATCAACCAGTTTTTTTTCGGTTCAGTCTCACTTCTCCACCGATCGACCTCTTCATGTACTCTGGCTTTGTCCTGAACCGTAAATTGATCAGATTCCACCTTCTCTGCGCTCGGAATGCTGTCACGAATCAGTCGAATATAATCCATCGAACGGATAAGTGATTGTCGTCCCGGGATATATCGAATCTTGCGACCTTCAAGCAAACAATAGATTTCGATCATACCTGGCAGCTTGCCAAATGCTTCCCAGCAGAACACGCTCACCATATGCTGGAACGCCTCAACCACGTTTGGATCATGGACAACCATATATTTTTGGATGAGAAGCGAATCCCAGCCCTCTGGCTGCCAGGCCGCCTGGAAGATCATGGACAGATGCATCGACAAGGTAGGAAGCTCCGTTCGCCATTGTTCAAACAGAATGGTCGGATGCTTCAGATCATCGTTCATTGCAATTGCAAGGGATAATTCATCGGTAATTTTGTTTTTTATATCCCAGTAATGAAGTACTGATTCGAATCCGGTTGCCTTTCTAGGCCACCACTTTTCGAGTAAATACTGTACAGGCACCTCTTTGCGGACTTCCGGGTCCATACTGTAAAAAGCATTAACTGCATGGCTGACTGCATATTGTACACGGTGTCTCCATTGCAGCGGAGAGCGCTGTTCAGCCTCCGGTTCCGGGCGGATGAACCGATGCGGGCTGCGCAGCATCTCTTCCAATCTGTAATCTTCAAGCAGCCGTACCGGGGCGTCTGACATTCCCGGCTGCAGAGCTGCCTGAACATTATGTCTTAACATGAGTTCTTAGGACACCTGTAATCCGGCAGCAGCAAAACGTTTGCCAAAGTCACGGCACGTGTCCTTCTCCTGCTCCATCGGACTGTATTCAATCTTCAGCATCTCTGGAGATACCTCCGCCCCACGTTCCACCAGCTTCGCTGCCGCGAGATCTACGGCTCCGCAGTACTGCTCGTAAGAAGTATCCCCGCTTCCGAACACCGCTGCCCGTTTGCCACTCAGATCAATCTCATCCAGCTCTTCGTAAAAATCGAGGAATTCATCCGGCAGTTCACCGTCTCCCCACGTGTATACTCCAATGAGAAACCCGTCATAATCAAGCACATCAGCTGCATTGCAATCCGTTACGGACTTGAGATCCACTTCATGCCCACCTTGTTTAATTCCTTCGACGATCAGTTCCGCAATCTCTTCCGTATTTCCTGTCATACTTGCATAAGCCACTAACAATTTAGCCATCTATTTTTCCCTCACTTTTTATTGATCATGTCATACTGTTCCTGAAGAAGTAACATTTGAATTTATCAAAATCATATGTGATAATGATTATCATTGTCAAATTAAATTTTCAATCGGTTTCCATTTCAGTATATGGTGATGGACCAAATTCAACACCATATTAGGCACTGCACCCTTTCAGGCGCCTACCACAACTGGCGTACAGGCCCTTTTTTGTTGTACAATAGTATCCAAATGACTTTTGAAGGATGGATAAATCATTATGTACGTAGCAAAGAACTGGAAGGACTATGAAGTAATCGATACAGGAGGCGGCGAAAAGCTGGAGCGTTGGGGCGATGTGATTTTGCGTAGACCCGATCCACAGATCATTTGGCCCCTTGAAAAAGAAACCAATGAATGGCGCCAGGTTCACGGCCATTATCACCGCAGTTCTTCGGGCGGCGGCAGCTGGGATATGAAAAAACCGATCCCGGAACGCTGGACCATCGGATATGAGAACCTGAAATTTCATATTAAACCAACCAGCTTCAAGCATACCGGTCTGTTCCCTGAACAAGCCGCCAACTGGAGCTGGATGATGGATAAAATTGCTGGGGCAGGTCGTCCCATCTCTGTACTAAACCTGTTTGCCTATACAGGCGGTGCAACAGTTGCTGCTGCTTATGCCGGTGCTTCAGTTGTGCACGTGGATGCAGCTAAAGGCATGGTACAGTGGGCCAAAGAAAATGTTCAATTATCTGGCCTCGCGGATCGTCCTGTTCGTTTCATTACAGATGATGTATTCAAATTCGTACAGCGCGAACAACGTCGCGGCAATCGGTATGACGCGATTATTATGGACCCGCCTTCCTATGGCCGTGGCCCTAACGGAGAAACATGGAAGCTGGAAGAGAACCTCTATCCTTTCCTGAAATCCTGTATGGAAATTTTGTCGGATAACCCATTATTCATGCTGGTCAATTCCTACACAACCGGTATTTCTTCTACCGTTCTGCGCAACATGCTGACAATGACGATGTCTGCCCAATACGGCGGTCAAATTACAGCAGGTGAAATTGGTCTTCCCATTACCCGTAGTGGTCTGGATCTGCCATGCGGCATCTTGGGCCGCTGGGAGTCCTGATGATGTCCGAACATTCGCAAACAACGGGAAATATTCCGATTCTGTTTGAGGACAATCACTTGTTAGGCATTACGAAACCGGTCAATGTACCTACCCAGGAAGATGCATCAGGTGATCCGGATTTGCTTACACTGCTGAAACAGGATTTGAAAGAACGCTATAACAAACCTGGCAACGTTTATCTCGGATTAGTACATCGTCTTGACCGCCCCGTTGGAGGTGCCATGATTTTTGCCAAAACATCGAAGGCGGCTTCAAGATTATCCGAGACGGTTCGGGGACGTCATTTCCGCAAAATATATGCGGCTGTTGTACATGGCAAGCTGCCTGCACAGCACGGGACGTTAAAACACACGCTGCTGAAAGATGCGCGTACCAATACCGTCACCGTTGTGCCTAAGGGTACAGCTGGTGGTAAAGATGCTGTTTTGGATTACCGGGTCATCGGTGAAAACGACCGTTACAGCCTGGTTCACATTGAGTTGCACACAGGCAGATCTCATCAGATTCGGGTCCAAATGAAAGAAATCGGCTGCCCGCTGTTCGGAGATCAAAAGTACGGTGCAGGTGTGAATAAACCTGGACAGCAAATTGCTCTATGGTCTGCCATCGCTGCTTTTCCCCACCCGGTAACGAAGGAAGAAATTGTGCTGCAGTCCCTGCCTCCCCGTGAATTTCCATGGGCAGAGTGGCCAGCTGCTGTATATGATAAAGCATTTAAAGCCGAACATTAATCGATAAACTTAAAATAATCATTCACAGGATCAGGTCAAATCTGACCGTAAACCGTGTCATCCAGATTCCTTATCTGAATGGCGCGGTTTTTTTACTCCAATGGAAAGGAAGACCTACTACTATGACACCTTTTACGAAACAGGTCGTCGCCATCATCGCAGCAATCCCTGAGGGAAAAGTCATGACCTATGGACAGATTGCCGCTCATGCAGGCAGCCCGAGAGCTGCCAGACAGGTTGTACGCATTCTGCACTCCATGAGCCGGAAGGAGCGGCTTCCCTGGCACCGCGTCGTCAACGCCAAAGGTCTGATCTCCATTCCCGACGAGCATTCCCGCCTGATGCAGGAGACGGAGCTTATTAGCGAGGGTGTTGAATTTCAGATGGATGGAAGCATCAACCTTAGACTCTTTGGTCATGATCCTGGTCCTACCTTCCTCCTTGATCTATCGACAGATGAAGAATAACGTCCAAACAAGGCATAACAAAAAGAGAGTTCA
>NZ_LGRP01000001.1:606688-626057 GCF_001636635.1 Paenibacillus sp. O199
GTATATATAAGACCTTTATTGAATGAATAATAACGGTAATCTAGGTTGATTTATGCTGTTGCATTCACTTTCTGTTGCTCAGTTGTTACATGTTCAGTAGCCGGTTTTGTTTTACGGATGAAGAAGGCCAGAACCAGAGCAACGACTGTCATTGCGGTCGCTATAATAAAAGCATAGTTTACCCCGTAGATGGTTGCATCTGCGGTAGCACGAAGCATTGCAGCCTTATCATCTGTAGCGATTTGGCCTGTAGCCAAGGTATCTGCCAGATGGGATTTCAACTTGCTACTCATAATCGTAACGAGAATCGCTGTACCAATCGCACCCGCAACCGTACGCAGTGTGTTGGACATCGCTGTACCATGCGCATTCAGACGCTGTGGCAGCTGATTCAGACCCGCTGTTTGAATTGGCATCATCAACATCGACATACCGAACATACGAGCTGTGTAGATAAACATCATGTAACCATAAGTAGTGTCGATCGACAGGCGGCTGAGCCCCCAAGTTGTGATAGCGGTAATTGCAAGACCGGCAACGGACAACCATCGCGCTCCGACTTTATCGAAGATGCGACCTGTGATTGGAGACATAATCCCCATCAAGATGGCGCCCGGCATCATCAGCAAACCGGATTCAATCGGTGAGAATCCACGAATATTTTGCAGGAAAATCGGAAGCAAAATCATACCTGCAAACATCGCCATCGTAACGAGCATGTTAATGATCGTTGTTAATGTATACATGTTGTATTTGAAAATACGGAACTCCAAGAGTGGATGATCGGTTGTCATCTGTCTAATCACGAACAGAATCAGGGATAACGCCCCTACGACCAGACAAGCAATTACAATTGCACTGCCCCATCCGTCTGTACCCGCATCACTGAAGCCGTACAGCAAGCTACCAAAACCGAGTGTGGATAAAATAACACCTGGATAGTCCAATTTAGGTTTGGATTGACGTGTTACATTTTTGACAAACGCAATACCGATTGCAGTTGCAATAACGGAGAATGGCAAAATGATATAGAACAACAGTCTCCAGGAATAATGCTCAACCACATAACCTGACAATGTTGGTCCAATGGCCGGAGCGAGAATCATCGCGATCCCCATTGTACCCATCGCCTGACCACGCTTCTCAATAGGGAAGATCGTCAAGAATACAACCGTCATCAGAGGCATCAGGATACCTGCACCTGCCGCTTGAATAACACGACCTACCATCAGGATAGCAAAGTTCGGACTTAAACCACAGACCAAGGTTCCTAATGTAAATAGCGTCATGGCTGTAATAAAAATTTGACGTGTGGAGAATTTAGCGATCAGATACGCCGTAACCGGAATCAACACACCATTGACGAGCATATAACCCGTAGTCAACCATTGTGCTTTGTTCGCTCCGATGCCGAGGTCCTCCATAATTTTAGGAAGAGCTACGTTCATCAAAGTTTGGTTCAGGAAGGCGACGAATGCACCGATTAACAATGCGGCCACAATCGGGCCTTTCCTAATGTTGTCCATCGCTGAGGATGGCGCTGCTGCTGCAGTAGTACTCATTGGTTGTTCATCTCTCTTCCTTCTAACTTTTCAATCATTTGATTATGAATTCTTAGCAGGTGCTCAAGGTCTTCCTTCGGGATATCCAGAATAGGTGACACTCGCTCCATCCACAAACGGTGTGTTTCCTCCTGAGCCTGTTCCCCTTTGTCCGTAATCTGAAGCTTTACAGATCGACGGTCCGAGTCGGATCGCGTTCGAACAATGTACTCACCCTTGACCAGACGCTCCACCACAGCGCTCATGGAGCTGCTGCCCATATGACAGAGATCAGCCACTTCATTGATACCAATCGAAGGGCGCTCCTTCAAAATGGATAACACCATAAATTGAATCGAAGTGAGCTCAATTTCCTTGTTTTCATTCCAGAATGCCCGGAAGAGCAGTTGATTGACCTGCCGAAACGAATTAATAATGTAGAATACTTCGTATGTGTCAGACATTAATTCACCCTTTTTACTTATGGAATATAATATTTCGTACACGAAATATCAGGGGAACAATTACTTATTATAACAAAAATATTTACATAGTCAACTCTTTACATATAAAATTTTAGAGATTATTCTTACCTATCCAAAGCAGGCAAAACTCTTTAAAGTACACATCAATAAAAAATAACCACAGCCCTCCTGCCTTTTCAGCAAGAGTTCCATGGTTACTATTATTCGTGCGTCCATCGTCTTTAAGATGTGGACAAGGCATGCTCTTTTGTTTTTGGTGTCGTCATTTTGCCTAATAGATAAACCAGCAACTGCTGGTTATGCATTGAAATGTTGCTGAGCACCGAATTCATAAATTCATTACGAATCGTGATTCCCCGTTCGGTCTCCATGCGTCCCTTATCAGATAAGGATACCCATACAATTCGTCGATCCTGATCATCCCGATCCCGGCGAATCAGTCCGTTTTTTTCCATACGATCCAACAACATCGTTACTGCTGCGGGTGTTGTAGCCAGAAAAGGGATCAGATCGGATGGTTTCATCTTCTCGTGATCCTCAAGAACCTCCAGTACGGCCAGCTGCGCCTCTGTTAACGAGGGTGCCAGCTCATGATCCATATGCAGCTTGTAGTCCTTAGTCAGCCTCGACCAGCACTTGGCAAAATCGGAATTATACATCTTGAATCGCTCCTCTCTGCAACCGGTTATCACTTCACCTGCTTAAGTTTTCGCCCTTCAAAGCCGCATTCCTGCTGCCTTTTTTCAATTTCCCAGCGATCGACCGTAATCGACGAAGGTTGTTAAACTTCGCATGGAGGTCCTCTTTTAATCCGCGTTTGAACAACAAAATAAGACTCCTCACATGACAGGTTTCCCTGCTCTGCAAAGAGTCTTTATTGAATCCTTATTAGGAGGAAGAAGCTGCCTGATTCTCTGTGAGATCCATGATAAGCTCCACAATTTCATCCTGTTTATCCACATGCACAAGCAATTTACCAATATGTTTCCGTTCAGTAATAGGTACAGCTTCGGAAGAAATGTGATGTGTTTGACCTTCCTTGGTCATCACCGTTACATTCCGTTGTTCCCGACAATAGAACGCTCCGGCAATTCGGCTACCGTTCGGTTTTACCCGTTTGCCTTCCTTGAATTCAAATGTTGCCAGTCCTTTGCCGCCACGGCTCTGCAGAGCATAATCCAGCAGTAACGAGCGTTTGCCATAACCCAAGTCAGACAATATAGCAACCTCGCCTTCATCGCCTTCCACCCACAGAACAGATACGACTTCATCCGTTTCTTTTAACTGAATACCACGTACGCCTCCAGACACACGACCCATCGGATTTACTTCATCCTCACGGAAACGGATGGCCATGGCTTCTTTGGTGATCAGCATGATGTCCTTGCCACCTGTACTCAGATGAACGGATAATACCTCATCATCCTTGCCGACTTTGCATGCGGCTACTGCGCCAGAACGCTTGGTGACGTATTCCTTCAGCTCGGTACGTTTAACCTGTCCTTTGCGAGTGACAAAGACCAGACTGTGATCCGGCTCTTCGAAAGATTTAACAGCAAGCACACTTGAGATTCGATCGTCTTTTGCCAGAGGAATGACGTTGACGATCGCCGTCCCCGGATCTTTCCACTTGAATTCCGGTACCTGATGCACAGGCAACAGGAAATACTGGCCTTTCTTCGTAAATACCAGCAAATTCTCAAGCGTGTTTACTTCAAGGACCTGAGCGATATAATCGCCTTCCTTCACACCACTTGCGTTACGTTCCCCGCCGGATCGTGTGAATGATTGCATGCCTGTACGCTTGATGTATCCCTCTTTGGACAATGTGACAAATACATCTTCTGCGTTCACCAGCACTTCCAGATTAACCTTGAGTTCTTCTACTTCGCCTTGAATGGCTGAGCGACGATCAATTCCGTATTTCTCACGAATCTCCATCAGTTCTTTACGAATGACTCCGATCAGCTTGCGGTCACTATCCAGAATGGAACGTAATTGCGCGATCTTCTTCATCAGTTCGCCAAGTTCCTTTTCCAGAGAAGTAATCTCCAGATTAGTCAATCGGTATAATTGCAAAGTCAGAATGGAATCCGCTTGACGTTCGGAGAAACCAAACATCCACATCAGGTTATTTTGAGCATCCTGACGGTTCTTCGAAGCTTTAATAGCCGCAATGACCTCATCAAGGATGTTAAGAGCTTTTACCAGACCTTCCAAGACATGTGCACGGTCTTCCGCCTTCTCCAGCTCAAAGCGGGTCCGGAACGTCACAACTTCACGCTGATGGGCAATATAAGCCTCGAGGATTGATTTCAATCCCAATTGCTGAGGGGCTTTGTTTACAATCGCAACCATGTTGAAGTTGTAAGTGACCTGCAAGTCGGTTTTCTTCAGCAAATAAGCCAAAATACCTTGTGCATCCGCTTCTTTTTTCAACTCAACCACGATTCGCAGGCCTTCACGCCCACTCTCATCCCGTACTTCGGCGATTCCTTCAACCTTTTTCTCCAGCCGAATGTTCTCCATCGCTGTAACCAGACGGGATTTTACGACCTGATAAGGGATCTCGGTAATGACGATTTGCTGTTTGCCACCGCGCATATTCTCGATATCGGTTTTGGACCGGAGATAGATCCGTCCTTTACCTGTGCGATATGCATCCAGAATTCCGTCGCCGCCCATGATTAATCCGCCTGTCGGAAAATCCGGACCTTTGATAAACATCATAATCTCGTCCAGTTCAATCGACGGCTTCTCCATCACGGCAATACAAGCATCAATGGTTTCACGCAAATTATGTGGAGGGATCTCCGTTGCAAACCCGGAGGAAATCCCACTTACGCCGTTGACCAGCAGGTTCGGATAACGCGATGGTAATACAACCGGTTCTTTGGCCGTATTATCAAAATTATCCTTAAACAGAACAGTCCGTTTCTCGATGTCGCGAAGCATCTCCATAGCGATGGACGACAAACGGGCCTCTGTATAACGCATCGCTGCAGCCGGATCATCATCCTGTGATCCCCAGTTACCATGACCGTCCACGAGCATATGGCCCATTTTCCATGGCTGTGCCATCCGCACCATACCTTCATAGATGGAGGAGTCCCCGTGAGGATGGTAGTTACCCATGACATCCCCAACGGTTTTGGCTGACTTACGATATGGTTTCTCCGGCGTATTTCCTGAATCGTACATGGCGTACAGAATACGCCGCTGCACAGGCTTCAAACCATCCCGTACATCGGGAATGGCCCGGTCCTGAATAATGTATTTAGAATAGCGACCGAAACGGTCACCTACGACCTCTTCGAGAAAGGCCGGCATAAATTGTTCTGATAGGCTCATTCCAAGCACCTTCTATTCTTCGTACTCTGTAAAGTCGACATTCTCTACAATCCAGCGTTTGCGTGGATCAACTTTATCACCCATAAGCGTAGATACTCGACGCTCCGCTTTCGCTGCATCAACGATCTGTACCTTGAGCAATGCACGTGTTTCCGGGTTCATTGTAGTCTCCCACAGTTGATCCGGATTCATCTCGCCAAGCCCTTTATAACGTTGGAGCTCCACATTGGTTCCAAATTCTTTCATGTAATTCGCCAGCTCTTCATCGGTCCAGGCATAACGTACACTTGCCATTTTGCCGGATTTGCGCGTGAGTTTGTAAAGCGGCGGCTGAGCAATATATATTTTTCCTGCATCAATTAACGGTTTCATGTAGCGGTAAAAGAAAGTCAGCAATAGTACCTGAATATGTGCACCATCCGTATCAGCATCCGTCATAATTATGATTTTGGAATAATTGCTGTCTTCAACTGCGAATTCGGTTCCAATACCCGCCCCGATCGCCGATGTAATGGCGCGGTATTCTTCGTTTTTGAGGATATCAGCCAACTTCGCTTTTTCCGGATTGAGCGGTTTCCCCTTAAGCGGGAGTATCGCCTGGATCTTGGAGTCACGCCCCTGTTTGGCTGAACCGCCTGCGGAATCCCCTTCGACGATAAACAGTTCATTCCGGGTAAAATCCTTCGATTGTGCCGGAGTCAACTTGCCATTGAGGTTGGAGCTTTCGCTGCGTTTTTTGCCCGTCCGCATCTCATCACGTGCTTTGCGTGCAGCTTCTCTGGCTCTGGAGGCCTGAACCGCTTTGCGAATCAACGTTTGCGCAACCTGCGGGTTTTCTTCCAAAAACCGCTGGATGTTCTCGGACACGACAGAATCCACTGCGCTTCGCGCGGAAGCGCTACCGAGTTGATCCTTCGTTTGTCCTACGAATTCGACCTCCGACATTTTGACACTGATGACAGCCATCATGCCTTCACGCAAATCATTACCTTCAAGGTTTTTATCTTTTTCCTTAATCATGCTGGTACGCCTTGCGTAATCATTCATCACACGTGTATAAGCTGCTCTGAATCCGGTCTCATGTGTACCGCCACCTCTAGTGGGAATCGAGTTGACGAACGACGCCAGCGTTTCCGTATAACCCGCGTTATACTGGATCGCCACTTCGACCTCAATGTCATCCTTCTCCGCATAGAAGTGAATGACATCATGCAGCACATCTTTATTTTCGTTAAGAAAAGCAACAAACTGGCTTGCTCCGCCTTCGTACATGTACTCATCCTGATTGCCTGAACGTTCGTCCTTGAGCATAATTCTCAGCCCCGAGTTCAGGAAAGCAATCTCCTGAAGACGTTCTGCCAGTGTATCATAATTAAATTGAATGCCGCTCTGGAACACGCGAATATCCGGTTTAAACGTAACTTTGGTTCCCGTTCGATTGGTATTGCCCAATACTTCGAGACCAGACACCGGTTCTCCGACATGCTCAACGCCTTTTTTGTCCTGCCAATACTCGAATCGTTGACGATGAATCTTGCCATCACGGAAAATCTCGACTTCAAGCCATTCGGACAATGCGTTCGTAACTGACGCACCTACACCGTGCAAACCGCCTGATTTTTTGTATCCTGATCCACCGAACTTTCCGCCTGCGTGCAAAATCGTAAACACGACCTGGGGAGTAGGAATCCCTGTTTTATGTATACCTGTCGGAATTCCCCTTCCGTTATCCTGAACCGTAATAGAACCGTCCTTATGCAGCGTGATATCGATTTTGGAGCAGAATTTGGCGAGATGTTCGTCGACAGCGTTATCCACGATTTCCCATACCAAATGATGTAGACCCGAAGAGCTGGTGCTGCCGATGTACATCCCCGGCCGTTTCCGTACCGCTACCAGTCCTTCAAGTACTTGAATGTCGTCCGCGTCGTAGCCTGAAGACCCTTGTCCTCCGCCTGTCGAACCTGCCGACATATCGATTTGCTCGACCATTCATGCTCCCCCTTCTTAACTTGCAACTAAAAAAATGCCTAAAATGCAAACAGATGTTTTCTTATCCTTGTCCATTTTAATTCAAGATATCCCGTTTCGTAAAGACAATGAATGACACAAAGAGTGAAGCAATGCCCCAAACACTAAGCACAATAAGGGAAAAACCTAAATTCATCCCTTCGATTGGTGGCAATCCGCCAGACAAATAATTTGGAAGTTCGAGGTTAACCATGAACAAATATTTGGCTGACTGCCAGGATGCGGCCATACTGGTGAGAATAGTTCCTGCTATGAGTGCTGCCATCATGATGACAATACTTGCTGCTGTACTTCGCACTAGCACAGAGACCATGAAGGCAAGCATCGCCACAATTATACTGACGAACCAGATGAGCCCTGCCTGCATTAGCATATACAACCACTGGTCCACTGCATGGACTGCTGACATATCGACATCTGTACCCACAACCTTGAATCCGGTAAAGATCGGCATACCGAAACCTTTATATCCGAATACCGCTCCCGAAATGACATAACAGATGACGTACGCCGACACCACAATAATCGACACGAACATAATCAACGTGATGAGCTTACTCAGCAACACTTTCCAACGTTTGACCGGACGGGTCAGAAGCATTTTAATCGTACCTGTGGTGCGCTCACCGGATACCAGATCCGAGGCAATCGCCATAATGAGCAGTGGTATAAACAATCCAACGGCGTTATTCATGAATTCCCGCGTAAAAGTTACACCGCCAGGCTCCTTCGGATTGATGTCATTCTCCAGATAGTATTGCATTTGCTGGATGTACACAGTCCTGTACTTTTTGTATTCTTCAGGTACCCGGTCACTGCCAAGCGAGTTCTGATTATCCGTAATGGCTTGTTGCAGCTCAAGCCGCCAGTCGCCGCCAAACTTGTCACGATTATTTTCCGCAGATTTCATCTGGGCATACGTAAACATCGGAACCAGGACCGCGAGTACGATAAAAATAATATAAAGACGTTTTTTCTTTACCATTTTGATCGTTTCGTTTCGGATCAGCGGCATGATGTTACTCAATGGATTCACCTTCTGTCATTTTTAAGAATAGCTGTTCCAGCGTAGGCTGAATCCGCTGCACTCCTTCAACCTGAATTCCGGCTTGCACCATTTGCTGGACTAGGGCTGGAATTCGATCTTCATGCATTTCAGCAACGACAGCATTCGGACCAAGCCCTGCAACAATGGTATCATCCATAACATCTGCAGGCCGATCCACCAAGGAAACACCTGCATTCAACAGCATTTTTTTACCTTCCTCCAGCGGAGTAACATGCCATATCGCCAATTTGGAATGGTCTTCAATCAGTTCATTGACGCCGCCAACTGCCAGCACGCGCCCTGCACTGATAATCGCCACCCTGTCACAGAGAAGTTGAATCTCACTAAGCAAATGACTGCTGACGAATACAGCCATGCCTTCACTTGCAAGCTGTTTGATAAAGACGCGAAGTTCCTTAATCCCTTTGGGATCAAGTCCGTTCGTTGGCTCATCCAGAATCAGCAGCCTTGGGCGACCAAGCAATGCCTGTGCAATGCCAAGTCGTTGACGCATCCCCAGAGAGTAGGTTCTTACTTTATCATGAATCCGCTGATCGAGGCGTACAATATCCACAACTTCCTGAATACGGTCATTATCCACGCCTGGCTGCATACGGGCAAAATGCTCAAGATTTTCCCATCCGGTCAAATACGTGTACACTTCCGGGTTTTCAACAATGGAACCCACATATCTCAGGGCCCTTTCAGGATCACGGTTGACATCATACCCACAGACTTGAATTTTACCTTCTGTCGGTTTAATTAAATCAACTAACATCCGGATGGTTGTTGTCTTCCCGGCACCATTGGGTCCCAGGAAACCGAAAATTTCGCCTGGTTTAACGTCAAAAGTAACATCCTTAATGATCCATTTGCGTCCAATCTTTTTCTTCAGATGCTGCACGGACAATACGGAATCAGTCTGTTCTTGTGCCATTTATTTTCCGCTCCCTTCTGCTGGAGTCTCTGCCTGATATTCCTGTGCAATCCGAACCGCAATTTGCTCGTAGCCTTCTCCATTGGGATGAAAATGATCTGACGACAGATATTGTCCCAGATGATTTTCAAACAGATCAAATGTAGGTACAAGTGTCATCTTGTCCTCATTGTTCAGAACCTTCATTGCAGCATCGTTCCATGCAGCTACAACCGCATTTCCTGGCTCTTTGAGTTCTTTCACATCCCCAAACGGATTGTATAGCCCTATGTAGGCAATCTGTGCATCAGGGTTAATTTCTTTCACTTTCTTCAAGATCTCCTGCAAACGCTTCGACGTCTCCGGTAATGCCGCAGCAAGTGTCTCTGCCGTGGGCGCGTCTTCTCCCTGTAAAACCTGTCCACCCTGGAATAGATCATTGGCTCCGATCGACAACAGAATAAAGTTGGACTGTTGTAAGACATAACGTACGCCTTGTTCATCTAGCTTGCTCAACAATGCGTCTGTTCTCAAACCGTTCACACCCATATTGTTAAGCACTTGCACATCATATCCCTGATCTTTAAGCAAATTACCTGCCCGCCTTACAAAACCAAGCCCCTCATCATCCCCAGTACCTCTTGCCAGGGAATCACCGATTACAGCCATTCGAATTTTGCCATCTTTCACCACAGGTGTTGATTGCCCGCTATCCTTTGCAGGTGTCGTTGTCTGCTGTCCTGTACCTAATTGGGCATCTCCCTCAGGAAAAATGACGTCTTTAATGGCGTATCCAAATCCAAATAACAGCAGCAATGTTGTTAATATGGACACTGTACTAATGGTTCTCCAGATCCATGGCGCTGAATCAAGATTTCTTTTTTTCATTCATCACATCTCCGCTCATGTACACCTGGCTGGGTGCTTAAAATTTAAAATGATTTTACATTAAGATGACGCTTTTTCTAAATAACATAAATGTTCTGTCGTTAATTTGCAAATTTTGCCGCTGTATTAAGCAGAATTCAGTTTCAAATATGCTTTTACAAAAAAAAGCTATGTCATGCACAGCTTCGAGCTGTGATGACATATAACCTTTTTTTGAACTAAAATCAAAATATTCTTCAATAAAATGAATTAGTTACCGATAAATTCTTGAGCCCAATATCCGTTGTAAAATCCAACACCAATTTTCGTAAAGTTTTTACTTAGGATATTCGCACGGTGGCCTTCGCTATTCATCCAAGCTGTAACAACCTCTTGAGGTGTTTTTTGCCCTTTTGCGATATTCTCGCCAGCATAGCTGTAAGTTACTCCGAATTGTTTCATCATGTCAAACGGAGAACCATAAGTCGGTGATTGGTGATCAAAATAATTGTTGTTGCTCATGTCTTTAACTTTGGCTACAGCCACTTTGTCCAAAAGAGCGTCGGAAGCCAATGCGCTCAGGCCAGCTTTGGCACGTTCAGCGTTCACAAGTTTTACTACTTGAGCTGCAAAATCCGATTGTGTGCTCTCGCTACCACTGTTGCTTGAATTGCCTGTATTGCCCGTAGTCGTTCCAGTTCCAGTTCCACTATTTGAAGGATCTTTGGTTGGTGTAGTTGCCGGTTTCTCTTCTTGAGAAGGTTTTGCAGGTGTTACCGGTTTTGCAGGTGTTGTCGGTTGAGCAGGTTTGGTAGTTTGATCAGGTTTAGTTGTTTGATCAGGCTGTGTTACAGGCTTCTCTACTGTTGTTTGCCCCTCGCCAGTTGATACAGTGTAACCATTATCTTTCAGCCATTGTTCAATGTACGCTTTTAAGCTATCCGCACTCGTAATTTTAAACGTTGTAGTTTTAGTAGTTGTTTTATATGATGCATCTGCAGCAGAAGCGGAAGCAGGGAGCATAACCCCTACGGCGAGTACGGCTGTCAGACTGCTGGTTACCACGGTTTTCATCCATTTCTTCTTCAAATTCATTCATCTCCTTAGAAATATTAGTTATGACAACTTTGTAATTAATACTCTAGGAGTATATCAATTGAATAGTAGATTGTGAACCCATAAATTATGGAAAAGTAACTTTTTTGTCATTTTTAATCCTGTTTCAAAGGGGCGTGGACGGTTTATAGTACATTGCACCATATCCTGCAACTTGCTCTTAAAACACTGGTATATCAACTAAAACCCCAACCATCAACTTTAAAATACGGCATAAAAAAATGGCATCCGGACAAGAAATGCTTGCCGAATGCCACTTATCTTCTATTTATCATTCACCACACCAAAAACGTGAAGATCGCGATATAATAAAACTCTTTTTCTATAGAAGGACTTTACTGAAACGATAGCCTCTCTTCTGGAAACCAATATGCTCGTAGAAAGAATAGGTTGTTGAAGTCACTTCACGGTTCGCTCCGGTGACAAACAATTGTTTCCCACCTTGCTGTCTGCCCCAATCCTCGGCACGAGCCATCAGACGACGGCCAATTCCGCCCCCACGATGCTCTTGCCCTACAATCAAGGACGTAATTTGTGCGGCAGGTTCCGGATAGGCATGACTTTGCACACATTGCAAGCCAATCACACCAATAATCTGTTCATCCACTTCGGCAACAAGCATGCATGCGTTTGGATTGCTTTCCAAACATTCAATGCGCTCTTTCATGACATTGGCTGTTGTGGGATAGCTGACCTCTCGCATCAGTCCCGTTACCGCTTCAGCATCTCGCAGTTCACACTCTCGGATCATCAGTACAGGGGCCTCAACATTATTGGACATGATTTACCTCCACTTTCAGCATATTAGCGGCTTGTACCGCTGTTTTACGAGCTTCTTCCACATCTTGGCCGGCACTTAATGCTACGGCCATTCGGCGTCCCACTTTGGTCTCAGGTTTGCCAAATACACGAACCTGAGTACGAGGAAGCGCCAGTGCTTCTTCAATCCCGCCTACAGTAAAGTCAGATGTTTCATCATTAGCCTTCAGCGTTGCTGAAGCTCCCGGTGTCAGTAAATGTACACCTGTGACCGGAAAACCAAGAATTGCACGCACATGCAGCGCAAACTCGGAACTATCTTGCGTTACCATAGTAACCATGCCTGTATCATGCGGACGAGGCGATACCTCGCTGAACACAACTCCATCTGATGTCAGGAATAATTCGACCCCGAACAGTCCATAACCACCGAGTTCATCCGTAACCAACTTGGCAATATGACAAGCTTGTTCCCATTGCTCTGGTGTCATCGCATGAGGCTGCCACGATTCGACATAATCCCCATCTTTCTGAATATGACCGATCGGAGGACAAAATACAGTCCCTGAGACAGATCTAACAGTGAGCAGCGTAATTTCGCTGTCAAACTTCACAAAGCTTTCCACAATGACACGTACGGATTTGCCACGTGCTCCCGAAAGAGCAATGTTCCAGCAATCCTCTACATCATCCGATGTACGGCATACACTCTGCCCTTTACCGGAAGAACTCATTAGTGGTTTGATGACGCATGGTGTACCCAATTCACGAACAGCTTCCTGAAGTTGTTCCAGGTTGTCCGCAAAAAGATAGGCCGCTGTCGGAAGGTTCAATTGTTCGGCTGCCAGACGGCGGATGCCTTCGCGATCCATCGTTAAACGGGCAGCACGGGCCGTAGGAACGACACAAAATCCTTCTTCCTCAAGCTCGAGTAAAGCTTCTGTTGCGATTGCTTCAATCTCAGGTACGATGTAATGAGGTTGTTCCTTTCGGATCAATTGTTTCAGAGCTTCGGCATTTAACATGTCGATGCAGTAAGACCGATGCGCAACCTGCATGGCAGGTGCGTTTTCGTAACGATCAACAGCGATCGTCTCTACTCCCAGTCGTTGAGCCTCAATAACGACCTCTTTTCCCAATTCTCCGCTGCCCAATAGCAGCATTTTTTTGGCTTGAGCCGAAAATGGAGCACCCCACATGTTCTTTCCAATCCTCCCAAAGAGAAATCTTCTATATCTATCTCTCTATTTTCGGGGTTTTGGTTAAAGAATGCAAGAGTGCTCCCTATTTTTCTTGTGAATTTTACAAGATTTTTTGTGTTTTTTCGATCAATTTTTACAAAAATCTGTATTGAGCTTCTATTAACCCATTATAAACTCCTTGTTTCTGGATAAGTTGCTCATGGTTTCCTTCTTCCTTGATTTCACCATGATCTAGCACGATAATGTTATCCGCATTTCGGATCGTGGAGAGACGGTGGGCCACCATAAAGGAAGTTCTTCCTTGCAGCAGCACTTTCAAAGCCTCCTGAATTTTGAGCTCCGTTTCGGTGTCGATACTGGCAGTCGCTTCATCCAAAATCAAGATTCGAGGGTCAGCCAGCAAGGCACGGGCAAAGGATAACAATTGCCGTTGTCCCATAGATAATACATTCCCGCGTTCTTCGACTTCCGTATCGTATCCACCCGGCAGCTTCATAATAAATTCATGGGCATTAACTGCCTTCGCAGCTTCTTCCACTTCTTCATTGGTTGCATCAAGCCGTCCAAAACGAATATTATCGCGAATGGTGCCAGAGAAGATAAACGTGTCCTGCAACACAATACTGATCTGGCTGCGCAGACTTTCAACCGTTACATCCCTTACATCCTGACCATCAATAGTGAGACGTCCGCCTGATATGTCATAGAATCGGCTGATGAGATTGATAATGGTACTTTTACCTGAACCCGTATGACCTACAAGTGCAATCGATTGTCCGGCATCTGCAGCGAAACTGATTCCCTTCAGCGCCTGTCTGCCCTTCTCATATTCAAACACCACATTGTCGAATACAATATCTCCTTTAATAGAAGCAAGCGGCTTGGCTCCAGGTTTATCCGCAATACTTGGCTCCTCATCCATAAACTCAAAAATCCGTTCGGAGGAAGCCATAGCAACGAGCAACTGATTGTACATCTGTCCCAGACGGTTAATCGGGTCCCAGAAGTTGCCGACATAGTTAGCAAAAGCTACGAGCAATCCGATTGTCAGCTGCCCTTCTTGAATCAGATAAGCACCAAACCAGAACAGGATTAACGTACCGAAGCCGCCCGTAATTTCAATCAGAGGACCAAAGCCTTGGTTCATGGCCGATGCTCTATCCCATGATTTTTTGCTCGACAGATTCATGTTGTCAAAATACTTCATGTTTTCTTTTTCCTGCGTATAGGCCTGAGTCACACGAATCCCCTGAATGGATTCATTCAAATGGGAGTTGATGCGTGAGTTCTTCATACGTACATCCTGCCAGGCACGGCGGATCAGCACACGCAGTTTGGTCGAAATAATAAACATGAGCGGAACCGTAATAATGACCGCGAGGCCCAGTTTCCAGTTGATCAGCAGCAAAATGACGATAATCCCCAACAACTGCACACAGTCAATCATGACATTGACCGCACCGTTGGTGAACAGATCCTGCAGGGAGTTGATATCATTGGTGACACGCACCAATACCGAGCCCGCAGGTCTTTTGTCAAAGAAGTTAAAGGACAGCTTCTGGATGTGTTTGAACAAATCCGAGCGAAGATCGTAAATGACCCGTTGCCCGATAATGTTCGTCAATTTGATTCGGTACGTATTAGCCGCCCATTGAATCAGATACAACACAAGTACAGAACCAGCAATAATATAAAGCATCGTCAAGCTTGGCAAACCCGTTGCAGGTGCAATTGCTTTATCAATCGCCAAACTGATCAAAAATGGAACGGACAATTTCGTAATGGTACCCAAAATCATCATTAGAATAATGAGTGGCAAGAGTTGTCTTGCATAAGGTTTCATGTAAGCGAACAAACGTCCGAACTCACGCCAGTTAAACGGTTTTTCAATTATTTCGTCGTCCTGATATACAAAACGTTCATTCATTTTCTTGTCAGAGGTCTCTTTGACCTCGCGCCTATCGGCTACCGTTTCGGCACTCATGAATTCACCTGCTCCCCAGCCTCCCGCTTACCGCGGGCAATATAATCTGCGTATTGAATCTCATATACGTCCCGGTAAGGTCCAGGCTCTTCAATGAGACGTTTGTGTGTGCCACGTTGAACGACACGTCCTTCATCCAGTACCAGAATCTCATCTGCGTGACGCAGGGAAGAGATCCGATGCGCAATGATAAACGTCGTTCTTCCACGCATGACTTCCTGGAATCCAGATTGAATTTCATGTTCGGTCTCCATGTCGACTGCACTTGTTGCATCATCCAAAACGAGAATTTTCGGGTTTTTTAGCAGAGCTCTAGCAATTGCAATCCGCTGTTTTTGTCCTCCCGATAAGCCCATTCCCCGCTCCCCGACGACCGTATCGTATCCTTCAGGGAATTCCATGATGAATTCATGTGCTTTGGCCAGTTTGGCTGCACGGATAATTTCATCCATGGTTACATTTTTGAGTCCATATGAAATGTTGTTGCGAATGCTGGAAGAGAACAGGAACGTTTCCTGGAACACAGAAGCAATCTGACTCCGCAGGCTGCGAATTCCAATGTCCTTAATATTTTTTCCGTCCAGCTTGATGGTGCCCGAGTTCACGTTGTATGCACGCATCAGGAGCTGAATAATAGTTGATTTACCCGAGCCTGTTCCTCCCAGGAAGCCAATGACGGAGCCCGGTGGCGCATCAAAGTTAATATCGGTCACTGCCGGCATTTTATTGCCGTAAGCAAAGGTAACGGATTCAAAGGCCACATGCCCTTTGACTTGATCAGCCTCTACAATGACCGGATCTTCTGTCTCTTGTACATCTACCGGCGTATTCAAAAGTTCCAACACCCGTTCACCCGATGCTTTGGATTGCGTATAGTTATTGATATGGAAGCCAAGGTTCCACATTGGACCGATTATGTACCAGATCAAACTGAAAAAGGCAACGAGTTCACCGAGTGTTAACGTTTTCTGAATAACCATGTTTCCGCCAATGAGGAGCAGAAGAACTACGCTGACCGAAGCGAGAATCTCCATGATCGGAAAGTATTGACTCCATAATGTTGCTGCATGAATCTGGTTCGTTTTGTAACGCTCGTTACGGACGGCAAACTTCTCCACTTCGTGAGGCTCACGTGCAAATGACTTTACAGTACGCACACCTGTAATATTCTCCTGTACTGCTGTCGTCAAAGAGCTGAGTGCCAGCCGCATTTCTTGGAATGCAGGGTGAATTCGGGATTCGAATCTCAGCGCAACGAAGGCAAGCAGAGGAATACATATGAGCGTTAGCAAGGTAAGCTTCCAACTCATGGTCATCATCATGATTGCGCCGAATACGACCATCAGAACCATGTTGAGAATTTGAGCGAAGCCAAATCCGATAAAGTTACGGATCGCTTCGAGATCTCCAGTGAGGCGGGACATCAAGTCTCCCGTTTTGGCCGTGTCGTAATACCGGAAGGATAAAAATTGAAGCTTTTCGTAACAAGCGTTACGAAGTCGGTACGCCAAGAAGTTTCCGAGACGCCCTCCAAAAAGACCGTGTAAAAATTGCATTCCCGCTTTCAAAATAACGACACCTAATACCGTTAAAGCAAGTTTGGGAACGTCTTCAAAATTGCGCGGAGTGATGACGTCATCAATCAGTATCCTTAGCATGTTCGGATACACCAGTCCAAGCGCGGTCGCTATGGCGAGGCATAAGATCGATAAAAATAAATACGAGCGCTTCTCCCAGAAAAAGATCTGCAATTGCCTGAGAACATCCATGTCTCTCCTCCTCTTATATCGTTCAAAATCAGTATGAACATTTATGAAGTTTATCACCGTCCCCCCTTCGCGGCAAAGCGAATAAGCGACCATATTCAGGCTACTTTCACCTTAATGCGTCATTAAGGGAGGTAGATACCCTTCTATCAATCAAATGTTTGAATATTCTCTTCCTTTCAGGTTGTTCGTACCAAAAAAGGCTCCCTGTATACCTTTAGAGGCAGGGGCCTTTTTTGGTACAACGACAACATTTCAACATATCGCTGTATATCTCATTTCGCTTTTCAACCGTTTACATACAGACATGGATTTGAATACCTTTTATTCACATTTAATCTGCCCCAGTTGTACAGACAGACTCTCCCATTCTTCGGCAGGAATTCCACTGGTCAGAGTCTCATGAAGGGCACTCACGGCCTCCTCAAGCCTCTCTTCCAATTGACGGGATTGATGCTGCAAAGACTGCCCAAGCTGGTTGTCATAGAATTGGACCAGCTTATTCTCCGCAGCAGGCAGAACATCGATCACCATCTGTTTAATAACTGGGTCAAGTGCCGCCTGCAGCCGCTGTCGTCCATCTCCTTCGAAGAACTGTTTCGGATTCCGGAAATAACTAAGATACGCTTTCCAACCCGAAGGTTCTTCCAAACGCACCTCGTCCAGGACAGGTGTACTCCAGCGTTCGTTCAGCGGCAACGACAGATCCATTCCTCCGGATAATCGTTTCAATCCATCTACACATTCGGTCACTTGTTTGTGCAGCCAAGTCTGACCCGCCTGTTCGAGTCGGAGTGTAGTGGCAAGCAGTTCCTGCTCCAGTTCGATGGCAATCATGCGCAGCAGTTCGCGACCGCAGGCTGCAAAGGCTGCTTTCAGATTCCCACGATCCTCACGAAGAACGGATGGATGGAATGCTTCTGCCATGAACAGACCAAAACGATAACCCAGGCGCTGCCGCACATGGAACAGAAGTTCAGACGTTTCCTGAGCCAGTTCTGCCTTCATGGACCGTTCCGCGAGCAAATGTACCCTCTGAAGCGACTGTTCCTGGATTGAGCCCAGCTCATCCCGACGTCGCTGTAGAACCTCTTCCCCCTGAGTCGCATCCTCGGCACGTGTCTTCAGACGTTTTATCACCCGTGCGATCTCTTCAGAAGCTCCACCAACTGCAAGGTCCGCAAGCTCACTTCCTGCAAATCGGTTAAATTCTTTCTCGAACTGAATGAAGCCGGATTGCTCCAGCAATGTCGCATCGTTGCCCGTCTTGCCTTCCATTGCCAGCATGCTGGATACAGGAAATAGGCGTGGTGCCCGAATGCCATTACTGCGCAGCTGAGTACTCACATGGTCAAGAACCTGCTCCAACTCCTCTTCAGAGGAAGACAAATCACTTGCATTAACTACAAAGAACATCTGATCCATCGCCGAGCTGTCTTTGACGCGTCCCAATTGATTCAGGAACTGTCGGTCTCCTTGAGAGAAGGCATGATTGTAGTACGTTACGAAAATGAGTGCATCCGCATTCTTCATATAATTGAATGTGACGCCCGTATGACGGGCATTCACGGAGTCAGCCCCTGGCGTATCTACAAGGACAATGCCTTGTTCTGTCACATCACAACTGTAGTACAGGTCAATACTGTCGACAAAGCAAGACTTCTTCTCATTAGCGACAAAGTTACGATATCCGTTCAGATCCACCAGCACATCCTGGCCGAGTTGAGCTGCGGTATCCTCCCAGCCTGCTGCAGCTGCCTGCAAAAAGCTGTAATGCGGGCGCCCCGCCGGATGCACATCCTGTGGTGAAAGGGCTTTGACGCGTTTTTGCCAGTCTGCCCCAGGCTCGCCCAGTCCAAGCAAACGGAAGGAATACGCAAGATCCTCCTGGAAGGCGTCCGGGGACTTCATCCGGACCCGGGCAGTTCCATGCTCCGCGCCACCGGTCGGAGCCATGATCCGGTTAATTGCCGCTGTCGTTGGATGCGGCGAGACCGGTAACACGGCTTCGCCCAGCAACGCGTTGGCGAAGGAGGACTTACCGGCGCTGAACGCTCCGAACAGCGCCAGCGTAAACGTGCCGCCCGCAAGCGAAGCCGCGCGTGCACGCAGATCCCGTCCCGCCGCCCCCATGGCGGGGTACGGCTCTACCAGCGCAGCGGCGGCTTCCAGCCGTGCCGCCGCTGCGTCCAGGCGCCGGCGACGCTGTGCGCCAGCCGCCGGCTGCCCGTGCACCGCCGCTTTGCGTGGCGGCGGTGCCCCTGGAGTCTGTGGCTGCGCAGCCACAGACTCTGCCGTGCCCG
>NZ_LGRP01000067.1:0-9184 GCF_001636635.1 Paenibacillus sp. O199
CGTTGTTCAGTTTTCAAAGATCAAACTTGTTTTCGTTGCCGTCGTTGTTCTCTTCAGCAACTCTTATATATTATCACGTCCGAACCAACTTTGCAAGCTCTTTTTTTAAGTTTCTTTCGAAGCTTATTTCATTCGCTTGCCACACCGTGTTTCTCGTGTTTTCTTGGCCGGATTAATAATATATCATGTTCTAATACTAATTACAACCCATATTATAAATTAATTTTATCTCAATATATTTAGTTGATCTACTTTCCTATTATAAATGTCTCCAGCGGTTGTTAAGTTAACGGAATCTACGGAACCGCTCTATGCGTTCTATGGGATAGCCTATACTGGCTGTAATTCCAACGTTAATACTCTAATGAACAGTTTGTCTTGTAGGGCCATGAAAACTTTTCTTCATTAATGTTACTACTTATTAAGTTAGCTTCATCTATATACTGTTGTCTTTCATTACAGTAATAGGATATCGTTCATTGATCTTTTCGTATTCGCCGAGTCTCGTTTAGAGTCATTTTTGCGTATTAATGTATTTCATATATGCGCATATCTTTACTTCAACATAAATCCCTCTCCCCTTTATGTATATACATGTTAGGCACAATTCACTTTTTAAAATGAAGGGACCTTATTCCTTTTGGCATTTAATTTCCCCAATCTTCAAAGAAATTACCGTTATAGATTTGCGCATTTTTTAATAATGAACACAATAATGAAAGAAATGAGGAAAATTCTGAAAACCTTGGTACTAAAGCATCATTTTCATTCAAAAACTAACATTAGTCTAACCCTATTACGATATATCACATGGATACGAAGCACCATACGTAGGGCGAACACGCATCCAGATGGTCATAATTAGAAAAAGGAGTGAACTATGTTGTTAAATAAGATAAGGTGGAGTACTCTTCCCTTCTTTGCTAAAAATCTCGTTATTTCATTCGGCAGCATTATGTTGATTGGGGTTATCCTCATTACTGCGGGATATCAACTGCAAAAGAATATTCTGAGTCAACAATTGTACGAGCAGGCTGAAGTTACAACACAGAAATGGTTTGATGATCTGGATACAGACAAAGTACTTGAAGCAGTAAAAGAGAAAAGTTATTCTGGACCTGTTCAGAAAGAATTAAGAGATTACCTGGATTCCATCCACGAGCTATATCCCAATATTGCACAAGCCTATATCTTCGGCACTGAACTGAAGGAAGGAAATCAAACGTCCATCATTGCGATTCCTACTAATTTGTTGGGGCCTTTTGAAGAAAGCAATATGGCAGCAGGTTCAATGTATCCATTACCACAGAAAAATGTTATAGCTCTTGAAGGTATGAAAAACGACGAGGAACCTGCATTAAGCAGCTTTTATACGGACGAATACGGTACTTGGACTACGATTATGTACCCTATTAAAAATGCCGAAGGAAAAATGTACGCCGCACTTTACTTCGACGTTGATGCAAACGCAGTTCCAAAAGGACTTCATAAGCTGATTACATACAGTAGTATTTTCCTTATCGGTTTCCTGGTCCTGTTTATGGTACTGCAGTTTATTCTATTAAAGAAAACACTTAAGCCAATCCGTGACCTTATGAAGGGTATTGAGACTGCAAGCGCAGGCAATCTGGATGTAACCATCCAAACCGGACGGGATGATCTGGGAATTATCAATGAAAAATTCAATACGATGATTCAGCGATTCAATGACACGATGTTCAAAGTCCAAACGACATCCTATCACCTCTCTGACTCATCCAAGAAATTACTAGATATTTCTGAGAAAAATAATGATAATATCCAGATGATCAGCAGCAATATTCGGGACATCTCTCACGGCCTTCGCTCCCAGGATCAGGCGAGCGTGGAAAGTGCCCGAGCAATGACAGAAATGTCTACCGTTGTGCAGACGATTGCCAGCAGTTCTGCAGATGTAGCGGATGAGGCATTAAGCATGGAACAACGTTCCAATACAGGTCATGAGATTATGCAACAAGTGGTTGAGCAGATGAGACTGATCTCTGGTGCGGTGAAGCACACGTCGGAATCGATACAGTCTCTGGAAAGCCGCTCCAACGAAATTAGCAGCATCGTAAATATGATTACGCAAATTGCAGATCAGACTAATTTGCTCGCCCTGAATGCTTCCATTGAGGCGGCTCGTGTAGGTGAGGAAGGAAAAGGGTTTGCGGTTGTCGCAGGAGAAGTCCGCAAGCTCGCTGAACAGTCCCAGGATTCTGCCAAACAAATCCGTACCTTAATTGACGGCATTCAGCGCGATATCCTTCAATCTGCCGAAGCTATGCAGCTTGGCTCCCAAGAAGTGGTGAAGGGATCTCAGGTCACTATGGAGACGGGGCAATTTTTTGAAGATATTTTGACAGCTACGAACAAAGTCGCTAACCAAATTCAGGATATCTCCAGTTCTACCGAAGAAATATCCGCCAGCACACAGGAAATGTCCGCTACTGCGGATGAGTTGTCTGCGAGCGTCAGCAAAGCAGCACATAGCAGCAAACAGATTGAGCAATCCATTGCCGAACAGGAATCATCCATGGCCTCCATTGTTGCTGCCTCTGATGAACTTTCGGCTGTATCGGGCCAATTGCAAGAACTGATCTCCTTCTTCAAAGTAAGAGCTAAATAGAGCTGAATACCAAGTAAACAATAAGAACGTTAATAACAAAAAAACCGAGATGCTTGAGGGTAATTCCTGCGTCTTGGTTTTTTGTTATTCGTTTAATATGATGCGCTTGCGATGAAATAAAAAAGAGACCATCCCTGTATTCAGGTCAGTTCCCTTCTCTACTCTATCTCGTGCCCATTTAAACGGACTTGTCACTTGAAGTTTCGGAGCCATCTTCTTTCATTCAAGCTGCTATATAATAGACTGTATTACAGATTTAAGAGATCTTATCCAGATATCGGGTGGGCAGATCTCTTATACCTTTATAACTTCACCTTTTATTTTCCTTGTAGGTACTTGTATATCTCTGATACTCTTTCTTTACCCGATCATATCGACCCTCACCCGTATAGAACACGATCTCTACAAAATGATCCTGTGCTTCTAAAATGGTGTGTAGCTGGACAATCTTACGTTTATTTACTACTTGGTACCCTTCCATCTGAATCCCCTTCAAACCATTGATTTCAACAGACGTGCGTTCTGGAACGAGAATGGAGTTCTCTGGATCAGCATACATTTCAGCGACATAACGTCCATACTCCTCTAACGTTAGATCGGAATCAGATTCTTCCTTTGGTTCGAGATATATCGACATGTAATCATTGTTTGCCTGCAGAGAGATATCCAGATCTGAACCCCGTAATTCAAAATCTTGAACTTCCCAATTAGATGGAGTACGGATCTGGAATTGAGAATATTTTCCCTGATGCGATGTAAGATCGGTCGATGAAAGGACAAGGTCTGATGGTTCATCATTCAATATCCGAAATTGTTGAGACATTTTTTCGAAAAATTCCCGGTCTGCTAACGTAAATTCATACATCGATGTATATGTAATGATATAAAAATGGTAGTTACTTTCTAGGTATGCTGTAATGTACCCGAATTGATTCCTCTCATAACTGGTTCTTCCTTCTTTTACGTAAGCCTCCTTTTTATCAATAGTTAGATTGCTGGTTCTGATGATCTCATCTTTCTTTCTCTTTGGGCCTTGTGTGGATTCAATATTTTTCTTGTGGATTGCCATGTAATCGGTCAATGACGTATCCGATAAGTAGTCTGCCCGGTTCACTCGGTCGATTCGGATGGACTTTGTTCGATCCACTGGCGATAACTTCAATAGTGATGGATTAATAAGTTCTGTTGAAACCTTCCAATCCGAAGAGAGGGTTATTTCCACTTCCTTGTTCTTAGAGAATATTGTTACAGGTATTTCATTAACCGTTTTTTTCGAAGAAATAAATTTGGAGACCGCAGGAGTATTGGGAACACCTGACGAAGAGCTGCACGCAGTAAGCGTAACACCAACCATAAACAAATTAATTGTGTGTATCATTCTTTTATTGGACAATGACAAATCTCCTTTGTTCTAGGTAGTATATCGACACCACACAGGGGTAATTTACCATTTATATCGGCAATTTGGATATCACTTATTAGGCTCTGTTAAGCATAATTTTTTTAACGCATCAAGCCAAAAAAAAGAGAGCTGCCCTGTTTCAGGTCAGATCTCTTCTCCAACTTATCTCGTGCCCACTTACTGGGACTTGTCACTTGGCGTTTCGGCATCGGTTTTATTCTTTGTGCCTTTACTTTTATAAGGCTTCGGGGCACTTTTCGCCCGGTTAGCGGCGGCTTGCCAACGGTTCCAGCCTTTTTTGCCAGTACCACGGCCGGTACCGCCTTTTCCTTTTGCTTTGCTCATGTTATCACTCCAATAATCCTGTATATGCTTAAAAATGACCGTCCTCGGTAACTTATTATGCAACCCAGCCCATCTTCTTCACTTCCAGCTTTCTTATTATAACAAAAATTGACGTCTTTACGTTCATTTCCATAAATCATTGTATTGTTATTCTGTTATGAAAGCGGTATAGTGGACATAATTGAAAGAGGAAGCTGTGTCTTCTTCGGGATTGTTACTGGTAAGCAGGCGATACCCAAACAAAAGGCTGTCTAATAAGCCTTTGTTTGGGTTTTTTGTTATTATTACGAGCTATTGAGGTGAACACATACATGATCATCCGACAGATTTTCAACAACAACGTCATTCGTGCAGAGAATCAGGTAGGCCAAGAGTTTGTTGTCATCGGCAACGGTCTAGGTTTCAAGAAGAAAAATGGACAGCCCGTGGATGAGGATAAAATCGAGAAAACCTTTGTGCTGAAATCGGATAAAATACCACAAAAATTGATTGACCTGATCGGTGAAACATCGGTTGAATATTTAAAATTAGCTGACGAAATTGTAGGCTACGCCAAAAAGGAAATGGGCGATATTTTTAGTGATAATATCTATATATCGTTAATTGATCATATTCAATTCGCCATTACAAGGTACCGCAAATCCGTCGGACTGAAGAATTCCCTTTTGTGGCAAATCAAGAAGTTTTACAAAAAGGAATTTGGGATTGGCATGAATGCAGTAGATCTGATTCAGGAACAATTCGGCATCCAAATGGATGAGCATGAGGCCAGCTTTATTGCCATGCATTTTGTCAACGCTCGCCAAGATGGTCAGGGTATGAAACAAACGGTTGAAATTACCGAGGTTATTGATGATATTTTCAACATTGTCACCAATCATTACCACATCGCCCTGGATGAAAATTCATTTAATTACTCCCGGTTTATTACCCATCTGCAATACTTTGTGCAGAGAATGCTGAGTAATGAACAGGAGCAATTTGCATCGGGTGATAACTTCCTGTATGAGCAGGTTAAAGACAAATATGCCAAGGCTTTTCAGTGTACACAACTGATTAATCAATACCTTGAAGAGAAGTTTGAAAGCGCCATGTCCATTGATGAAAAAGTGTACTTGACGATCCATATTCACCGTGTCACTTCCCGTAACGAAATGCTGGACGCTGAATAAAAAAAGCTTGCAAACGATTTCGGCGTCATTTATAGTAGGTCTCACAACTTAACGACAAGGATTGTTACTGGTAAAGCAGGCGATACCTAAATGATTGGCAACGGGTCATCTTTCCGATGATCATAGCCATTCGTTTAGGTATTTTTTTGTTTTCAGGCAATCTTAACAACAAAGGAGAATGAACATGGATCATAAAAAAATGGGGGATGACATCGTTCGTCTCGTCGGCGGAGAAGCCAATATCAATGGTCTTGTCCACTGTGCAACCCGGCTGAGATTCGATCTGAAGGATTCGAAAAAGGCTGAACGCGAAACGCTCGAGAAACACGATGGTATCATTACCGTTGTCGAAAGCGGCGGACAGTTCCAGGTCGTCATTGGCAGCAATGTGGCTCATGTATATGCAGAGATCATGAAGAACAGAGATTTTGGAGGGGATTCTTCCTCATCTGCTGAGTCCACAGGAGAAAAAACATCGGTTTTATCCAAAGTTTTTGAAATTATATCCGGAAGTTTCTCACCTTTAATCCCGGCCATGGCAGGATCAGGTATGTTAAAAGCTTTGTTGACTGTCCTGACTATGCTTGGATGGATGTCTGATACAAGTGACACGTACCTGATTCTATCTGCTGCCGGGAACGCAGTCTTTTATTTCTTGCCTATCTTCCTCGGTATCACACTTGGTATGAAACTGAAAGCCAATCCTTATGTAGCAGGTGTAATTGGTGCCGCTCTGATGGAGCCGAACTTTACCGGACTGATGGATAAAGGCTCGGATGTATCGTTCCTCGGCATACCCGTTGTCATGATGAATTATTCAGCCAGCGTGTTCCCGATCTTCATATCGATCAGCATCTACGCTGTACTCGACAAACTACTGAAGAAAATCATTTTGAAAGATCTGCAATTGTTCCTGGTACCGATGATTGCTCTGATGATTATGGTTCCTTTGTCCGCAATGGCCTTCGGACCATTCGGCACCACGGTAGGTGACTGGATCTCCTCCGGCGTAACTTGGCTTATTGGTGTCAGCGGCATTTTGTCAGGAGTTGTACTGGGTGGATTCATGACCTTCATGGTTGTCTTCGGACTCCACTGGGGTTTCACACCAATCACGATTCAGAATATCGGGGTTGGCGGCGATCCGATTGAAGCCATGGCAGCTGCAGCTGTGTTTGCACAAATCGGTGTAGCATTTGGTATTTTCCTGAAAGCCAAAAAGAACAAAACCCTGCGAACCCTTGCAGGTTCCACCAGCCTTACCGGTTTACTTGCAGGTGTCACTGAACCGATCGTATACGGTCTGATCTTGCGTTATAAACGAGTGATTCCTATCGTTGTCATTGCAGGTGCGATCGGCGGTGCCATTAATGGTCACTTTGGCGTTAAAATGACTGCTTATGTGTTCCACAATATATTTGCCATTCCTGTCTATACACCAACGGTTGTCTACGTGATTGCGATTGCCTGCTCCTTTGCTGTAGCAGCGATATTGACCGTGATGTTCGGATATGAAAGCAAAACCAAAGACACAGCTTCCGAAAAAAATGAATCTGTCTCCAATACATCGACTGAAAGTACACCGGAAGAACTTCCTGTCGTACCTGAGACAAAAACAACTGAAATCAAAAAGGAACAAATTTATAGTCCTCTTACAGGTAAAGCTGTAGCCTTGAGCACCATTAACGACCCTGCTTTCTCAACAGGTGCCATGGGCAAAGGATTGGCCATTGTTCCTGAGATTGGTGAAGTCGTCGCTCCCGTGGATGGCGTTGTAACTTCACTCTTCCCAACTGGACATGCCATTGGATTAACGACCAACGCAGGTACCGAGATTTTGATTCACATTGGTATTAACACGGTGGCGCTGAAGGGGAAACATTTTAATCCTGTCGTTCAGGAAGGCGATATCGTAAGACAAGGCGATCTGTTGATCCAATTTGAAATCGATAAAATTAAAGAGGCTGGATACGAAACCGTGACTCCTGTCATTGTTACTCTCACGCAGCAGGAAGTGGATGTATTCGAAACGACTCAAGAGCATGTACAGAAAAACGATGTCCTGCTGACTTTGGTTGTCTAACTCTTGTCTAACTCAACTTATATCATATGTATTCAATTTAGGAGGAACTAACAATGAAGCATACTCAACTTAAACCATTTCCTAAAGATTTCTTCTGGGGAGGATCAACCTCCGCCTATCAAATTGAGGGAGCCTGGGATGAAGATGGCAAAGGCCCTTCTGTCATCGACATGGGCAATCATGTGGAAGGCGTAACCGACTTCAAGGTAACCAGTGATCACTATCATATGTACAAAGAAGATGTGGCCCTGATGGCCGAAATGGGCTTCAAAGCCTACCGTTTCTCCATCGCCTGGACTCGCATCTATCCGCAAGGAGCAGGTGAAGTAAATCCAAAGGGACTGGCATTTTATGATTCCTTGATTGATGAGTTGATTAAATACGGTATTGAGCCCATTGTGACCATGTATCACTTTGATCTTCCTTATGCGCTTGAAGAAAAAGGGGGCTGGTCCAACCGTGCAACGATAGATGCCTTTGAACAATATGCCAAAACACTTTATGAGAACTACGGTGACCGGGTCAGATATTGGCTGACCATTAATGAACAAAATATGTTGATCCTGCATCCCGGCTCTCTGGGTACGCTGGATACAACGCTTGTTGATCCACAAAAAACTCTGTATCAGCAAAATCACCACATGCTGGTCGCTCAAGCCAAAGCCATGGTTCTGTGTCATGAGATGCTGCCTGAAGCCAAAATCGGCCCAGCTCCCAATATCGGTGTTATCTATCCTGCGAGCTCCAAACCGGAAGATACGCTCGCTGCTGATAACTATGCTGCCATTCGCAACTGGCTCTATCTCGATATGGCGGTATATGGACGCTACAATCATATTGCCTGGAGTTATCTCGAAGAAAAAGGATATACCCCTGTCATTGAAGATGGAGACATGGACATCCTGGCTCAAGGAAACCCTGACTTTATCGCTTTTAACTACTATACATCACAGACCGTTGGTGAAAGCTTGAATGATGGCAATGACTTCTCCCATACAGGAGACCAGCATGAAATCGTCGGGGAGCCAGGAGCTTACAGAGGATCTGTAAATCCAAATCTGCAAAAGACTGAATTTGGTTGGGAAATTGATCCCGTTGGTTTCCGCTCAACGCTGCGCCAGATCTATTCCCGTTATCATCTGCCATTGATCGTTACCGAGAATGGTCTGGGTGCATTTGATAAACTGGAGGAAGGCGACGTGATCAACGACCCTTACCGCATCGAGTTTTTCAATAAACATATCGAACAGATTCAACTGGCTATTACAGACGGTGTAGATGTATTCGGCTTCTGCCCTTGGTCTGCGATTGATCTGGTCAGCACACATCAGGGATCAAGCAAACGTTATGGATTCATCTACGTGGATCGGGAAGAATTCGATATCAAGGAATTAAGACGTATCCGCAAACAGAGCTTCCACTGGTATCAAAAACTGATTGAAACCAATGGAGAAGTGCGTTAATACTGTAAAATAAAAGCCAGTCGTTTACACATCGTTCATGTTGAAGTGACCCCTTAAAGTTAGACAAATATT
>NZ_LGRP01000056.1:0-17880 GCF_001636635.1 Paenibacillus sp. O199
TAAACCACTCATAACATTAAGAAAGGGATGTCCATAGTCATAAACATGACGAGGACATCCCTTTTTAGTGGTATTAACTTTTAACGAATCAAACACGCTATGAGCTGCATTTTCCATTAATCTGCGCTAGAATCCCAGCGACGTGATTTCACTGATCGGCAGGTTCTGGCCCAAGTTTGTACCATTATAACGAGAATAACGTGACTGAAGTTCGTTAATCTGTGCATTCGACCCAAATCCTCTAATTAAGGTGTGGTCGATTCGTTAGAATGGATTAGCGCTTCGACCCGAGAAAGGAAGTTCCTTTCAACCTTCGGTACAGACGCTTCTCTTCATTCTTTTATCATGGTTAAACTACAACCGGAACCGTAAAAGCTCCTGATGCATCTCTGCACTGATATCCCGCAGGGTTTTCACCTTAGTGCTTGCTTCGGCGAACGAACGTTGTTGCTCGGCCGTAGAAGCTGTAATTTCCTCACTGCTTGCAGCCGATTGTTCCGTAATGGCACTGATATTTTCAATCGCCTGTTGAACCTGTGCGCTAAGTTCACTGGACTGCTGCATGTCTTCCGTAAGCTGGTTAATACTTGTGCTGATTCGCTCTACACTGTGACGAATACCAGAGAAGGATTCGCCGGTTTTTCCGGTGGCCTGCTCCTGTTCTGCAAAGAGCTGAATGCTCTGTGTCACAGAGTTTTTCACTTTGCCCATAGCCGTTGTGATTTCGCCGACAGCCCCAAAGATATGTTGTACCGATTGCTCGGATTGCTCGGCCAGTTTCTTCACTTCCCCCGCGACGACAGCAAAGCCGCGTCCGGCTTCACCTGCACGTGCCGCTTCGATGGAGGCGTTCAGAGACAGAAGGGTTGTCTGCGTAGCGATGCTTGATACATAAGCAGTCATGGTTGCGATCCGGGAGGCACTCTCCTCCAATTCCTGGACAGTCTTTTCTACCTCAGACATGGCAATCCGGTTTACTTCAGCCAGACGAAGCTGTTCCTGTACGGCGATGTGTCCCTCCTGCACGGAAGTCAAAACTTCGTTACCATAGATGGCCGATTGTGAAGTCGCCTGAAGATTGCTTTCAAACATATGCTGCATCTTGTCCACAACCATAACCGTGTCACTAAGATCCTCAGCAATTTTCTGACTGCCAATCGATAGCTCTTCGGTCGTTCGGGATACTTGCTGCACAATGGCTTGCACAGTATCATTACCGCGGTCAATGTCCTGTGCCATCCCATCAACACGGTTTCCTGCCGCACCGATAGATTGAATGATACTGCGAATATTCCCCGTCATAAGGCGGAAGGAGCGGTTTAAGTCATCCAATTCATCTTTGCCTCGTGTCTCCGGAAGCTGCTGCGTCAGATCACCGTTCGCAATTTGTCCTGCTGCTTCCTTCAAGCTGCGGATGCGTCTCGCCAATTTTCGTGAAGTGTACATGTTGAACACCAGCACAGCGACAAGCAGGATGATGGCTCCGGCGAGGGCAATCTGCCAGGTCCGCTGAATGTCTTGTTCAAGATCTACTGTGTATTGGTCATATCGATCCCGGGTCACCTCATCCAGCATATAGATATCATTTTGTATGCCTTTGACCCGTGAGCTGAAACGTTTGGCGTCCGAACTGTTCATGGCTGTGATGGCTTCGGTGGCGCCCGTGTCCAGAGCTGTTAATTTGGTTTGGATCGATTGTATCAGGCGAAGCTGTTCATCCGTTTCCAGCAAGCCTTCTGTGAGCTGCTTTACCATGGT
This sequence comes from Paenibacillus sp. O199, assembly GCF_001636635.1. Classification (NCBI taxonomy): domain Bacteria; kingdom Bacillati; phylum Bacillota; class Bacilli; order Caryophanales; family Paenibacillaceae; genus Paenibacillus; species Paenibacillus sp. O199. The sequence continues at coordinate 1,759 of NZ_LGRP01000056.1, forward strand.
TTTACCTTCATTCAGCAAGCGTGCAACATTATCCTGATTGCCAGCTGTCATGGAGAACGAGTACACATCGAGCGCCTGCTCGGTCTGTATCTGGTTAGCGTTCAGCTCCGTGACCTTCAGCATGGCAGGCACCAGATTTTGATTTTTGGCATTCATGCTCAGCAATTGAATAATGATATAGGCTACAAGCAAAAGGCATAACAGTAACGATACTACGGCATTCATTATCAGCTTTCCCTGCAATTTCATAAGCGTGCCTCCATATTAGCAATTGGTTTATTGATCTAGGGTAATTTTGGTTTTGCCGGAAGCGATCTGTGCTTTCAAATCTTCGAACGTTTGCTGTTGTTCGTCCGTGAGTGTGATGTTATGTAGGGCAGTTAAACCTACGCCGTTTTCTGCCAGACCATAGAACATTTCTTTTTCGGGAAATGAATGCTGGTTCTGAATGAACGTATTAATGGCGTTATGAAGAGAGACATCTACATTTTTGAGCATGGAAGTGAGTACTGCTTTTTCTGCTAAAAAGAACTGATCCTGGTCCACGCCAATGGCGTATTTACCTAATCTCTGAATCTCCGAAAGTGAGCCTATGCCGGTAAGTCCGGCAGCAACGTAAATGACATCAACACGCTGTTCCTGAATCATCTGCGCCGCGAGTTTTCCTCCAAGATCAGGATTGCCGAAATCCCCGGCGTACACGACATGGACTGTGGCATCCGGATTAGCCGCCTTTACACCTTGCTCAAAACCTTGCTGGAAATCGTGAAGCACCGGAATATCCATTCCACCCAAGAAGCCTACATGGTCTTCGGTTGTTGCAAAGCCAGCAATGATACCTGCAAGATAGCTGCCTTCTTCTGCTTTGAAGGACATGGAGGTCACATTGGGGAGATCGGAATGCCCGTCAATGATGAGAAAGTGCTGATCGGGATACTTCTGAGCAACCTTCTCCAGATCGGTTTTTATCGTGTCGCTTAAACCAATAATCAGATCAACTTTATCCTTCGCAAATTGCTCAAAAGCTGCCTCGGATGTCAAATCCTTTCCCGGTTCCTTGTAATCAAAAACAATACTGTTCTCGTTTCTTGCCTGTACCAATCCCTCAAAAGATGCGTCACTGAAAGAATGATCACCCAAGCCGACATCCGTAAGAACGATTCCGACTTTAGTTCGCTGATCTGCGGGGGACACTTTATCGGTTGCCGAACATGCTCCCAGCATCAGAACAACTAGAACCATCATCATGGTGAACCCGAATTTGATTTTACCTTGTGTTTTCATGTGCGTATGCCCTCTTTTCTATAAGATGGAGATGACGTGTGAGGTGAGCAATTCCTCTATATGTATATCGGACGAGAGCAGAGTCTCTATAATGGGTAAGGATGAAAATTTACGAAAACTCAATAAAAATCCAATGAAACCCATAAATTATACATAGAATTTACATCTGAAGAGGCATGAATTCTATACTGAACCTGTACTACGTCTTGCTGGTCAACGGGAAAAAGAAAGACAAAAAAAGGGTAAAGAAGAGACCGATTAGATCTCTTCTTTACCCTTTCCTTGAAACCAAACGAATGATGAATGACTACATATCATGAATCAAAAAATTCATATATATGAACGGTTTTCCCGGTTCCCGCAGCATATGCAATATTCCTGAGCATTACGTTCCCACTCTCATTCAGCTGCACTTGCAACGTATTACCACGCTGCTACCGAGCCATCTGCCCGGCTTTCCGTGCCGCCGCACAATACGCCGTTGTCCGGGTTGCGCCAGATGATCTGGCCGCGTCCAAACATCGACGGATCGAGGGCGACCTGTATATCATGCCCTTTGCGGGCAAGTGCCTGTGCAATATGTTGAGGGAATCCAGGCTCAACCAGAATCGTTTTGCCTTTGGTCCACTGCCAGCGCGGAGAATCGAGCGCAGCCTGTGGATTGAGGTGGAAGTCCACCGTATTCATGACGACCTGCACATGACCCTGGGGCTGCATGAAACCGCCCATGACCCCGAATGGTCCGACTGCTTCATCACCACGTGTGAGGAAGCCCGGAATGATTGTATGAAATGTCCGTTTGCCTGGCTCCAATGCGTTGGCGTGATCGGGATCAAGCGAGAAATTATGCCCCCGGTTTTGCAGGGCAATGCCTGTGCCTGGCACAACCAGCCCGGAGCCGAAGCCCATATAATTGCTCTGAATGAAGGAAACCATGTTGCCCTCACCATCTGCCGTTGCAAGATACACCGTTCCACTTGCCCTTGGGTCGCCCGCTTCAGGCGGAAGTGCCACATCACCAATGAGCTTGCGCCGTTCGTCTGCATACGCTTCGGATAATAATTCCTGCACCGATACGCCCATCTTGCGTTCCTCGGTAATGTATTTTTCCCCATCGGCAAACGCAAGCTTCATGGCTTCCAACTGCCTGTGGTATGCCAGAACGGATTCCTTTTCTTCAAAATCAAATCCCTTTAACAGATTGAGTGCTGCCAGAGCAATCAGCCCCTGACCGTTCGGTGGGATCTCCCATACGTCATATCCGCGATAGGAGACCGAGATCGGATCAACCCACTCAGGTTGGAATGCAGCCAGATCTTCTTTGGTCAGGTAACCTCCGTGTTCTGCCATAAAAGAATGAATACGCTCCGCAAGTTCGCCTTCATAGAAGTCTCGCGCACCGGTCTCACCAATCCGGCGCAGTGTTGCCGCATGATCCGGCGAACGCCACATCTCGCCCACGGCTGGAACATGCCCGCCTGGGGCAAACGTCTCAAACCACGCACGCCCGGCTTCCGCATCGCCTTGGCGTGCGTAGATATCGGCTGCCCGTGCCCAATGGCGGGCCAGCCCCGGCGCAAGCGGGTAACCTTCTTCCGCGTAGCGGACAGCCGGTTCCAGCGCTTCCGCCAGCGTAAGCCGTCCGAATCGGCGGCTCAGCTCAGCCCAACCCGCCGGTGCGCCAGGCACCGTCACCGGGATGACCCCCAGCTTAGGCATCTCCGAATGGCCTGCCGCTTTGAGCGCCTCAATCGATATACTCTGAGGCGCAGGCCCACTGGCATTCAGGCCATGCAATTTGCCCTCGGTCCAGACGAGGGCAAAGGCATCGCCCCCAATGCCATTGGACGTTGGCTCCAGCACGGTGAGTGCAGCAGCGGTGGCGATAGCGGCATCGATGGCGTTGCCGCCCTTTTTTAACACATCCATACCCGCTTGTGCAGCCAAAGGTTGTGAAGTGGCGACCATGCCTTTTTTGGCATAAACGGGCACACGATAAGACGGATACGGTTGGTAGAGTGGATCGTAGTTCATCAGGTTGTTCAGCTCCTTGTCGCAAGATGTCAGGTTCCGGCTCGCCGGATCAATTACTCCTAACCCTCTTCGGAACAGGTAACGTGATCTCCTGCTGCCAACGCGAAATCCAACCTGACATAGCCCGTGAACGGGGAGGATACAGTTGCATTCATATCAGTGCCAATGTATTTTTTCCAAGATATGAGGTGTTCTCCAGATGACTAGGTCGTTACCATATCGCCGCCATTGACATGAATGCACTCACCAGTGACATAGGAGGAGTCGCGGGAAGCGAGATAGACGTAGGCAGCTGCTAGTTCATAAGGTTGGCCTGCCCGGCCCATCGGCGTCTCGGTTCCAAATACCTGCACGTCTTCAGCGGAGAAGCTGGATGGAATGAGTGGTGTCCATATGGGTCCAGGAGCCACGCAATTCACCCGGATTCCTTCGGATGCGAGCGATTTGGCGAGTACCCGTGTCAGAGAGACCACAGCCCCTTTGCTGGAAGAGTAATCGATCAGTTGCACTTCACCTTTATAGGCCGTAATGGAAGCCGTATTGATGATGGATGCTCCTTTGCACAGATGTGGGAGAGCCGCCTGAATCAGAAAAAAGTAGGCAAACACATTCGTCTGGAACGTATGGTACAGCTGTTCTTCCGTAATATCGACAATGCTTGGCTGTACGTACTGCACGCCATGATTGTTGACCAGGACGTCGATCTTTCCGAAGGTTTCCATGGTCGTTCGGATGACAGCCTCACAGTTTTTCTTTAACCGCAGATCAATCTCGATTAATAGACACCGTTGTCCCAGCTCTTCAATGCGTTCACGTGTCCTTTCGGCGTCGGTCCGTTCATATAGATAAGCGATGGTGATATCTGCACCTTCCTTGGCAAAAGCAATAGCTGCCGCTCTGCCGATTCCACTGTCACCACCGGTAATAATCGCAACCTTGCCTTCTAGCTTGCAGCTGCCAATATAAGCAGGATCTTCGCTGATCGGTTCAGGCACCATCAGAGTTTCCAGACCTGGCTGCTGGTCCTGATGCTGGGGTGGGAAAGCCAGCTTTTGTGGCTTGCACACCGTTTTCTCACCGTAAAAAGGATAGACAGGATTCATTCGGTTTACATCCCCCTCGCACGTTCGTTCATATGCCTAAACTATGCATTCGCCCAGAAGAAGGTGCGACAGGAGGAAGAAGGGCATTTGTTTTTGGTGCAAAATATACCATAATAAGGATGTATTAATTGCAACAGTTCATTAAAATGTGGAGGTGTCAGGAGCCAAATGAATATTCAGGGAATTAATCATCTGTGCTTTTCCGTATCCAATCTGGAACGGTCCATTACCTTTTATGAGCAGGCTCTCGGTGCCCGTATTCAGGTGAAAGGCCGGAAGCTGGCATATTTCGAACTTGCCGGACTTTGGATCGCTTTGAATCAGGAAGACGTCATTCGCAACTATACGGAACGAACGTATACACATATTGCATTTACCGTAAAAGAAGAGGAATTCGACGAGTCTGTGCAGCAGCTGCGAGCAGCCGGGGCTGACATTCTTCCCAGAAGACCACGCGATCCGAAGGATGCATTATCCATTTATTTTACCGATCCCGATGGTCATTTGTTCGAGCTACATACCGGAAATATGAAGCAGAGACTTGACTATTACCGTGAGGATAAACCCCATATGACCTTTTATACGTAATCGAATGAGCTGAAATGGAAAAAAATATGACATATCTATTGTGCAAACAATGGATGTACATATAATATGGACAAATATACCCTTAATTTACCACTGTTTGATACTTCGTTCATACTCAAGGAGGTTTGTCATGATTCAGTTTCCCAAACCGGATGTAGAACAGTATTTCCAGACGTATCGCATTTCCCATTTTGTCGTATCGGCCGACGAGAAACGTTTGTTTTTTGACAGCAATCTGAACGGCCAGCCCAATATCTGGGCGATGGATCTGCCGGGTGGCTACCCGTATCCTTTGACGTATTTGAATCAGAGCAGCCAGTTTATCCAACCAGACCCAGAAGGACGTCATATTCTCACGGCGTTTGATCGGGACGGGGATGAGAATTATCATCTGTATGCACTTAAACCGGAAGGCGGAGTCCCATTTCCTGTTGTTCCGGCAGAGCCCAATGATCGTTGTTATTTCTCTCATCTGTCCGAGGATGGACAGCGTCTTTATTATATGACAAGTAAGGATAACCCGAACTATCTCAACTCACGCCGGATGAACCTGGAAACGGGAGAGGATGAGCTCTTGCATCAAGGGGAAGAGGTCACAAGCAATCTGATTGCTGTGAGTTCGGATGAACAAGCCTATGTAATCTTGAATGTATACTCCAATACCTACCAGACAGCATATGTATACCGGAACGGTGAGTCAGAATCCATTATTCCGGTCTCCGAGCAACAGAGTCAGGTTTCGTATGTCCTATTTGCAGACAATAATCGGCTTCTGATGATTACAAATGATAACGAACCGTACACCTATGTGGCCGAATACCGGCTGGATACTCATGAGTTTCGTCCTCTGTGCAAAGTGGAGGGAGAAGACGTGGATATCATCCGCTGGCATAAGGATTCAGAGACGTTATACTTCTGGACGTTTACGGGTCCCGAGAATCGGATGTACGCGCTGGACAAAGGTTCCGAGCAGCCTCGGCGTGTGGCCATGCCACTGGACACCGTAGAACATGTGACGGTTACCAAGGCTGGCAACGTGTATATTTCGGGGCGTGGAGCTGTCCAGCCGCATAATATCTATCGGTTGATGACAGGTAGTGAGTCCTGGGAACCGTTGACTGCGAATCGGGTCACGGGGCTTAATCCGAGTGATCTCGTCTACCCGGATGTCATTCGATATAACTCCTACGACGGACTGGAGATCGAAGCGCTTTTTTTCAAAGCGAAGCCGGAACATGCTAATGGTTACACGGTATTTTGGCCGCATGGCGGGCCACAGGCATCGGAAGCAAAATTCTTCCGTCCGATGTTCCAAATGATGCTGGCTCAGGGTTATCATATTTTTGCTCCGAACTTCCGGGGAAGCACTGGATATGGCGCCGAGTTTGGCAAAATGGTCGAGAGAGATTGGGGCGAGGGCCCAAGGTTAGACTGTGTTGCCGGTATAAACTGGCTGTTTGACGAGGGTATCTCATCACCGGATCGCCTGTTCGTGGTAGGGGGTAGTTACGGCGGGTATATGACCTTGCTGCTGGCAGGGCGTCACCCGGAATTATTCCGCGCTGCGGTTGATATTTTTGGGCCAAGTAACCTGTTCACATTCCTGGAATCTGTGCCGGAAGACTGGAAACCGATGATGGACAACTGGCTGGGTGATCCGGTCCGTGACCGCGAACGCTTAACGAAGGATTCACCGATTACGTATCTGGACCAGATGGTCAACCCGATGCTGGTCATTCAAGGGGCCAATGATCCAAGGGTCGTGAAGGCGGAATCGGATCAGATCGTGGCCGCGTTGCAGGGGAAAGGGGTAGACGTGGAATACATCGTTCTGGATGATGAAGGCCATGGCTTCTCCAGAAAAACGAATGAGATTCTCGTGTATCGGCGGATGCTGGAGTTTTTGCAGAAACATCAGGAAGTGCCGGTTGCACAACCGTAATTCATATATGCATATTACCGATTTAAATATATGATGGTTTGAGAAAACCGCCAGGAGTGAGTGCATCTCATCCTTCTGGCGGTTTTTTGTTGTGTTAATCCAGTAAAGCAATTACCGAATCCATGTACTGCTCCGCCCAATCTGCAAAAGGCATATCCGCTGCCCAGGTCACTCGGCCTGTTGCTTTGCATTCACCCCATAACAAAATGCGCTGATAGAGCAGATGCACCCTAAGACGTGTTGCAAAGTGCTGGTATCGCTCCGTATCTGCTGCGCAGACAACCTCCCGGTAACCGTGAAGGAATCGTTTGGCAAGTTCGGGTTGACCTTCTCGTACATACATGGCTGTCATTTTGGTTAAGTCAGCTGTTCCGTCTCCAAAATAGGCCGTTGTAAAATCAAACAGACCACTAATCTGCCAGTCCGAAGCAAGGCTATCACCATTCCTCTGAATCACAAAGTTCTCGACCTTAAAATCACCCATCACAAATCCGGGAACAGGCATGGAGTGAAATGCAGATTCAGCGTTTTTTAATTGCTCGTCCACCCACTGTGTATCTTCGTCTGTTATCACGGAGTACTTTGCAGCATCCTGCAGCCAGTGATGGATTGTCCCATACAGCCAGTCCAGATATTTGCCCGCAAAGGGAACGATCTGCTTTGCTACAGGATCATACTCTCCCGCATCAGGGACCTTCCAACGGTGTAGTTCTGCTAAGGAGTGGGCAAGCATCGTAGCGATCTTCTCCTGATCCTCCTGTGAAAGTGAAGCCTGTAATGACGGATCATGCAGGTGCATTCCAGGTAATCGGGGCATGATGGCATAGCTCCAGTCCAATATGTCGGTATCTTCATGTAATAAATATGGATCAGGTACAGGAATGTTGGTGTGGGTTCTCAGCTGTTCTACAAAGAACTGCTCTTCCTGAAGTTGTCCTGCATATAACGGGTTGCCTTTCAGAATATATTCTCCCTCTGAAGAGCGAATAAAAAGTGTCTGACCCATCACACCCTCATCGGTTCGCTTATAATCTATAAGCGCTCCCAGATTGCAATCATGAAGCGCCTTTTGCAAGGATGCTTGCTCAATCTCACCAAGTTTATTGGAGCCAAAATAAATACGGGTTGTCATAAGCCCCTCCTGCGATCTCAGTCTTCATCCTCTTCGTCAGACAGATCAAACGTATCGGCATCAACCAATCCGCGAATAAAAGTTTCAAAATTAGGCGCCAGATATGTAATCTCATAATCGTCTTCCTGATCCACATGAACCACAGCAGGTTCGCCTTCAGGGCCACAGAATCGATAATCCAGCATCACTACATCGTGTCCGGCAGACGGACAATCACAGATCACAACACCAAGATCAGGGTATCCCCAATCTTCAATCATGAAACGGCTTCCAAATTCTCCGCCCAGTGTATTGGACTTGTCCCGTGCAATGCCCATAATCCCCGTAATGGCGATATGGTCTTCAGCCCATGAAGTAGCTTCTTTGGTTGGGAAAACAGTGTGTGCGGGGATTCCACCGTTCTGTGTGTTCATTAACTGGATATAGGAGGCAGGTAATTTGTAGCCTAGCTCCTTTTCAATGGTTTGGATCATCTCCTCGTCAAAAGGTGAAGATACATAACTTTCCAACGCATATTCGCTGTGTTCCCAGAATGAAGTCGGATCGTAGGACCCGGAAGCAGCTCTAAGATTGTTCAGCCTGCCACTGTGCTCCAATTCCAACAATATCTCTTGATGGCGCTGTCGATCCTGTTGCATTTTTTCAGCTTTGGGCCGTGTCCATTCGAGAAATTCGATGGTCGATTCGTCATGGGGCAAGAGCTCGTTTGCCATCTCAAAAGCTTTGATTGCCTGCTCGTACATGGCCATATGATAATAAGCGTAACCCAACCGGTACTGCCATAGTGGGTCACTCGCTCCCTGCCCATGGATAAATAGTAACTGTTGGACAGCCTCACGGTAACGACCTTCATTGTTATACGCTCTGGAAAGTTGTCCAATCAGCTCATAATCCCGTTCCGATTCGGGGATTTGTTGAATACGTTCAATAATAAGACTGAACTGGTCCTGTTCATGCCATTTGTTTAGTTGCTCCAGCAGTTCTCTTTCCATCACTATGCCTCATTTCAATAGGGGAATGTGAACCTCTTTCCATTATATCTTACAAGCTGGCAGGATGGATGGGTACAGTATCCTATCCAGTCGCATATAAAAAAACACTCCCACAAGCAGAAAGCCATCAAGACATTTCAACAAGGGGAGTGTTGTGCATTTTTATTAGATTGCGTTCATTAAATTACGCTCACTGTATCAATCAACTTACAGATCGTCAAATCCGTTATCGTCGCCGACTTTGCCGTAGTTACGGGATTTGGCTTCGAAGAAGTCTGTTTTCGTAGCATTCAGTGCTTCGTCGGAGAAAGGTTTGATCCAAGGCATGCAGTTTACATCCACGCCTTCATATGCTTTTTCCATACCCATCAGGCGCAAACGTTTGTTGGCGATGTACTTGATGTAGTCTTCCAACTCGTTCAGGTCAATCCCGCGTACGTTGCTGAGAGTGTAGTGTGCCCAGTTGGTTTCGAGTTCAACGGCACGGTTGATCGTTTTGTACACATAGTCCATGTTCTCAGGTGTGTTCAGTTCAGGGAAGTCCACCAGCAACTGTTTGTACACTTCAGCGAAGAAGTAGCAGTGTTGGTTCTCGTCGCGCTGAATATAAGAGATCATTTGGCTGGTTGCCATCATCTTCTGGTCACGGGCCAGGTTGTAGAAGAAGGCAAATGTACTATAGAAGAAGATACCTTCAAGTACCAGATCGGCTACCATGGCCTGGAAGAACGTCTGTGGAGACGGGTTATCCCGGAAGGTTTGGTAGATGTCGGCGATGAACCGGTTACGGTCAAGCAGCACCGGATCATGTTTCCAGTATTCAAAGATTTCCTTTTGCTCCCGATCGGACACGATGGAGGACAGAACGTAAGAGTACGATTGGTTGTGTACAACTTCCTGTTGTCCAATGATTGCCGAGATTGCTTCCAGTGAGGAATCCGTGAAATAACGTTTCACGTCACCTACAAACATCGTTTGCATGGAGTCCAATACAGCGAGCAGGGAGATGTTGACTTTAAATGTACGCTGTTCTTCCGGATCCAATTGGGCAAATTGGGAAGCATCCTTGGACATTGGAATTTCATCCGCGATCCAGTGGTTGAGCAGCAGTACTTTGTACAGTTTGTACATATGAGGCATACGAATATCGTTCCAGTTCAGAATGCCTGAGCATTCCCCTTCAATGATACGGGTAGACTGGTTAGGCGCTTCGGTATTGAAAATTTTCTGCAATTGCATAATCCGTTCACTCCTTGAATGAATTTACACTGTATAACTACGATGACAGAACAACCTTCCGATCGCTGTTATCCCCAGATTTCTTTAACTCCTTTTCTAAATGGGAGAAATCCGGTGATAAAGGCGAGCGCTTCGCTTCTCCAGTTTTTTTCTGTCCTCTCCGTTATCGTGTAATATTATTTCAACTTATATATTAGGGGCTGTAATGTAGCATCTATATCAACATCTCATGATGTTGTGATCGTGTTTTGGGCAAAAAAGTACCAGGGCAACGCCATTTTGCATTCAAAACAGGATGCCCTGGTAGTCATCGTAGATCTAGTGAGCTTTCAGCATCACGATAAAACTTAGCTTGCGCAAGAATCGCATTCTTCAATAGTCAATGCCCGACTGCGGACATAATAAGTTGATTTAATGCCGGCTCTCCAGGCGTGCAGATGCAGTTCCAGGAATTCCGTTGCTTTGATATCTGGACGAACATACAAGTTGAAACTTTGTCCCTGATCGACGTGGCGTTGACGGGCAGCGGCCATATTGATGGAAGCATGTTGATCCACCATGAACGCTGTTTTGTAATACCAGATCGTTTTTTCGGACAGGTCAGGTGCCGGGTTGGCAATCTTGTATGTCGTTTTCTCTTCATAGGACAACAGTTCGTAAAGCGGATCAATGCTGGCTGTTGAACCGGCAATGATGGACGTTGAACCATTTGGTGCAATAGCGAACAACCAAGCGTTACGTACACCGTTTTGTTGTACTTGGGCTTGCAGTTCTTTCCATTGTTCAGTTGTAACGAATTCGCCTACGCGCTCACCTGTCGTGTAATCCCGTTGGTCGAAGTATTTACCTGTTTGCCAATCGGAACCTTGGAACTTCGGATAATGTCCTTTTTCCTTGGACAGTTCCATGCTGGCTTTCACGAGCAGATAGTTAATTTTTTCGTACAGATTATCGTTATATGTGACTGCTTCTTCCGATTCCCAACGAATGCCTTCGAGAGCAAGCAGGTGATGAAGTCCGAATGTTCCCAGACCAACCGCACGGTATTGACTGTTGGTGTATTGGGCTTGCAGCACTTCAATGTTGTTGATGTCGATAACGTTGTCCAGCATACGAACCTGAATCGGTACCAGACGCTCCAATACATCATGAGGTACAGCACGTGCCAAGTGAATGGAGTTCAGGTTGCAGACTACGAAATCGCCCGGTACTTTGGAAATCACGATGCGGGTTTGTCCATCTTTGGTTACGAGCTCTTCTTTTTCAACTACAGTTGCAGATTGGTTCTGCATGATTTCGGTACAAAGGTTGGAAGAGTAGACCATGCCGTGTGCACTGTTCGGGTTCGAACGGTTAACAGTATCCCGGTAGAACATGTAAGGTGTACCGGTTTCCAGTTGGGATTTCATAACACGTTTCATGATGTCAATCGCCTGAACCGTAATCCGGGACAACAGCGGGTGGTTGACCGCTTCCTCATATTTCTCACGGAACGCGCCTTCGCCTACGGACTCATCATAGAAATCTTCCAGTCCGAGTGGACGACCGTTCTCATCTTTCCAGCCCATCACTTTTTTCGTTTCATGCGGGCAGAACAGGTTCCATTCGCCGCGGCTGGCCACTCGCTCCATGAACAGGTCAGGCAGGCAGATGCCGTGGAATACGTCATGCGCACGCATCCGCTCGTCACCATTGTTCAGCTTCAGATCGAGGAAGGCCAGAATGTCTTTATGGAAAACGTCCAGATAAACAGCGATTGCACCTTTACGTGTTCCGAGTTGGTCTACGCTGACCGCAGTATTATTTAGTTGGCGAATCCAAGGGATTACGCCAGAACTTGTATTTTTGTGACCCCGGATGTCCGAACCGCGAGCTCTGACTTTACCGAGGTAAACGCCGATGCCGCCGCCCATTTTGCTGAGACGTGCTACATCTGTGTTGGAGTCAAAGATACCCTCAAGGGAATCATCCACGGTATCAATGAAACAGCTGGAGAGTTGTCCAGCCACTTTTTTACCCGCATTGGACATCGTAGGTGTAGCTGCCGTCATGTACATGTTGCTCATTGCCCAGTAAGCTTCCTTAACGAGGTCCATACGTCTCTCAGCAGGCTCCTGATGCATCAGGTACATCGCGATAACCATGTAACGCTCTTGAGGCAATTCCATGACTTTTCCGTCAAAATCGTGTGCAAGGTAACGTTCTGCCAGTGTGAGCAAGCCGATATAGTCGAACAACAGATCGTTGCGGTAATCGATGCATTCAGCAAGTTCGTCGATCTGCTCTTTGGTGTAACATTCCAGCAGTTCTTCGCGGTAGATGCCTTTCTTCACAAGATCCACTAGAAGCGGGTGGAAAGCGCCGTAAGGCTCTTCCGGGTAAGATTTGTATCTGCGGTTGGTTGCCGCTTTCTTGTAAAGGGAAGTAAGCAGGGAGCGTGCCGCTGCAAATTTCCAGTTAGGCTCTTCCTTCGTTACCAGTTCCAGAGCGCTCATCATAAAAGCGCTGCTGATCTCGTCTCCGGTAACTTCGTCACGACGGAGCTTGCTGTTTACCCCGCGTATCAGACGTTCCTTGTCCAGCATGTCCAGTCCTTCCAGAATACGATCTGCATATACCGAGATGCGCATATCATCAAAGGCAAGCTGGCGGTTGTTCGGCTTGGTCACAACTTGTGGCATGAATATTCCTCGCTTTCGCATGTTTAAGAGATAAATTGGAGAAATTCTTTATATAAAGAATTGAGTGTCTTCTTACGGTGAGATAAAGATATAAGCTGCATATTGCGGACTGAACGGCGGTAATTGCGAGTCTTGCCTCATCTTGCACATAGGAGCGCACGCAGAACATGGTCACATAAAAAGCATTCCCCTTGCCTCGCGGCTGAAAATGCCCATGGATGCCCTGAGTTCCTTACTGTCTTTGAAGAATCAAAAAAAGACAGGAAAGGGTGCTTATGTAATCTTTTGTCTATAGCAGACACGCCTGTGAATTAGAGGATACCGGTGCAGTCCAAATAGCCCCGTTAACCTCCGAGTCAAGTCTGTTTCGAGAAAGCGATTTACACCTACAGGGACGTGCCTTTAGAGGTGATTTCATCCTGTTTTTCGCGAGATTTCAGAAGATGACTAATAGAAGTGGGGTGATTTAATTTCACTACATTTTGTTGCTGTTCTCTTACTGTAACCCAACATATAGTGTTTGTAAACAGGGTCAACACAGTAAAACGTAATTCCGAGTATACCATTTAAGCCAGGATTCCGCAAAGGAAAAGGACTGGAAGATTTGAAGATTTATCAAAAAAAATTTTTGGTCAAATCAGATGACGTCATCACGTCAGTTTGAATTATAGCTCCTTCAACTGGTAGAATAAAAACAGGCAAAAATCGACTAAAAATGAGCGGCACCGGTATCTTTCGGGGCCCAAGGAAGGCGGAGCGAAATGGCAATAGCAGAAGTGACCGTAATTCCAATTGGCACCGGGACGACCAGCTTGAGCAGTTATGTGGCGGATATGCAGAAAGTATTGGAAAACCAGCGGGGCATTACATATCAGTTGACCTCCATGAGTACCATTATCGAAGGCCCGCTCAATGAAGTATTTACAGCAATTGCGGCTCTGCATGAAGCTCCGTTTCTATCGGGAGCTCAGCGTGTCTCCACATCCGTCAAGATCGACGATCGTCGTGACAAACCGGATGCCTCCAGTGTACAGAAGCTGCAATCTGTTCAAGAGAAACTTTCATCCCGTCAGGCACGGCCGAACTGACGGAAGTCAGCAGCATAAGGAAGATGGTCTTATACAATGTACTGCAAGTCTCTTTTTGGGGCTTGCGGTTTTTTGCATTTTATGGGTTCAAAGAGAAAGAGAATATGGTTGCTTCGTAGGTAATGCCTGCCCAAATTTAATCAGAGCCCGATCTAGTGTGTGATTTTTGCATATAGTGAACTGTACCTCAAATAAAAGGAGGGTTTTGCATGAGTGGAGTTGTAGGTGGATACGGCGGCGCATGGACATCGACTGGTGCCATTTTGGTTCTCTTCATATTGTTGGTTATCATTTCCAAAGCATTCCTCATCTAATAGACCCTTAACACCTAAACCATTGGTAAAGGAGGAATCTCCATGAGCGAAGTACTTGGAGGCGCAGGATACGGCGGCTGGACATCAACTGGTGCCATCTTGGTTCTGTTCATTCTTCTCGTTATCATCACTAAATCTTTCTGGGTATAATATGTTGAACTCCGCCGGTTAACCGGTGGGGTTTTTTTTGGTTTGAGGACAAGCCTACAGGAATAGTGAAAACGCCTATTTTGTCAAAGTAGGGCCATAGCCCGGTCCAGAGGTAGGCATAATACATAGCTTAGGGGTGTAGGCAAATGTTAAGGAGGAATGAACAATGAGCGAAGTAAAACCGAATTCACCAAACGGACAGGGACACGTATACGGATACGTGGGAGGGTATGAGCACATGCATGGATACACAGGTCATGAAATGCATGGGTACGGATATGGTTGTGGAACTATGCCAGCGGGCTATGGCTACGGCTACGCTCATCATCCCAATCAGGCTCCAGTGCTTCATGGGTATCACCATGGTTGTGGAACTTCCTATGGACATAGCGGAGGAAGCTGGGGATCCATGGGTACGATTCTTGTACTGTTCATCCTGTTGGTCATCATCTCCAAAACGATGTTTATCTAGATCTTACAACAGCAACTGTATCAGGGGGTTGATCCATACAACTCCGATGAAAGGCGCCGAGATTGTATCGGCGCCTTTTAGCTGTCTGGACATTTTTTTATTAAAAGTGGACATGAAAAAACACCCGGAACCCAATTCCGGGTGCTTTGTGTATGTTTTCAATCTTCTCAAGAATAAGTGACATCCAAAACAACAAAAGCCCTACCTCTCTTTTGTCCTTGCGGCTCCGATGACCGCGCCAGTGTGAATGGGAACATCTTGTGAAACTCTGTACTACCGGGTTAATGTGATTCAGGTTCTTCAATCTTCATAGGTTAATGTGCATGTTCGCTGCGGTCGCAGCATGAAGAAAATATTCCGGGGTTTAAAGAAGACAGAAAATCATATGAGGTTGTTTAAATACCAACTCTTAGAGTATACCACAGGCTGTAATTTTTTGCAATAAAAAGGAAGGTTGAAGCTTTTTTTGAAAACAATTGCGAAAACATTTCAAATTTTTTCTTCAATAAGGTAATCCTCTTCAAATGATTCTGCGTAGGTTATAATAAGAGGGATGACACGGAAAGGGGCCCTCGCATGACTGAATCAATAGAGGACAGCAGGTTAATGCGGCAGATTGCGGAACGAGATGCTTCCGCACTGGAGCTTTTATATGACCGCTACGAGCGGGCGGTGTATTCTTTTGCTTATCGGATTGTTGGTGATCCAATGACAGCAGAAGAGACTGTCCAGGAATTATTCCTGCGGGTTTGGAACAATGCTGAACGATATGAGGCCTCACAGGGGAAGCTGACCACGTGGATGTTCGCTATTACGCGCAACATTGCAGTGGACATGCTGAGGCGAAAATCCAAAAGCGCAGCTACGACCTCAGTGGAGAACGAAACACTGGCGGCATATGCCGATGAACATACAAATACAGAAGAAGAAATAGAGCGCAAATGGGAAGGTGTCCGAATCAAGGAGGCGCTGTCCCAGCTGAATGGTGACCAGCAACAGGTCATTGAATCGATCTATTATGCAGGCTTAACGCAACAGGAGGTATCCAGCAGATTCGGGATTCCGCTGGGTACGGTAAAGAGCCGTGTCAGGCTTGCGATGCG